>JAOAPF010000188.1 GCA_025462755.1 Edaphobacter sp.
TTCTATCTGTCCGTTGGTCCAGGGATGGTTGGGTTGGGTCAGACGGTGGTCGATGCCATGACGAAGACAGATGCGATCGAAAGGATGTCCACGCCATCTAGCCGTAAGCCCTCCACGGTTCTTCGGCAGATCGGCGAACTGGATTCCGTTGTCGGTGAGCACGGTGTGGATGCGATACGGAACGGCTTCGACGAGTGCTTCGAGGAAGGCAGCGGCCGCCTGCATATCGGCCTTTTCAACGAGTCCGACCACGGTCCGGTCGATGGCCACGAAGAGGTAGAGCTTGCCTTCGGCCGTTCTCACTTCGGCGAGGTCGATATGGAAGAAGCCGATCGGATAGCTGTCGAACATCTTTTTCCTGGGCTTGTCTCCCTCGACCTCCGGCAGCCGGCTGATGCCATGCCGTTCCAGGCAACGGTGCAGCGAGGAGCGAGTCAACTGAGGAATCGTGGCTTGCAAGGCGTACAAACAATCATCGAGCGGCAGCAGAGTGTGCTTGCGAAACGCAACGATGACGGCCGCCTGCTCGATGGACAAGACGGTGGACTTGGGCACTGTTGGACCAGGTCGATGATCTGCCGTTGAACTGCGCTTCCTCCACTTGGCCACCGTCTTCGGGTTGATGCCATCCCGCCTCGAGAGCGTCCTTAGGCTCTCTTGACTATGCTGTATCGCTCGACGGATCGCCTCTGTCGTTGTGGCGCTCGGGTGCAGTATCTGTCCCATAGTGCCTCCTTCCACTCTCTGGAAAGTATGCACCACCAAATGCCGGGACTAAACACCTAGTTTCGGATTTCCGGGCTGCCACGTGGCCGTGATTATTCCGGCGCCGACTGATCCGGCGTAGGGCATTATCTGCGGCCGCAGGTGCTTCTCACTATGGTCATAGGTCACAAAGTTTCGGACGACGGCATGACGAGTGCGCAGCCAGAATCCATCACATTTGCAACGGTCATAACGAGGCTCCGATCCCACCGCCGCATTTTCTGCAGAAGAAATTGTGTTTGTCGTGTACCGACTCGCTTGACAAAGCCTTCAAACCCATCTCTCCACTCCGGCAGCGAGTTTCCGACCTGATCATGGATCGCAAAAAATCCGGTCTTAATGTAGATCCCCGGAGTTGTAAAACTCTGCCGTAGAAATAACCGATAGCGGTCGTTGTCATCGAGTGGAACAACAGGTGCATCTTTTGGGATGTGCGCTCCATAGAGCCAGTTAACGTCCAGCTAATTGTGTGCGGTCGCCGATTCTGTCGACCCGGGACTCGAACTGACCTAGGCACCGCAGACTGGAACGAGCAATACAAATAGTAGGCAGCAAATAGTAGGCAGCATTGCCATCGGTCTAGGCCAGCCACTAGGCCACTCATTTATAAAAGAAATCCACGAAGCGTCAACCTAGACGTATTCGGCATACCCCACCCTAAGGTTGGCACGGAGGCTCCGGATCCGGTACCTGCGTTTGAGAATGATCGCTTTGGATCAATACGAATGGTCAAGTTCCCGACCGGTTCAACGTATACCGCCCGCCCCATCGCTTCTCCTCGACTATCAATGTGCGCCTATATCCAGGAATACTTGGCTGAGGATGACCGCGCAATTAGCAAAAACTTCTAGGAGATTGCGAAAAACATACATGGGCCAATATCGGTTCGCTTACGAGAAACTCGAAATGACTGCAGATTCCATAGATATAGAAAATTCTCGCGACACGGCTATTACTTTTGCCAGTAGCCTCCCTAGCACCGGGACACTATGGTCGAATAAAAGCTAATTCCAGGTAGACGTTAAGGCCCGGGGTCTATCTGAATCGAAAGGGCTTCGTGAAAAACACTGTGATGCTGCTCATGTCTATGTCGCTCGAGATGCTCGCTGGAAAGCTGTGCCGCAACTCAATTCGCGGAGCTTTCGCGATCCTATTGCTCGGCGCATCTGCCAATGCAAGCCTTTTCGGCCAGGAGAAGGACTCCGATCCGGAGGCCTACAAGCTCAGAGTTGGGGGCCAGTTCTGGTACACGAGCCCGACTGCTACTGTCTCGGGATCCAGTGCGCAGGCTCCGATCTCCTTCGATAAACTTTCGGCTTTACTGATTATTCGACCTTTAACGCCAACTTAGACTGGCATTTCAAAAGGAAGCATCATCTTTTCTTTGTCGTCTCACCGAACCAGACAGCTCGGACCCGGATCCTTCAACAGACAATTACGTATAAAGACAAAACCTTTTTAGCTGGGTCGTCAGCAACAGGGGAGTTGAAGAATTACGTATTTGCTCCCGGATATCGATACGACATCATTCATCGCGCCAGCGGACATCTCGGGATACTGTTTCAGATCAACCTGCTGGACATTAACGCAACCATAACCGGGACTGTCCTCCAACCCGGCCAAGCCACTGTGTCAACTGCGTCAGGGTCGCTCTTCGTGCCACTGCCAGTCGGTGGTCCCGATGTTCGATACTATTTCCTCAACAAACGCGTGTTTTTCGACGGAAATGTAAAGGAAATGTACTTCTTCGGTTACGGAAACTTCGTCTCCACTGCGGCAACGGTTGGATTCAACTTCAGTCGCCATATCGGCGCTGTCGGCGGATATCAATTGGGAAGTCACCTCGCGATCCATGGGACTAGCAGCCGCCTGGACGTTCGTCAAACGCAACGTGGTCCTACCGCTGGATTGGAGCTTAACTTCTGACATCAGCACGACGACTGAACACAACCGCCGCCGTCATTAGGGTGGCGCAGACTAGTGTACCCATTGCGAATAGATCGAAGCGAACTGCCCGCCATTGAAGACAATGTCGATCGCTCTTGTGAGATCCGTGCTGATACGAGACTTGAACACGTAACCACATGCGCCCAGGTCAAAAGCTGCATTCACGAAATCGACGTCTTCATGCACTGACAGAAAAATGATCTTGGCAGGGCACGCTATATCCCTTAGACGTCTGGCTACTTCAAAACCGGTCAAATCCCCCAGCGAAATGTCGAGAATGACAAGGTCAGGGCGGAGTCCCGAGACCTTCTCAAGAACCGATGCGCCGTTACATAAAGCTGCTGCGACTTGATAGGAAGGCTCCAGCATCTCGATAAGAGTTTCGAGAAGAGCGGGATTGTCGTCCGCTAGCAAAAGCGACGGGTGGGTCACTATGTCGCGTTCCATTTTATGCAGTACCTGCAT
Source organism: Edaphobacter sp. (assembly GCA_025462755.1). Taxonomy (GTDB): domain Bacteria; phylum Acidobacteriota; class Terriglobia; order Terriglobales; family Acidobacteriaceae; genus Edaphobacter. Next base: position 3,178 of record JAOAPF010000188.1, read on the forward strand.
TCCGCCTACTGACTGACTGACCTCTAAAGCTTACTGGCATCGATGAGTGGGAATCTGCTGGCAAAAGTAGCGGTCTAAAGCTAGAAATCTACCTGACGCTACAAGGACAGATTCGAGGAATTCAGTCGATTCTTGATGCCAGGAGCCCATTATCCGGAACTAGCGTGTTAAGGATGCTCGGGATAATCGGTGTTCTCCTCCGTGGATGATTCTGGTCCCGGAGATTGTCTCATCCCCCAGTTCCGGCCTTATCAGAGATAGTCGTGTCGCTCAAAAGACTGTGGATGCTCAGGTGACTCCGAGTCGAAGAAATAATATCGCCTGGATAAAACGACCGTAACGGATGTCAAGAGGGATTGCCACTAGTACAACTGGTAGTGGATCCGGGAAAAACAAGTAGTGACTCTTGGCAACCCAAGATCCCAGGATTACACCTGAACCAACGCACAAACCAGCACAGAAGGTCCTCAACACAGTCTTTTCTCGCCGCAATGATCATTGATCGCGGTACTTTGCATAGTCAGACAGCGCGGTAGGAACCATCGCAACCTGCACAGACAAGGCATATGCGGGCATGAAACATCAGGTAAATTTTGTATTTTGGGGATCAGCTTAATCGATGGAAAGTCTAAGATCGTTCAAATCCAGAGATATGCCTCTACCGCGGTCCCCTAAGCGGTTTCGCCTGACTTCCGTTCTGCTTGCCTGCGTGGTGTTCTCGCAAGGGGCTCGGAATGCTAGTGCTCAGGAAAACCGACGTGTCCTTGTGCTTCATGAGCAAGGGCGGTCGGCGACAGCAGTCGCTTCCATTGACCGCGAGATCCGTGAGGTCTTCGAAAGGCAAGCGAACTACCAGATTGACTTGTACGTTGAATATATGGACGCGAACTTGTTCGTCGATCCGGTCTCCCGGCAGAGAATCCTTGATGGTACCTGCAAAAAATACCGCGATCATCAGCCCGACGTGATTATTGCCGTCGGTCGTGTACCAATTCATTTCATGATCGATGTCCACGAGAAAAGTTCCCTGGCGTTCCGGTTGTAATTTGCGGAACTATGGAGAATTGGTCGAATCGCTCTGAACTGGATTCCCACTTTACTGGGACCTGGCTGGAGGTAGATCCGGCCAGAACGCTAGAGGTGGCGTTGCAACTTCAGCCTGGGAGCCAAACAGGTTACTGTTGTCAATGGTGTTGCTCCGCTCAACCGGTCATTAGAAGACCGGTTTCGGAAGAGTCTCCACAGCATGAGGACAAACTTAAGTTCACTTATCTAAGTGGCTTGCCGATGTTGAGCGCCCGGTAAATTCATGCGCGAGAGGTTCACCTTATCGGAGGTGAATTTGCCATCGATTCCGCTCTAGGAGCACGAACCTCTATCTGGGCCCGAACTCCCCTTAACGCCGCCAGTCTTCCTGTCGTAAATCAATAAACGACTTTATCGAAAGAAATGAGAGGCCACGCCCGTGTGACCCCTTTGGATCAACTGGTTGCAGTCCTGGCTGAATCGTGGTCTAACCTTGTCAGAACCTAGCAGCGGCTTCTGCACGATATTGGATTTAGCCGACCATTAGAAGGTGATCCGTCCAGCCAGATTGATGGAACGACCTCCCGAGTTTGCTGCCAGTGCCGTGACATAACCGAAGTTGGCTCCTGAGATATTCGAATTCGGGTTAGCAAAGGCCGGTGTATTGGTCACATTGAAAGACTCCACTCGAAACTGAAATTTCAGGTTTTCCCAGATGCCGAACTCACGAACAATGCTTGCATCCAAATTGAAATAGCCCGGCCCACGAACCATATTCCGCGATGAAGTTCCGAAGCGCGCCGCGCCCGTTACAGAAGCGAAGGCACTCGTATCAAAATAGGTCGGTTGACCTGTCAAATTGTTAGTGCTGCTGCGTGCGGTCTTGCGAATCGTTACGGCTGATTTCACTAAATCGGCGACCTGTGTGTTCCCTGGTGCATTCAGAACAGTGCCCGCATCCGTCACAGTGAATGGCAATCCGCTCAGTTTGCTAAGCGCGGTGTTCAGCTCCCAGCCTCCTAGCACCTTGCTGCCGAATCCAGTTGTCATCCATTTACCGTTCTTGCCAAAGGGAGACTGCGCGACTGTCCACCACTGCAGATTGTTCGTACGGTCGAAACCGGCCGTTCCTTTGTTGCGATCCCAGTACGTGGGATAGGCAAACATAAGGCCGCTGTAGGTGGAGTTGTCGTTGTAGTTGATGGCGTGGGACCAGGTGTAGATGAGTCCTGTGTTCACACCGCGGCCCACCCGGCGTGAGAGCTGGCTCTGCAGGCCGTGATAGTTCGCGCTACGGAACGGGGCGTTTGACGTGAGATCGACCTGCGAGCCGGTAACGTTTGCGAGCAGTCGCCCAGCATTCCCGCCCCCCGGAGGCGCTGCGTTGATGTTGAGCGACGTAACGGCGCGCACCGCATGCGTGCCGACGTAGGTAAGATTCATGTTGAAATGAGCCGGCAGTTCCTGCTGGACGGCCAGGTTCCAGGATTCGATATAGCCGCGGCGATAATTCTTGGGCACTGTTTCCGTTGATGCAGTAGTTGGAAGCGTCAGAAAGCCAGTGCTGTAGTCGGGTTGCGCAACTGGGGGAATGCCGACCGTCGAGTTGCCGACCGTGCCGCAGCCGGTGATGCTGTTGGCCCCATCCGCTGCCTGCAGGCAGTCGGCGGGCGTGTAGGAGTTCGCGCCACCCAGGTTGATGTTTGTCACTGCGCCATAGGTTTCGCGGAAGCGGCGGAAGTTGTCCGGATCGACCGTCATCCCGAAGCCGGCGCGAACGACGGTCTGATCGGAGACACGATAGGCCACTCCCAGACGAGGAACTATCATGCCCCATCCGATCTGTTCGCCCGTGTCGTTTGGATTGCCGCCGCGTCCGCCAATGACAACGTTATTGGTCTTGCCTAGCGAAGGATCGAAGCGGAAGACGCCCAGATGGTCGCGCGTGGCGAAGGGATAATACTCATAACGAGCGCCTACGGTTAAGGTTAGCTTCGGCGTCGCTTGCCACTGGTCCTGTGCATAAAAGGCGAAGGTCGACCAGCGAACGGCATTTGGGTTCAGGGATTGCGTCGCCTTTCCATAGGTTTGCGGCAGTCCGAGCAAAAAGTCGGCGAGTTGATTGAAGATGGTGGGAGTGACACCGCCAATCGTGGTGAGGCCGCCGGTGAACTGGAAACCACCGCGAGGCGTCGCTACATTCGAGCCCTGTGGCTGGAAGTGATTGATGGCCGAATGCGTGTGCTCGCCGCCAAAGGCCATGCTGTGCCGGCCTTTGTTCCAGGCAATGTTGGCGTTCTCTACGTACTGATTGTCGCGGAACAGATAGGGGCTGGCCGTGTTCTGGTTGCCGATCGACGAGAAAGCAGTGGAGCCGCTTGAGGAGGAGCCCCCGCCGAATCCGCTGGCAGCGGCAGCCGAGAAGACGAAGCCAGGCTGTCCGCTCTGGAGAGGATTCGGGCCGTTTGTACCAGGAATTCCGAGGGTGTCGAGGCCGAAGTTCGTACCGAGGTCCGGTCCCTGGCCACCGAGGTGCTGCCGCGCGTAACCGGCGTTCATCGCCAGCAAAAGATTCGGCGTGAACACATGTGTGAAGCCAAGTCCGACGTTTTGAACTCTTCCAAGATTGGCACCGGGATTGCCACCGTCGAAGGGAGACCCATTCGCAGGTCCGAGTGCCGGAGGGTCGTTGATGGTATAGGGTGCGATGCTGTAACGGCCGAAGATCGAATTCTTTTCGCTCGCGTAGTTGATCTTCGTGTCGTACTTCGTCATCGTGTATGCCACCACCGCAGAGCCGATGTAGTCATTGGCAATCGAGGCAAGGCAGTTGTTGATGCAGTTGTTTGGCGGCGGCAAAAGAGCGAGCATCTTCTTTGCCGCAGAGCTGATGCGGCTTGCCGGAATTTGCATGAGGCCGCTTCCATTGGTGGCAGCAAAGGTTTTTCGCCCAACCCCGTTCTGAGCACCACCTGCAACCGTTCCGGTCGTGGGGTCATAGATCTGCGCCTGTGTACTGCCAGCCAGATAACCGGTGAAGTTGCCGCTGATGAGCTGAGGGGTTGGAATGGTCTGGGAGCCGCTTGTCGCACTGCGACGCGTGATGCGGTCGACGTCGAAGAAGAAGAAGAGCTTGTTCTTCCAGATGGGCCCGCCGATCGCGCCTCCCCACTCGTTGTAGATGTTCTTTGGGCGCACCGGCAGGTTCTGTACCGGCTGGTAGTAGCTGCGGGCGTTGTACTGGTTGATGCTGTTGTATTCGAAGGCAGAGCCGTGAAAACTATTGGTCCCGGACTTGATGGTTACGTTGATCGCGGCGCCGCCGGCCGTGCCCTGATCCGCCGTGAAGCTATTGGTCACCACATTCACGCTTTGAATCGCATCTTGGGGCGGCACGTACGCAATCAAATAAGGCAGCCATGGATAGGATACCGTTGCGCCATCAACACGGGTCGAATTTGCCGCCCATGAGACACCATTGGCGTTGCTTGCCTGAGCACGCATTGGATTGCCCCCCGACGAGTTTTGCTCCGCAGGAGGGGTAAATCCAGGAACGAGTTTATACAAGGACTGGAAATTGCGGCCATAGCTGCTTGTCGTTGGCAATTCGGCTAACTGCACAGGATTGATTTCGGTGTTTACGTCGGCTTTGTCGGTTTGCAGCACAGGTTGAGACGAGCTATTTACTTCAATTGCCTGCTGGTTGGTTCCAACGGTAAGTTGTGCGTCGCTGCGAGTGATTTGGTTCGGGTTTACCAGGACGCCAATAAGCTTGAAAGGGGCAAAACCTGTCGCCGTGACGGTGACCGTATAAGTCCCCGGCTGTAAATCTTGAATCAGGTAGATTCCTTCATTATTTGTCGTGACAGTACGTGAAGTGCCGGTGCCGACATTCACAGCAGTCACGCTTCCATTGCTGATAACCGCCCCGCTGCTATCGGTTACATTGCCGCTGATGGTTCCATACAAAATTTGCGCCCGTGCCATCGTAGCTGACAGGATCAGCAGGAGAAGAAACAGCGCACTAGCTTCCGGAAAGTTGATACCTAGATAGCGATTTTTGCAGTCCATTTGACACATCCGTTTAAAGACGTTGCGGCCATCATCGTGCCGTACCTAAATGGTATTTATTAGGCGTCGTGAACTATATCCATAGCGAGATGGGACTGTCAATTGAGAAATGCTTTTCGCGCTGATTTAGTGACGTCGATTAGCGCTCTGACAACATTCCGCGCGATTGCGTTATTTTGAGGGACCTTGGAATTTATGTGTGGTGTCAAAATTTGATGTCATACTTCAAGCAGGTCAATAACCTACGCGAGAAATGAATTTGCATTGGGTCTGCCCGTCGGGTGAAATCCCGGACCTTCAACTTCTGATCGCACGACCGAAGAGCGGTCTCCGCACGTTTGCCAGATTCGGGAGCATCACCTTTGGAGATCGTCTCCCAAACTTAACCGCCGTCTTTGACTTAGATACTCCTCAGAATGGCTTTTAACCAGGGGGAGTGGGGGTAGCCACGCAAAATGACATGAGACTCACACTGGAAATCAGCGATGAAGCATCTTCCTCATTGAACCAGTGCGTCGAAGGCGCCCGTCTCGATGGTTGTGCCATGCTTCATCTGCACAAAGATTCGATAGGGACCGGCGGAAGGAAAACCGTAAGGGAATTCGACAGTACTCGAGACCGGCTCAGCATGCTCGCTCATGTCCATAGGCATATCCATGCTCATCCCTTCATGCCCCGTCGCATGGCCGCCGCCCTCGCCGCCATTGGCAAGCATCAACGCAGCCATCGCAGCAGACCCCTCTGGATGAGTGTGGGCGAAAACCGTTCCATCCGTCTTGACGAAGGCGGCATGGCCGGCCATACCCATATATGGCTGCATATCGGCCGCAGGTTTGCCGCTGCCGTCAAGCAGGCGGAAGCGGAAGGAATACCCAGTATTCGCTGTCAACGTAGAGGGCCGGTCCCACACCATCACGTAGCCGTCTGGAAGCTTGTATGAATCACCCAGCCGCCCCTTGCTAAGCGGCTGAGGATATGCCACCGCATCGTCAGGCCCCGGACGCCCCCCCGCCATGTTCTCCGGAACGACGACTTTCGAGACAAGCGTCTCAGGAAAACCGGACGCATGAACGACATCGCCATACAGCGTGTAATCCCCCGCAGGCATCGCGGGCAGCAAGATGCGGAAGTCCCCCGGGCCCGCCAACTCGGGATGCAGATGAAAGACAGCGTCCATTTCAGGCTCACGAATCGCATAAAGATGCATCAAGTGACCATGGTCCGGCAGAAAGTCGCTATTCGAGCGGCCCCGCCGCTCACTGTCCGGATGAAACGCCCGCACATTGAGATCGAGCACATTGTCTGAAAGCACAGGATCAACTCGAAGAGGCTGATAGACGTCGAGCGAATAACTTGCCGCCTCGGCATTCCACCAGGTCGCTCCACCCCATACGAGAAGAGACATAAAGACAAGGCTACCCGCCGTTGCCATAACCGCTCGCCGTCGGCGGTCAGGCGATGGAACCGCGCCCGGCTTGAGGCGAGCATCGCGGACCGCTGCGGCAACAATCCCGGCCATGCTCACAACCAGGAACAGGCCGAGGATTCCGAGCACAGCGCCGAGTCCGCGCTGCATCTTCAATGTCCCAAGAGCCACGGCGGGAACCGGGACCGACACAGTCTGCTCTCCAGCTTCTCCGGATATCTGAAACCGCACCTCCCAGGAGCCCGACGCCATCATCCACAGGCTCCCGGTAAAGAACGCCGGATCGGCGGCAGAGCGTGCCATCGGATCCGATGTAGGAGGATGCTTCGAAGCCTCGCCAGTGATCGGCAGGGGAGTGATGTGGATGCTGCTGATATTCGCACCGCTCGAGCGCACCTCGACGGTGGCTACACCCGGAATGACAGTTGGCGTTCGGATCGTGACGTAGAGCTTATAGGGTCCGGTGTTGACCGTCTCGAAGACATCCTTGCTGCCGACGTGGGCGTGCGCTGCGCTGGGAGCAGCGACGAGGCAGAGTAGTAGCCAAAGGATGAACGTAGAAGCGAGCTTCACCGTTGTACGCTCCGCATCCAGCGTCCGAAGCTCAACCCGATCCATGCGCTGATAGAAGCGTAGATCGCGGCGCGCAGCAGACCGAAGTACAGAATCGTGCCGTGGTCGGGATTCAAGAAGTGTCGCAGACGGTCATATCCGTTGGGGCGCGAGTTGTAGTCGAAGTAGATGGTGCCGAAGAAGCGGTTCTCCGAGGCTTTTGATAGTAGGAAGTTGGCGAATGGCCACTCGACAATGGTCAGGACCGCGATGAACAGGAAGCCTGAGGCGAGAGCGACCTTCCATGGCTTCCATGCACTGGTTTTTTGCCAAAGAAGATCGAGGGCGAGTGCGGGGGCGAAGAGGAGGATGGGGAACTTGGCAGGAACGAAGTGGGTGACTGGGTTGAAGACCGGTCCCAGCTTGGGCTGCGCTGGAAAGAGAGGAAGGATGAGAATCTCGGCTATTGCGAAGAGCATATAGACGGCGGCGGTGGTTGTAGCCGCCCACTTGTATCGCGACGCCTGGGACAGGATGGCTAATACCAGCGGCACTGCGATTCCCATGGTGATGTACGCGACCACTGAGTGCAGCTGCACGTCCCAGGTGTACTCGATCAGGAAGAACATCTGGCCGGAGACGATGAGCCCGCCGACATAAAGGAAGAGAAGCTGCAGCCTCTTGTAGGTCTGCTCTCCGGAGGGGGAATCGTCGGCCATGGCGCGATTCATTGCGGCGAGGATCAAAAAGAGAATGCCTACGGATACAGCGCGGATGCCGAGAATGAGAAGCGTGTGGGGCGGACTGACGATCTTTACATCGAGCCCGTACGCCGCATGCCACCAGTTGTCGAATGGCGCTGAGGTGATCATTGCGATGCCGCCCCACGCCGCGATGAACGCGCCGAGGGGAGCGCGGAAGCCGAGCACGTTGACCGATGCGGGCTTCAGCTTCGCGGAGTGCCCGAAGGTGTTGACCAGCAGGAGGTAGCCGCAGATGATGGCTGCCATCACCCCGCAGGCCTGGATCGCCAGATGTGCCGGCGTCCAGAAGGTGTCGCGGCCGATGGAGCGATGCCAGGAGACGTCCCATGCGCCTCCGATATTGGCTGAGGTGACGGCTAGCGCGCCGAACCAGAGGTACCAGGGGACTCCCGCGGCCTCAGAACGCATCTGGGCGATGGGCGAGGTGCTGCCTTGATGCGTTGAGAGTGGCAAGCTGGACATAAGACCTCACTCGATGTGGCGTTATCTTATACCGGGCTGGGGAGCTTCTTTTATAACCCGAGGTTCCTCCTTTTATTCCCGGGAACCCGGGGGTACCCCCCTCCCCCCCCGGGGGGTATTCTGGGCGTAAATTATTTGTATTCAAGGATTTGCAGAGGGTTTGTGTCTGCAAAATATTGAATACAAATGGGTTGCGTGCAAAATACTTCTTATCAATAAGTTAGCCCCGGAAGGTGTCCGGGGCTCTTTTGTTTTTGATCTATCTATCCAGTATAGCGGATTGGATACAACTAAAATGCCACGCGGATGTCGTTGGTTGGCAATGGGTTAGGTGGTTTTGGGGCTTGACATGCGATTTTTGGGCGGAAAGTGGCAAAAGAAAAATAACCGCCAGGGCAATGGCAATAGAATGAGTCGCTTCGGGCTTCTCTCGATGTTTCGACATACGGCTTGTCGTTCGCTGGGTTTTATTCGCTCGGCTGGACGCGGGCCCTCCGAGAGCAAGGACATGGGTTGAAAGATCCGAAGGGTTGTTGCGGGTTGGGCTTCCTCGGGATCCTTCACTGCGTTCAGGATGACAGCAGGAACTTGCAACGGCAAGGGCAAGGGCAAATGCGAATGCAAAATGCGAATGCAAATGCCAATCCCAATGCCAATGCCAATGCCAATGCCAATGCCAATGCCAATGCCAAAAGCAAAAGCAAAAGCAAAAGCAAATGCAAATGCAAATGCCAAAAGCCAAATGCCAAAAGCAAATACAAATATAAATACAAATACAAAAGCAAATGCAAAATGCGGGGGTTCTTCGCTTCGCTCAGAATGACACGGAGCTCACGGCGGCCGGGAATTGCAGCGAGGCGAAATGTGATTAGTGGGCGGCGCTGGATTTGCTGGCGGGTTTGAAGTTTTTTGTTAGGAGGACGAGCGGGGCGGCTATCAGAGTGATGATGCCGATGATATGGAAGCAGTCCATGAAGGCGAGCAGTTGAGTCTGGGCGTGGAGCTGCTCGTAGACGCGGGCGTAAGCGGCGTTGACGGCGTCGGTGGGGGCCCAGCCGTGGGTTTGGAGATAGGCGGCGGTCTGGTGGATGTTTTGCTGTAGCGGGGGTGACGAGGCGGCGATGTTACTGCCTACGCGGGACTGGTGGAAGTTCTGGCGGCGCTCGGAGACGGTGGTGATGAAGGCGATGCCGAAGCTGCCTCCCCAGTTGCGGAAGAAGTTGGTCAGGGAGGAGGCTTTGTTGTTTTGCGCGGGGCTGAGTTGGGAGTAGGCGATGACGGAGAGAGGGACGAAGAAGAAGGCGTAGCCGAGGCCCTGCAGGGCGCGGGCCCAGGCGTAGTGCTTGTAGTCGGTGTCGAGGTTGAAGTGGCTGTAGTGGAGGAAGGAGATGCCGACGACCATGACGGCTCCGAAGAGGAGGATGCGCGGTTTGATGAAGCCGCGTTGGACCAACTGCGCGCCTATTGGAGCGAGGAAGGTGATGACGAGCGCTCCAGGTCCGAGGACGAGGCCGGCGTCGATGGCGCGGTAGCCGTAGAGGGACTGGAGGAGCTGCGGGATCATCGTCGTTGAGGCGAAGAGACCGAAGCCGAAGACGAAGTAGAAGACGTTGGCGAGGGCGAAGTTACGGACCTTGAGCATGTGGAAGTCGATGACGGGGTCGGGGTGGCGCAACTCCCAGAAGACGGCGGTGGTGAGGCAGCCTATGCCGATGACGAACATCGAGGTGATGAAGCGAGAGCCGAACCAGTCGTCGATCTGGCCGCGGTCGAGGAGGACTTCGAGGGCAGCGGAACCGAGGCCGATGAGGGCTATGCCGATGCCGTCGACTTTCAGTTTGCCGGGCTTTCCATTGTTTCCGGCGCTGCGCACGGTCTTGCGTTCTTCGGCGTAGGAGTCGGGGTCGTGGACGAAGCGGTTGGTGAGAAAGATGGAGAGGAGGCCGATGGGGATGTTGATGAGGAAGACCCAGCGCCAGTTGTAGTTGTCGGTGATCCAGCCGCCGAGGACGGGGCCGATGGCGGGGGCGGTGACGATGGCTACCGTGTAGAGCGCGAAGGCCGAGGCGCGTTTGGCGGGAGGGAAGGTGTCGACGAGGATGGCCTGCTCGACTGGGGCGAGGCCGCCGCCGCCGATGCCTTGCAGGACTCGCGCGAGAAGCATGATGCCGAGGCTGGGCGCGATGCCGCAGAAGAACGAGGTGATGGTGAAGAGGGCGACGCAGGCCATGTAGTAGTTTTTTCGGCCGAAGACGCGGGAGAGCCAGGCGGACATGGGGAGGACGACGGCGTTGGCGACGAGATAGGTGGTGAGGATCCAGGTGACCTCGTCGTAGGAGCGGCCGAGTCCGCCGGCGATGTACGGGAGAGAGACGTTGGCGATGGAGGTGTCGAGCAGCTCCATGAAGGTGGCGAGGGTGACGGTGAGGGCGATGACCCAGGGGTTGATGACGGGGCGGGAGTTTGGCTTCGGGGTGGAGTCGAGCTTTGGAGGGGCTGGGGGAGCGGCCGCAGGTGCGGTTGCGACGGGTGCTTCCAAAACGGCTTCGCTTGCCAAGGTTGACCGTCCCTTCCCTTGCCTCAACAGGCAGATGTGAGTGGCGACGTCACAGATTTATATATGACGATCGTCCTTTATCCTGAATCTGATGTTTTAAGAGGACGGGGAGGTTCAGGTATTTTCTTTTTTTTGGAGTTGGTCTTCAGGATTTTTGGGAGCGGGAGGAGCGTTTGGTGCTACTGCCCTTCGACACTTTCGACGCTGGAGTACGGGAACGGTGTGGGGAGGTCTTCGACTGACTACGCTCAACTTCGTTGTGGTGCATCGTTGCGGCGACTGCGGAGAGAATTTCGTTGGAGAGGTCTGGGTCGTCGACGGCGCGCGAGACGATGAGGGCGCCGACGAGGCCGGCATAGGTGGCGAGCGCTTTTTGGCGGCGAAGATTGTTGGAGCCGCCTTGAACGTTTCGAGAGAGATAGTCGAGGAAGGGCCGAAGTTCGTCGGTGAAGGCGCGTCGAACCGGGGGGCCCTGGCGTGCGATTTCAGAGCCGAGTGCGGCCATGGGGCAGCCGCGGCCGGCGCCGTCGCGATGTTTTGGCGTGAGATAGGTGGCGGCGAGGGCTTCGAGGGGGTCGCCGGTGGCCTGGTCGATGACGTTTGTCCAGTTCTGCCGCATCCTTGTAACGGCACGGGCGCAGGCCTGGGCTACGAGGTCTTCCTTCGATTTGAAGTGGCCGTA
>JAOAPF010000192.1 GCA_025462755.1 Edaphobacter sp.
GATCATGGCCGAGTCATCATCCCGCTTCAGGGCGGCACCATGAACATCGTCGATCAGAGCGGTGCGAAAGAAGCCCACATCTGGGAAGCAGGCAAAGCCTACTGGCTCCCCGCCAACCCGCCCAACACAATGCACGCCGACGTCAACGCCGGAGACAAACCAATCGAAGTGGTAGTAGTCGAGCTGCAAAAAGACAAATAGGCCATCAACTTCACCGATAGAAGTCTGCGTGGCAAGTCAACGCCGCAAAGTAACCATAGGCCCACCGACGGGATGGCAAAAAACCTTGCCATGGCTCAGCGCAATCTTCCTCTGCGCGAGCCCCGCCATCTCCGGGTCATGCGTCACCATCACAATCGTGTGCCCATTGCGATGCAGATCCTGCAGCAGCTCCGCCACAATCGCCTGATTCGCCGCATCGAGATTCCCCGTAGGCTCATCCGCCAGCAGAATCGGCGGATTATTGATCAGCGCCCGCGCAATGCAAACCCGCTGCTGCTCCCCGCCCGAAAGCTCACTCGGCAGATGCGAAACACGATCTCCCAGTCCCACCCTCTCGAGCGCCGCCCGCGCCTCCGCCTCATCGGTCATCGAGTGAAAATACTGTGCCAGCATGACGTTCTCCACCGCCGACAGATACGGAATCAGATGAAACTGCTGAAAGATAAACCCGATCTTGTCCGCACGAAACCGGTCCAGCTCGGTCGCGCTCATCGAAGCAACATTGATATTGTCGATCTTCAACTCGCCCGCCGTAGGCCGATCAAGGCACCCAATCAAATTCACCAGCGTGCTCTTGCCCGAGCCCGACGGACCCGTAATCGCAACCCACTCTCCCGCCACAATAGAGAACGAAGCATCAGCCAGCGCTCGCACCACGCCGCCATGCCCGGCATACTCACGAGTCACATGATTCAACGCGATCACGGCGCAGTCCGCCCGCGTAGTTCCCGAAAGATCCACCAGCGGACCGCCGATATGTACTTTAACTTCGCTCACACTCTCTATCCTCTCATTCGCCCTTCAACAGTGCAGCCGGCTGCAAGCCCCGCAGCACCCGCACAGGAAGCAGCGCCGCCAGCGCCGCAATCGTCACATTCAGCAGAAGCACCAGCGGCAGCACCGAAAGATGCGGCAACGTAGCCGTATGAAAATTCCCTTCACTGATCGCCCAAGCCGCCGCCGAGCCCACAATAAACCCCGCCGCCACACCGGCCAGCGCCAGCACCAGCGCCTCCAGCAAAAACATCCCCATCAACTGTCCCTGCGACCCACCCAACGCCTTCATCAGCGCAAAATCCCTCCGCCGCTCCAGCACACTCGCCGACAACGTTGCGAGCACACTCACCGCTACAGTCAACGCAATCAGCAGCACCGCTCCATACATCAGCGCATGCGTGCGATCAACAATCTTCGACTCCCCCTCCACAAGCTGCCGCACCGGCTGCACCTGGACATCCGGCATCTCTTCCCGAAGCTTCGCCATCGTCGCTTCAACGCGCTTCGCTCCCCCCGGCACCTGCAGCTCAATCACACTCGGCTCCAGACCCGTCCAGACGGTAAAGGCAGCCAGCGGCATATAAATGCGGCTATCTTCATCGCCGCCAGTCTTGATCCGCCCCGCTCCCTGCAGCGTGACAGCGCGCCCCGCGTAGGTCAGCGCAACCGCATGTTCATTCCCCACAAACTGTGCCGCCCGCTGACCCAGCAACGCAGCATTCGCCACCGCAGGATCAGGCCACGCATCCACCTGCCACCACGAATCAAGCCGCCTCACCGCCGCAAAATCCGTACCTGCCACGACGACCGGCGTTCCTGTATCTGTAGTCGCCACAGCATAGGCAAACTCCGCCGCCCGCGCATCCGGACCAGCCGCCTGCTGCACCCGATCGAAAGCATCAGCCCGCAGCGGAGCATTCGCCGCAGCCGTAATCACAATATTCGCGCCAAAGCTGCGAAACTCCTTATGCAATTTCGCGTCAAGATCCGCGTACAACGTCAGCAGCGCCGTCGCCACACCCGCCGAAACCGTCATCGCCACAAGAGCCGACACGCTTCGCGCCCTGCGATGCACCAGCGAGCGCCGCAACATGCCCGTAAGGCTCAGCGTCGCCATCAGCCATCCTCTCGCAAAATCGCCGAAGGCTCCATCCGCAGTGCAGCCCGTATCGAAGGCGTACTCCCCGCAATCGCCACCACCAGAGCCAGCGCAACCACCACCGGCAGCAGCACCGGAATCAACGCACCCTCAGCCGCTCCGCCGTCGCCGCGAAATATCCGCGCTCCCAGCCACGCCGCCAGCCCCGACCCGGCAAGATACCCCAGGCTCCCTGTAAACACAGCGAGCAGCCCAGTCTCCGCATAAAACAGCAGCGCAATCGCACCCTTGCTCGCCCCCAGCGAACGCATCAACCCAATCTCGCCGCGCCGCTCCAGAATCGCCGTAGCCATCGCCGCGCTCACTGCAAACCCCGCAGCCAGCAGAGCCGCCGCACTGATCAGCCACATCAACCCGCTGATTCGCTTCAACACATTGCCTTCACTCTGCTCCACCCGCCGCACCTGTTCCGCCTGCGCCCCAGGGATCGCCTCGCGAATCTGATAAGCAATCGAATTCGCATACGGCCGGCAATACCAGATCTCGCGCTGCTGCGGCGACAGCGAATCAGGATCGACACGCCCAAACGCATCCTCTGGCTTTGTCCGCGCGGAGACCTCGACACGCGTCAGGTCGGTATTGGATGACGCGGGTGGCTGCTTCCCCTCAACTATTGGTTGAGGCAATTCGATGTGCAGCGGGAAAAGTACCTGATCGTCCGCAGCGTCGCCGCTTGTGACGATGCCGACGATGTCAGCTTCAGGTCCATACCCTCCTGTAGGAAAGCCAAGCGTAAACCAGTCCCCGATTTTGAGACCAAGGCGTTGCGCCAGCTTCGAGCCGATGACGACCTCTACTGCATCCTCGCGATGCTGCGCATCTACGAATCCTTCGGTGGGCCACTTTCCTTGAAGCTTCCACCACGGATGAAGTTGCGGCGCACCCGTTTTCAAGCTTCCAAACGAATGATTAAACCAATAACCCATAGCGGGAGCCGGGATAGTTTTCGTCTCGTCGCTTGGCAGAATGATTACCGCATCTTTTCTAAGTTCAGGGGAGATGCCGGTAATGTTATTTGCCCAGAAGATCGTTTTGAGTTTTTCGAGATCGGCTTCGTGAAGATAAATATTGCCACTAGCCGGCTTCACATCCACGCCCCCAACCTTCACATCCAGCAGATCCGCCTTCGGATACACAACGATGTTTGCCCCATACACCGCCAGCTCTTTGTGGATACGATCGCCAATCGTCGTAGCCAGCGCAAGCATCGCGGTCACCGCAGTTGTCCCCAGCAGAATCGCAACCCCCGCCAGCATCTTGCGGCGACGCTGCCTGCGAAAGCTCTCCATCAGCAGACGAAAGAACATCAGCGCTCCCTCACCTTTCCCCTCAACGCTCCCCTCACCGCTCAAAGACCGGTGCGAGCTCGCGCAGATCCGCAGCCTGAATCACCACCTGGCCACCACCCACCGTCGACTTCAGCGGAATCGGATTGCACCCGCCTTTTTGCCCCATTGACGCCGGATTCAGCGGCGAAGCACACATCTTGCAGGTAATCCCCTGGTCTCCGATATAGAAACCCACCGGCCCGCAGATCTGGCACGCATCCGCAACCGAAACGATCGTGCCATCCGGCTTCTTGAACAGTAGAAAACGAATCTCGACATTGCCACCCTTGCCGTCGTCAAGATGCACCCCATAGCGGTGCAGTTGGTCGTCGTTCACATCCGCCGTCGGCAGCGTCACCTGCGATCCCACCAGCGTTACCGCCGCAGTAGGCGACAGCGCAGTCGAGCTCTTCGCATAAATAAACTCCGCCGTCGAAAGAAAGATGAAGACGAAGCTCGTCGCCACTACCGCAGTCATCCACATCTTCTCGCGGCGCTGGCTCCACTCGGCCCGGCGTCGGTCCGCGGCACTAGCTGTCGCGCTCAAAGCCACAGGCGCGCGTCGCCTGTATTCCATCAGCATCATCAGCCCAGCCAGCGCCAGCATCGTCACAAAGAAAAACAGATCGTTCCGAACGATCGGCCCAATCAACCGCATCTCGGCAGTGCTCGAAGGCAGAACGCCGTTTTCGCTCAACTCATGCAGCCCGCTCACAATCAGTTGAAACGCCACAAAATACAAAATGACAGTAGTCACCCGAAAGAACCGCTGCAGGTTGATCTTCACGCTCCCCCGAATGAAAAGCACACCAAACACCACCGCAACCCCAACCCCCAGTAGAGTCCCGGTAAAGCTCAGCAGTTCAGTAGAGTTCAGCGTAACGGCCGACAGGATCAGCACCGTCTCCACGCCCTCCCTCAGCACCAGCAGAAACACGAAAAAGAAGAGGCCGATCTTCGACACCCCGGCCGAACCCGTATACTGCGAGATCTTCTCCTCGATCGAACCCTTCATCGTCCGCGCGGTCTTATGCATGAACCAGATCATGCTGATTACGAACACCGCCGCCGCAAGCATCACCCACCCCTCGACGATGTCCGAGTTGTACGCAGTATGGGCTACCACCACCGCCACGCCGATACTGGCGACGACAGCCGACCCTAGCGCCCAGAAGACCGTCCGCTTCAGCTCCTGCCGCCCGATCTTGCTGAGGTAGGCAAACACGATCCCGACGATCAGCGACGCTTCCACCCCTTCGCGGAGGGTAATGATAAATGCCTGCAACATAAGGTCTTTTCTTCCTCTGGGAAAGTCTGAACCCGTCGCAAAACACCAGCCGTCGGGCAATCTCCGCGAGGCTGGAGCAGCCCTCGTCCCACGATCCAGTGTAAATGCGGACTAATTTGGTCGTCAATCCAAGCCGACTCATTTGGTCGCCAATCGACGCGACCAGGGTTTGGCTCAGCCGCGGTCGGAGGTAATGGCTCGATCGCCAGCCCAACCCGCTACCCAGTCTTTTATCCGAATGAAACAAAACCACGACTATCCTTGCACTATGGCCCCCGTCCGAAAGAAGTTTCGCCTGTTCGGTGTCTTACTCCCTTTGCTATTGCCAGGGTTCCTGTCGTTCAGTACCCTGCAAATTCGTGCCCAGGCCGCCGCTCCCGCGAAACCGCAACCGCCGGCCACTATTCTCCTCATTCGCCACGCTGAAAAGTTGACCGATGGCCGTATAGACCTCTCCCCGACCGGGTTCGAGCGTGCAAGGCTCTTGCCCAAGATCTTTTTGCCGGCCGGAGCCAGACCTGACTTACCCACGCCGCAAGTTCTATTCGCCACGCATATCAGCGAACACTCCAACCGCCCCGTACAGACGGTTATCCCGCTCGCGGCAGCCCTGCATCTGCCCATCGACGACAGCTTCAGGAACGACGACTACCCCGCACTCGCCGCTGCTCTATTAAGCGGCAGATATGCCGGCAAGGTCGTGCTCGTGGTCTGGCATCATGGCAGGATCCCGCAACTTGCCTCCGCCCTCGGCGCCACGCCGCCGTACACTCCATGGCCGGATGCCCAGTACGACCGCATCTGGCGAATTGATTTCCCCAACGGCAAACCAGCCCTCCAGGACCTTCCCTACGCGCTGCTGCCGGGAGACTCAAAATAAAATCTAACTTTTCTTTGCGGTTTTCTGCCCAAAAAACGCATGTCAAGCCCTGAAAGCACCTAACCTATTGCGGTGCAAGAAGATCCGCGTGGCACGTTAGTTAGGTTCAATTCGCTATACTGAATATATAGATCGAAAACCAGGAAGCCCCGGGACACGCATCGGGGCTAACTTGTTGATTCAGGAGAATTTGTACGCAACCCCTTTGTTATGAATATTTTGCAGACGACATATGTCCGTAAATGATTGATTACAAGTATTTTGCGAGCGGGTAAGGGGGGGTACCCCCCGTGGGCAGGCCGGAAGAAAGAACGAGCGGAGTAGGGGAGCGCAGGAGAAGCGTCTAATTCAGCACCACGATCGGCTGCACTAAAGTCCCCGCGATTCGTCGCCCGATAGCAAGCAGCTCAGTCGGACCAGTGAACACTTTGAGAAGCGGAGCGTGGGAGAAATCAGGCAGATTTACCTGCATCCCATTCCGCAGCCGTCCAGCCACTTGGTCATCCACGGTGACCGAGGGCATCTCGGGCAGCAGCGTACGCGGATGGGGCAGCAAGGTTTGAAGCTCGAAAACGGAAGCACTCTTGAGCTGATCGATTGTGATCGCCTGCTCGAGTCGAAAGACCCCCGCCTGTGTGCGCCGCAGGCTGGAAAGGTGAGCTCCACAACCAGCCAGTTGTCCCAGCTCATGGGCCACTGACCGGACGTAGCCGCCCGCCGAGACTGACATCGTAAAGGCCGCCGTATCGCCCTCAAGCGAGGTCAGCGCAAAGTTGTGGATGGTGATCCGGGCTGGCTTCACCGCAACCTCTGCTCCGGCCCGCGCCAGCTTATGCGCGGCGACACCGTTAATCTTTTTGGCGGAGAAGATCGGAGGAATCTGGTCCATCTCGCCGCGAAACCTCTGGCCTAGCGCTCTGAGTTCTTCAAGCGACTGAGTCAGCGGCCGCGCCTCTCCCGCCTGAACGCCGTCGGCATCGAAGGTGTCGGTAGCAAAGCCGAAACGGATGTGCCCGATATAGTGCTTCTCCGCCTGCCCGAAGAACTGGGCCAGCCGGGTATATTTGCCCAGCAGCAGAGGAAGTACCCCGGTAGCCATTGGGTCCAGAGTGCCCAGGTGTCCGATAGATTTTTCGCCGGTAGCCCGGCGAACGATTGCGACTACGTCATGCGAGGTAACGCCGGAGGGTTTGTCGAGTACAAGAAGTCCATTCATGCAACTTCCAGTTTAGTTGCTAAAACGAGTTTCCTTGCCGCCGCACAAGCGAAAGGAACTCATTCCGAGTCTGTAGCTGCGTCTTGAACACGCCAAGCATCGCCGAGGTGACCGTAGACGAGTGCTGCTTCTCCACCCCGCGCATCATCATGCAAAGATGCTGCGCCTCAAGAATCACCGCCACCCCTTGCGGATGAATAGCATCCGTGATGGCCTCGCCAATCTGCGTAGTCAAACGCTCCTGCACCTGCAACCGCCGGGCAAAGACATCCACAAGCCGTGGAATTTTGCTCAAACCAATCACCTTCCCATTCGGGACGTACGCAATATGAGCCTTGCCGAAGAAAGGAAGCAGATGATGCTCGCACATGGAGAAGAACTCGATGTCCTTCACGATCACCATCTCGTCATAGTCGACGTCGAACAGCGCATCGTGGAGAACGTCCGTGACATTCATCGCGTAACCGCGCGTAAGGAATTGCATGGACTTCTCCATGCGTTCCGGTGTGCGCACCAGTCCATCGCGCGTGGGATCCTCGCCGATCCGCACAAGCAGTTCGCGATAGAGATCCTGCGTAGAGACGCTGTCCAAACAGGGAGTTTCAAGAGTGGCCGACGTGCGTGGCATAGAAGAGCCTTTCTTAGATCAAGCCCGGCGCTGTTGTCGTCTCGCCGGCGTAGTCAAAGGAATTATTGCTGGTCTCCTCGACATGGACCCGCTCCAGGTGAGCAGCAGGAAAGTTCTGGAAGATCCCGTAGATCTCCATACTTAGATTCTCTGTCGTCGAGACCTTGTCCGCAAAGCAGTCCAGGGTATTCAAATTCGTATGATCAAACCGAGAGAGCAGATTTGTTTGCGCAAAAGCATCCAACTCACCGAGATCGCAAACCATGCCGGTTGCAGGATCGACCTGACCGCTCAATGTTACCTGCACGGTGTAATTATGGCCGTGACCGTAAGGGTTGTTGCACTTCCCAAAGACTGCCATATTCTGCGCCGCATCGTAAGCGTCTGTATGCAGCCGATGCGAGGCACTGAAGTGGTAGCGGCGGCTAAGATACGCTTTCATTGCTCACCATAATAGTCCGCGAACAGATCCGGCATCTCGTAGACGCGAACGCGATGCAGCTTTGCATGAGGAATCTTGTGGTCGAGCCGTTGCCAGATCGCAATCGCAATGTTCTCTGTGGTCGGCACCATCGACTTGAACTCGGGAACCTCCAGGTTCAGATGCCTGTGGTCATAGACGCTGACGACTTCGCGCTCAAGGATGTCTTTCAACTCCTTGAGATCGACGACAAATCCCGAGGTAGGATCTACACTGCCCGACACGGTAACTTCAAGTGTGTAGTTGTGACCGTGGCCATTGCGGTTCGCGCATCTGCCAAAGACGCGGAGGTTCTCCTCCGGAGACCACGAGTCGTTCCAGTAATAGTGGGCGGAAGAAAACTCGGCTTTGCGTGTCAGATAGATCATCAGTGTTCCAATTTTAGATGCTGTAGACAAGCGGAGGAAACAAAGGCTGAATTGCTAAGTACTTCTGTCGTACCTTCGTCCCTTCCAGGCAACCTTCTTCTTAATGCGGTGGTGAATGACGCTGCGAATCAGAAGGTAGCCAAAAAGAGGGACGCCGAGGATGGAAAGAGCCACGTCAAACCAGGGAAAGTTCGAGCGGGCAACGCGCGAGTAGAAGCGCCACAGCGTCCGTATCCAGAGTAGAAGAATGACGCTACGCTGCCACGGCTGCAGCCAGTAGAGACCCAGAGCCAACGCCGGCAGTCCGAAGAAGAGCAGCAGGTCGAGGATGCGCCAGAGCGCCAGGGCAACGGGCTTGGGGAAGAGAAGAGCGAGGTTCTTGGTCCAGCCTTCGATCATCTCCGAGGTCGTCGCGTACATCCGGGTGGAGAGGGCGTCAGGAGCGTAGCGAAAGCGAATGAGGCGGTCACTTCGTTTGATGTTGTGGGCCAGAGCTACGTCTTCGAGGATGTCTTTGCCGATTGCACGATGGCCCCCGATTGAGAAGTAGGCGTCGCGTTCCACCAGGATGAACTGGCCGTTCGCTGCGGCTAGGCTGCTTACTGGGTCATTCACTTGCCTTGAAGGGTAGACTGACGCCAGCTCGGAGAAGACCAGCGGCATCACGGCGTGCTGCCAGAAGCCGGAGACGATCTGCCGAGGAGAGTAGGAGAGCAGGACTGCCTTGTGTCTTTCCGCCTCCCGAAGCGATCGGGAGATGTCGTTGGTTTCGTGGATGGTGTCGGCGTCGGTGAAGAGGAAGTGTCTTCCGCGAGCGGCCTGGGCGCCAGTCCAGCAGGCGTTGCTTTTACCAGTAAATCCTCCTCGGTTGCTGAGGTCGAGGGGCGGAGCGTCGAGCAGGATCACTCCCTCGCCGGTTGATGCGACTTCCAGGGCGATCTCGCGGGTCTTGTCGGTCGAGTCGTCGTTGACGATAATAATTTCCCACTGGTGTCCGAGAGTGAAGCCGGGTTCGGATTGGATCAGGAGGGAGGCGAGGCAGGTCGGCAACGACCGCTCCTCGTTGCGGGCAGGGATGATTACCGAGAGTTCAAGGTCAGACTGTTCCGCCGACTTTGTGTCCAGTTTGCGGTTCGTATCGGTCACGACTACGTATTATAGGAAGCGGAGCGTATTGTGCGTCGAATCTGGTTAGGTCTGGCGTTGGGATTCCTGGTGGCAACCGGATGCGATAGGGGAAGCCATCCGGGAAACATCGATAAGTCTGCGCCGCAATTCGTCATAAGCGACGGTTCGCGGACTGTAGATTTGAGTAAGCTCCGCGGACATGTCGTCGTGCTGAATCTGTGGGCAACTTTTTGTGCTCCGTGCATTGAAGAGCTGCCGAGCCTGCTTGCGCTGCAGCGGCAGATGCCGGATCTGGCGGTTGTGGCGGTGAGCATGGACCAGGACCCCGATATTTACCATCGCTTTCTGATGCAACATCACGTCGATGTGCTTACCGTTCGTGATCAGGACCGGCGAATCTTCGCGCTTTACGGAACCGAGCAAATCCCTGAGACCTACATCATCGACAGACAGGGCGTGTTGCGACGAAAGTTCGTCAATGCCCAGGATTGGACCAGTTCGGAGATTACCGGCTATCTCTCAAAGTTGTAATCGCGAAGCTGTTGCCGGCTTCGCCGTTTGACGAATTTCTTCCGCTTTCCGCTGGTATCATCCTAGGTATGACACAGCTTGATGTTCTTTACCGCTTTGGTATTCCGCCGAGCGAATCGGCCACCCTTGCGATGGCGAAGGTGCGCGAGGTTTATGGCGTTCGCCGGATGGATCTCGATGAAGCCAAGAAGACCGTGCGGGTCGAGTACGACGCCAGCCGGCTGACGGAGCCTGTGATCCATCAGCTTCTGCGGCGTGCGGGTCTCGACATTGTCGAGACGATGCCGATGTTTGTTACGCCACCTCTGCCAGAGCCGGTTACGGCAACGTAGTTGCCGTCGGGCGGATTATCCGCTATTTTTAGTGTCTGTACTACCCTGCTTTCCGCGCCCGTAGCTCAGCTGGATAGAGCATTTGGCTTCGAACCAAAGGGTCGGAGGTTCGAATCCTTCCGGGCGCACCATAATCAACAACTTACAAGGGGCTAGTTGAGATCAGGGTCCATCCGGAGTCAAATAAGCTTTAGCTGTGAGGCGAGGAACAATAGAGCCGCCATGATCCCGATACCCAAAAGCCACCGCTTCTCTACCCGAGTCAGCACAATATCTCCCCCCCTTTTTTGTAGCCTACTACAGCCTCGACTGCAGCCAGCGAATCATCCGCCCCTCTACGAACCGGTAAGAGAGCCACCCGCCAAGCATGACGGCCGCGACGATCAAGAACTGGAACAGCGCCTCCATTCCGATCGATGGACGGGACGGACTGAGCTTGAGGAGAGCCCGGGCAGTGAACTCGATCAGCAGAGCAGACGCGAGGTACGCCGAGTATGAGGCGTTCCCCATGACGACGGCTATTCTGGCTGGCAGGTTCTGAGTGGCTGGCGACCAGAAGATGACGCCTGACACGATCATCAGCGCTCCCATCCCCCAGGTGAGCGCGTGCCTCATGGCTCCAACCGAAGAGACAACCATGTCAATCCCGGTCGCCCCACGCTGTTCCGGGTGACTGCGCACATAGAGGGCAACGGTTGTTCCGGCGATCAGCAGGGCAATCCCCAGGCTCCTACGTTCACCGAAGCGCTGAAACAACAGGGCGGTGATTGCGCCGAAGATAAACTCCAGCAGAAGCGGACTGGTGAACGTGATCCAGGCCGGGTTGTGGACACCGACAAATTGGCCCAGCAGGACCGCGGCGCCCAATAGCGCGATCGATACCGGCACCGCACGCTTCACTGTGACCAGCAGGATCGCCGCCAGCACGTAGTAGAAGAACATCTCAAAGATCATCGTCCATGAGAACCCGAGGACCAGCGGGTATCGAGGGTAGAGCCCCGGCAGTAGGAGGAAGCTGGGGAAGTAGTTCAGGAAGAACCCGTGGCCGTGCATAAACCGGGCAGACTCCACCAGCGCGAACACCCAGTAGATCGGAAAGATGCGGATCAGCCGGCGCTTGAGGAATGTCCATGTGGCGCCTACTCCGGGCGGTTGCTCGATGCGCAACAACAAAGTGGACATGATGAAGCCGCTGATGACGAAGAATATGTCTATTCCGAACGCAAAGAAGTGAGGCAGCCCCACCACACTCCAGTGGCCTAGCATCTGTCCAGCGTGAAGCCATGCGACCAGGATGACCGCTACCGCTCTCAGAATTTGGAGGCCGTTGATCTGGCCTATGGTCGTAGGCAAAGGGATGGTGGTGTGGATGCTGTCTTGCTGTTCAATGATCATCGGCCTGCCTTCTCTGCGTGTTTCAGGCGTTCATGCTCTTTTTCTCAGCATCTCCACAACCCTTGCGTTAGCTCCGCGGCCTGCCTCTGCCGGTGTCTTGCCGCCGTAGCCGAGCGTGGTACCGATGTCTTCGTGGCTCATAAGGGACGCGCCGTTCTTTTGGTTAGTCCCCGTCCATCATAGCGCGGTAGTTGTGATTCGAACCAAAGGGTGAAGTTTCAATCGCGCGCAACCACTCCCTCCGGACGCACCGCTGATTTCATTTTTGCTTTCGGTGGTTCTGCCGACGTTTGCTCTGCGCGGCGAGTTCCAGTATTCTTAGAGGGTTGCATTCCACGCAATGTGCGCCCGTAGCTCAGCTGGATAGAGCAACTGGCTACGAACCAGTAGGTCGGGCGTTCGAATCGCTCCGGGCGCACCAGAATCAACAAGTTACGAGATTCCGAAAAAATGAGGGCAAGATGGGGGCAAGGTAAGTATAATCGCTCCCCATGCAACGAGTCAGCTACCAGCAAGGCAGCGTCGTCAAGAAACCACGAGCCAAAGGCCCCGATGTCTGGGTCTTACGGTACATGGACGGAGATGTCCAACGCTCCGATATCCTCGGCACCATCCACGAATTCGAAACCAAGGCGGCCGCCCGCAAAAAGGCAGCTGAGCGCCTCAAAGAGATCAACGAGCGGCTGGCCGGCATCAAGGTCTCCGGCCTGTGCGACCGTCTAAAGTTGGAGTGGGAAAAGCCAAAGGATATTCGCCCGAAGACAGCCAAAACCTACATCGGATTCATGAAGCGGATGCGAGCCGACTGGGGGAACTGGCGGGTCGACGACATGGTCAACGACATCCTGGCCGTCGAAAAGTGGATCAACGACTACGAGGTCCTCGCCAAACCTGACCGCATCGTCCCCGATCGCTTCGCCAAGGGTAAGCTCATCCCCGGCAAGACCATTCCCGGCAAACCTGCACGTCCTGCCAGCAAGAAAACGAAGCTCCACATCAAGGCATTCGTTCACCTCGTCTTCGAGCATGCGATGAAGTGGAAGCTGATTCCAATGCTGCGCAACCCCATGACGCTCTTCAGAGTTAAAGGGAGACGGAAGCGAGTACGTAAGCCGAACATCATCACCCGCGACCAGTGGATTGCGCTCACGACGGATCCGGAACTGAGCAGCCACGTCCGCACCATGATCTTTATTGCCATGTTGCTGGGTCTGAGGGTAAGTGAGATCCTCGGGCTGCGCTGGGAAGACTTCGACATGGTCCGCCGCGTCATGAGTATCCACCGCTCCCAAGTGGGTCAGAACACCGGCGACACCAAGACGGAAGGCTCCGAGGAGGAGTTGCCCATCCACCCGGACCTTTACGAAGTTCTCGAGGCGTGGCGTGAGGAGCAGACCATCGACGGGGAGACCAGAGACGGGGTGCACACGCCGGTCAATGGCTGGCTATTCGGCAACCTAATCACCGGCCGCCCGTTCTGGGGAGGGACACTCCAGCAGGACCATCTCGTCCCTGCCGGACGGAAAGTCGGCATCCCGAACCTCGGCTGGCACTGCTTCCGCCATACCTATAGGGCCATGATGGACGAGGAGAAGCTGACGCTCGAAGAACAGCGCGTCCTGATGCGTCACGAGGACATCCGCACCACCCTGGGCTACGGCGGCAAGTCGAAGGCTGAGACCGTCCGCGGCGCCAACGCTAAAGTCGTGGAGATGCTAAGAAAACATGCATGATGATCAACCGCTCCAGCAATTCGGCCGCGTCAAAGGCGGGCTCGGCGGTGGTGACGCTAGCAACACCCGGGCCGCCAAAGTTGACGAAGAGAGAGCCGATCTTCTGATTGGGCTTGCTAGCCAAGTGGCGAACGACGGCGAGCGAGATCTTCGCATCGCCAGGCCGATCCCAATCGAGCGGAACGGGTACCTGCGCGCATTCGAGATTCGTGCCACAGCGATGCCATGCGTTGCTTGGAGTCGCGTCGGCGATCACCGCGCGAGCTTCGCAGCTGTGTACGCCCATTACGACGAAGAGGCAGAGAGAGATGGTTAGACCTGTAAAAATAGGGGAATGATGAGCGCAACTCGGTCTTGTCGGGTTCATGCGTGATCTCCTTGAATGAAAAAACCGGACCCGGATACCCGCGTTACTGACAAGCTGGTGACGATGTGGTCGTGATCGTGACAGAGATCGTACCACCTTTACGATGACGTTGCGTACCCTGTGTTCTCGACGTAGCTACTCTCACACACGGTTAGCGGCGGAGATAGTGTGTAACCTCTGATCTGCGTTACAACTGCAGTCGGTTACAGTGACTAAACAGAAG
The DNA here is from genome assembly GCA_025462755.1 of Edaphobacter sp. Taxonomy (GTDB): domain Bacteria; phylum Acidobacteriota; class Terriglobia; order Terriglobales; family Acidobacteriaceae; genus Edaphobacter. The sequence goes on from JAOAPF010000192.1 coordinate 14,057, forward strand.
TAACTCCGGTTATAGAGCACAACTCTTCGAAATTGTTTGAATGTCGATATCACCGGATAGGGAACGATAAACGCCCCAGGGTCCCGGTATCCCGACGTTGAGGCTCGATCAGAATTCCTGGACACTGGCCGACTTGAACGAAGCCGCAAGAACAGCGGCGGACGCATGCGCGTGTTCTTGGACTGACATTTGAGGCAGCGGGGGTAGCTTGGTGCGCAGAGGAGGATTCTCTGTGAACCAACTACGTTATCTCATG
>JAOAPF010000205.1 GCA_025462755.1 Edaphobacter sp.
AATCGGAACGCTTGACGAGTGTCAAATGTCCTGACCATAAGACGAGTCAAAAGGGAGCGCCTCACTTGTTTCCATTTATTTTTGTCATCTTTGGCCCAAAAATCGCCTGTCAAGCCCTTAAACCACCTAATCCCTTAGCATCCAAGGACATCCGTGTGGCATGTTAGTTGCCTTCAACCCGCTATAATACGTATAGAGATCAAAACAAGTTAGCCCCGGTCGCGACTGGGGCTAACTTGTTTAGAAAGAATAGTTTCGAGATAAACGGTTTGTTTTGAATACTTTGCAGTCGCTGTATGCCATAAAGTGCTGATTACGGAGACTTTACGCTGGGACGATAGGGTACCCCCTCCTCGGAAAACCTGAAGTCATGCAAACTCCCCACAGCCTGCATCTCCCACGAATCATTTACCCTTGCACTTGATCGCACATGACTGAAAACACCTCGATTTCCTCACGCCCACGCGTCCTCAGCGGCATGCGCCCGACCGGGCGGCTGCACCTCGGCAACTACATGGGCGCGCTCTACAACTGGGTCCAGCTCCAGGACCAGTATGACTGCTTCTTCTTCATCGCCGACCTCCACGCCCTCACTACCGACTACGCCGATCCCTCCACCCTCCGCCAGAACATCCGCGACGTCGCCCTCGACTTCCTCTCCGCCGGTCTCGACCCCGAGCGTTCGACCATCTTCATCCAGTCCCACGTCCCGCAGCACGCCGAACTCTTTACCCTCTTCAGCATGTTTACCCCCCTCCCCTGGCTCGAGCGCGTCCCCACCTACAAAGACCAGCAGGAGCAGCTCCGCGAGAAGGACCTGAACACCTACGGCTTCCTTGGCTACCCGCTCCTCCAATCCGCCGACATCCTCCTCTACCAGCCGGACTTCGTCCCCGTCGGCCAGGACCAGATCGCCCACGTCGAGCTCACCCGCGAGGTTGCCCGCCGCTTCAACGCCCTCTACTGCTCCCAGCCTACCCCGGCCATCGAAAAGGCCCGAGCCGACCACTCCGACAAAGAGATCATCGCGGCTGAAATAGCTGCCAACAATGTCAGCACCGGAATCCTCCCGGAACCCAAAGTTCTCCTGACCCCTTCCCCCAAGCTCCCCGGCCTCGACGGTCGCAAGATGTCCAAGAGCTACAACAACACGATCATGCTCAGCGAGCCCGAGGCGGACATCCGCGCCAAGCTCAAGACCATGGTCACCGATCCCGCTCGCGTTCGCCGGACGGACCCCGGAAATCCCGACGTCTGCCCCGTCTTCGACCTCCACAAGGTCTTCTCCACCGAAGAGACGCAAGCCAAGGTCCGACAGGGCTGCACCACTGCCGGCATCGGCTGTATCGAATGCAAAAGCTGGGTTGCTGACGCCATTGTCCGCGAGATCAAGCCCATCCAGGAGCGCCGCCGCCTCCTCGAAGCCGACCCCGGCAACGTCGACGCCATCTTATGGGATGGGTCCGCCCGCGCCCGCCGCCGCGCCATCCAGACCCTCCAACACATCCGCCAGGCCATGGGCCTCGAATAAAGAAAATGCCCGACGAAACCATCCATCCCGAATCCGTCAGCGAAGAAGCCGAGCCAACCAAAGGATCGGGTGCCGAAGAATCGGGTACCCTAGGTTCGGCGGTCTCATCGCCTTACCTGGGGTCGTCACCAATAGAAGAGTCGCCCACCACCCCCTTCAGCCTCGAACCAAAACCCATCCCCTCCGCCCCCGTGCCAAAACGCTCCACAAGAGAAAAAGAAGAAGCGTCCCAGTCCCCCTTCTCAGTAACCGTAGGCCAAGTCTACGACGGCCCCCTCGACCTTCTCCTCGACCTGATCCGCAAGCAAAACATCGACATCTACGACATCCCGATCGCTCGCATTACCAGCCAGTTCCTCGAGTACACCCAGCACCTGAAGCAGGTCGACGTCGACTCAGCCGGCGAGTTCATCTATATGGCCTCGCTGCTGATCCACATCAAGTCGAAGACGCTGCTCCCCCGCGACCCGAGCGACGTTGCGGGTGGTGAAGCCGAAGACCCACGCCGCGAACTAGTCGAGCGTCTGCTGGAGCACGAACGCTTCAAAGCCGCTGCCCAGATGCTCCTCCAGAAGCAGCAGATAGAAGAGGCCACCTGGACCAACCCCGGCATGAAGAACTTCCGCCGTGACACCCACGCGGCAGGAGCAGACGAGTCAAGTCTCGATCAGGAGATAGCCGCCGATACCGTCGATCTAGTCCGCGTCTTTCAGGACATTCTCAACCGCATGCGCGAACGTCCCATCCTCGACGTCGACGAAGATTCAGTCACCGTCGCGCAGATGATCGACTATGTCAAACGCCGCCTGGTGATGGAGGACAAACCCATCAGCCTGCGGCGCCTGCTCCACAACACCCACACCGAGCGCGCACTGATCTGCATGTTTCTGGCAATGCTCGAGCTGGTCCGGTTACAAGCTGTGCTGCTGCATCAACCGAAACTGCAGGGTGACATCCTCATCAAGAAGACAGAAGATTTTGATCAGGTCTTCGCCGATCAGGCGCAGGCCCGCGACGACTGGCGCTAGGCCGAACCTGCTGCGCTCATTCAATAAAAAAAGAGGATGGTTGCCGGTTCGCCTTGCGACGAACTGCAGCGAAAAATAATACGAGGCCGGTGCCTACGAGCAACAAACTGCCCGGCTCCGGCGTTGGGTCGGCGGGGACGAAGTTCTCCTCAAAAGCGAGGCTGGCGGCCTGGAAGAGAGGCCCAGAGTTGGCGATCGCGACAAACATCTCTTCACTCTGACCATCGGTCCAGGCAAAATCGCCCAGCGAGTTCAGAAAGACCTGGTCTGCCGAACCGCCATGGAGAAACTGCAGGTCGGCACCAGAACCAACGTACACTCCGTTGGGATCGCCGTTCGGGTTGTAAAGAGTTCCTAGCCCAATCCAACCGTTATTACAGACCGTCTTTGATGCGTTGAAGCCGGCAGGAGTAGAGCTGCACGAAGTCCCGTCGTCGTAGACCAGATCGGGGGCCGTCGAGCTGTCGCTCGTCGCAATGCCGTTGGTATAAGTCACGTAGCAGGTTGAGGCCGAGATACCGCATCCGTTGCCTCCCCAGACAACCACGTTGCCGGCCGTATCGATTCCATAGATTCCATGACCGTTGTCATTGCCAAGGTCGAAGATCGTGTAGCTGTCAGCCGACGCCGGCCGAGCAGAACCGAGCAGAATTGCCATAGCCACCACGACTGCACCGCTGAGCCACTGTCCGGAGATTCTCATGAATACGCCCTTCCAAAGGCTGAATCATAACGTCGCCCCGAACCCCAGGCAACGCACGATAGTTGTAGACGCTCGAACTGGATCGTGCTCGAAATAGACGCTATTTCATCCCACCTGCCCAACACCTGTTTTGGCCTGAAAAGAACACATCTTTCGCCGCCCCGGGTCTTTACCTTGCCGGTCGGGCGCTGCTCTCCGGTTGTCTTCAGGCTCTTCAACACCATAGTTAAGTAGATAAGTAGACTTGTTGCCCAGCAAAGGACCGCGCAAGGAAAGACTGCTAGCCGTTTCAGCTGATGCCCTACGTCGTCGGCCTTCAATGATCCGCTGGGGTGATCGACCCACCGCCGTTTACCGCGTTTTGGGCCAAGCCTCTGCCACGTAGCGTTGCAGTATTGCAACCACAACAGTTACAGCGGCAGCCTGCCTCATCCATTCCTTGCGCGCCCATCATTTCTGTATCTCCCTCGCCCGGCGATAGCAATCATATCCAGCATTGGTATGCTTAGAAGTACACCAACGAGACCATGAGCCTTAAAGCAAAGATCGAAGCAGTCATTTACGCATCCGAAGAGCCCGTCACCCTGATCCAACTCACCGGACTACTCGGCCACGAAGCCCAGGCAGAACTCGACCACCTCGACTTCGCCCAGCATGCCCTGGCGCTCGACCAAGCCGCTTCCGACCAAGCCGCTTCCGACCAAGCCGCTCCAGACGAAGACGAACTCAACAGTGAAGTGCTCGCCAATGTACCCGAGTCCGAGTCACAGGTCGAAGCGGAGCATGCCGAATCTCTCAAGCGTCATCTGCACGACGCTGCTACTGAAGAGGCGCACCACGCCAGAGAGGTCCGCCTGCGCACCGCCGCTGCTACAGCCGCCATGAGCTCCGCCGACTCCGTCGAACCCTTTTTGGCCATCTTCGAAGGTGCCCCTCCGACAGCAGAGCAGGGGAGCGACGCTCCGGCCGCGCCCCAGCTGGAGGAAAAAGACGAGAAGAAGGTTGCCCGCGAAGCCAAAGAGAAGGAGCGTCGTCTCCGCGATTACTTCCGTACCATCCTCGACCAGCTCATCGCCGACTACGCCACCTCAGACCGCGGCCTCGAGATCCGTGAAGTTGCCGGTGGCTACCGCCTGGCCACCAAGCCCGAGTATCACGACGCCGTCCGCGGCTTCGTCAAGTCTCTAAAGCCGCCGCTGAAGCTCTCCCTCCAGGCACTTGAGACCCTTGCGGTAGTCGCCTACAAACAACCGGTTACCGCGCCCGAGATATCGGAGATTCGCGGCGTCGACTCCGGCGGCGTTCTGGGTAGCCTCATGGCGCGCAAGCTCATCACCACCGCTGGCCGGAAACAGGTCATCGGACGCCCGATCCTATACAAAACGACAAAAGATTTCCTCCTCCGCTTCGGCTTGAAAGACATCAACGAGCTTCCCAGCATCGAAGAGTTTGAGAAGATGGCCGGCGAGCTGGCCGAGCAGGAGGAGATTCCCATGGAACACCACGCGCCCGAGACCCCGGACGAAGTCGAGCGGAAGAAAGACGAGACCGAGCCGCAGGCGGACGGCGACAGCGGTGAGACTGGCGAAACCGTAGCGGACGAAGTCATTCTTGACGGACGCGTCTCGGGTTTGCCGCCAAACTACGATACGGACCAGATTGTCGAAGGCGAAGATTCTCCCGCCCTGGATGCCGAGGTTCAAAGCGGCCAGCGCCGCAACTCCGAGGAGGGTTGATACCAGAGATGTCAGCCTCAAACCTCGACCCAGAACCCGACCCGCGCGACTCTCCCGACGCTCCGGAAGACAACGAGCCCGACACTGTAGCCACTCCCGAAGGTGACGGCGAAACACCGCCCGATGCTCCACTCAAGCCTGCTCCAGAAGGCCTCCAGCGCACCCCTTCCATCGACACCGGTAAGCTGTAGGTGAGCCTTCGTCAGGTGTAGCAGCCGGGAGAGTCTTCCGCAATCCGGATCGCTCCTGGGAGAAGTTCCGTCGAGTGGTACAGTAATGGAGCTTCGCGATCACTAGGCAGCCTCTTGCTTTGGTCGCCGCGATTAGGGCTGCTGGGCCCATCCACTTCAAGCAACGGAGCAGCATGCCCTCGATCAAAACCTTCACTGTCTTTAGAGACCGTGTCAACGTGTTTGTGGACTCCTCTATGTCCGGCGGCCTTTCCTCCACTCTGGTTCAAGAGGTTCATCCAGGAGCCGGCCCTCCGCCGCACAGTCACACAAAAGAGGATGAGACCTTCGTCGTCCTTGACGGTGACTTCGAATTTCTGATGGATGGGAAATGGCACCAGCTCGTTCCTGGCGAAGCCGCCTACGCCCGGCGCGGAAGCATACATACCTTTCGGAATTCTGGTAAAGCGATTGGCCGTATCTTGATCGTGGTCACGCCCGGAGTCTTTGAGAAGTACCTCGAAGAGATTGGCGGCTACTCGCCCGCTACCGACATGCCGAAGATCATGGAGATCTCCAACCACTACGACATCACGTTCTATGTCTAACAAGGAACCACGAGCGAGGTTCGCTGAAACGAGCGATAATAGAGATTCGACGTAACCGACCGCGATGAGCAGCTCCGCAGTCAGAAGGGCAACATCATGAGGAAGTCCACTTCCACCCCAAAAACTGAACCGAACGACCAACCCACAGGCGACCGCCTGCAGAAGATACTCGCCCAGGCAGGCATTGCCAGTCGCCGCAAAGCCGAGGAGATCATTCTCGAAGGCCGTGTGCAGGTCAACGGAACCGTCGTCAACACGCTCGGCACCCGCCACGACGCAACTCGCGACCACATCCGCGTCGATGGCAAGCTTCTTCACGGCCCGGAGCAGCAGCGCTATTACATGCTCAACAAGCCGCGCGGGTATGTTACGACCCTGGACGATCCGGAAAAGCGCCCCACCGTCATGCAACTCATGGCGAAACAAAAGTCAGGCCCGCACGGCGACAACGTCCGGCTCTATCCTGTGGGCCGCCTCGATTACCTGAGTGAAGGTCTGCTCCTGATGACCAACGACGGAACGCTGGCGAATGCGCTATCCAAGGCCGCAGCTGGCGTAGAGAAAACATACCTGGTGAAGACAAGCGGCGTTCCACCAGCCTCGGGCCTCGATCAGATCCGCCACGGCATCATGATCGACCGCGGGCGCCTCGACGAGGTTCGCAGCGGCCGTCGCGACCGCATCATCACCTCGCCGGCGAAGATCGAACTGGTCCGTGGAGGCGACAACCCGTGGTACGAACTCACCCTGACGGAGGGACGCAACCGGCAGATTCGCAAGATGTTTGAAGAGATAGGCCATCACGTCGAGAAGATTCGTCGCATCGGCTATGGAGCGCTCCGTCTCGATGTGCCGCCGGGCGAATTCCGTGAACTGACCCAGGGCGAAGTGATGGCCCTCGATCGCGCAGCGAAGGGCAGAAAAGTAGTCCCGAAAAAGAGGACGCCGGAGTTCGCCCAGCTCAAGTCTCCGATGAAGAAAAAATCCACAAGACCGCACCGCCAACACACCGGCACCAGGTCTGACACCCGGCCGCGGCGCCCCGCCTGACTCACCCGATATTAAAATTACTAGTTGTGTTCGCCAGCCCACAAAGCGTCTTGTCAGTGCTTTTTGGCCAAATGTGATAACTCGTTTCCACTCCCACAAAAGGTTTCATGAACCCCATTGACACATCTCCATTCGCGCGCCCAGAATACTCCCGCTATTAATCTTCCGGGTGATGACATCCACAGCCCGGAGGCATCCAATAGGAAGCTAAGGAGCAACAGAGTGGCAATGCAAAAAGCAACATTTGGTGCAGGATGTTTTTGGGGAGTAGAAACCCGATTCGGTGAGCTTTCCGGTGTTATCGACACGGCCGTAGGATACGAAGGCGGCGACCTCGAACACCCAACCTATAAAGAAGTCTGTACCGACCGCACCGGCCATGCGGAAGTCGTCGAAGTCACCTTCGATCCATCTCGTCTTCCTTACGAAACGCTGTTGGACGCGTTCTTCGCCATGCACGATCCTACCCAGGTCAACCGCCAGGGGCCGGATTGGGGCTCGCAGTACCGCAGCGTGATCTTCACGCACAATGATGAGCAGTTCGCCCAGGCTCGCGCAAAGATCGCCGAGCTCAACGCCTCCGGCTCTTACCGCAAACCCATTGCAACCCAGGTCCTTCCAGCCACCACGTTCTGGAAGGCCGAAGAGTACCACCAGAGATATCTTGAGAAACGTGGCATGGTCAGCTGCCACATCTAAACCCGCGTATTGAAAACCAGACGGCGACAACGGATCACACAAATCCGCGATCGCCGTTTTTTTCTTTGGGTGTCGGCTACTCCGTACGCAGTGCAGTCGTCGGGTCGACCGTAGAGGCACGGTGTGCCGGCAGGATCGCTGCTACAAGCGCCACGATCGCGATCAACAAAACCACCGCACCGAGCGTAAAGGGATCGCTGGCCGAAACCCCAAAGAGCTGACTCCGCAAAAGCCTGCCCAGCAGCACCGAGCAGGGAATCGCCACAACAATCCCAATCCCCGCAAGCCGCAGTACATCCGCAAGAACCAGCCGCGAAACCCCCAGTCGCGAGGATCCAAGCGCAATACGAATGCCAATCTCCCGCGTACGTTGTGCTGTCGAATAAGCAAGCACCCCATAGAGGCCAATGCCTGCGAGCAGCGTTGCCAGCAGCCCGAACGAGATCGCCAGCAACTCGATCATGCGCTCGTTCGAAAGCGTCGTATCGATCTGATCGTCCATCGTCCGCATTTCGTTGACGGCTAGCCCCGGATCGATCTGCTTCATGGCCTGTCTGACCGCAGCGAATGTCTGTTCGGGCGGCATAGCGGTGCGGAGATAGAAATAGAGCTGGCCTGCGAACGTCGCCTGTCGAAGCGGAGTGAAGAGTGTCGCTACCGCCGGCTTGCGCAGGTCCCGGTGCTTGGCGTCTCGCGTTACGCCGACGATCGTCATGTACGTAAGGTTGTTGCCTGCGCCGCTGGCCACACGTCTGCCAACCGCTGCCGTCGGACCGCTGAAGTAATGC
>JAOAPF010000248.1 GCA_025462755.1 Edaphobacter sp.
GGCAATGCCATCGACGATCAGGCGAACACTCTTTTCGCTCTCGCGTAGGACCTCCTCAGCGCGTTTGAGGTCTTCAATATCCCGTATTCGTTCCATACCAATTGACAATTTTCCCCAACTCATCTCGAGTGGCACGGCACGGCTCAAGCACTGCGATAGGAGCCGCGCGCAGTTCTCATTCAAACCTCACATTCATACGGTTCTTCGGTCGCCAAGGCCGCCTGCCGAGGTCTTCGGGATGAGCTACCGTTTTCCAGCCCCTGCCCAGCCGGTCCTCCATGGAAAACCCGTCTACTCGATGCTTGTTTCAGGCCTCTCGCTGTCGAGGTGGCCCATCAGGTATGCGTTGTATCGACCACCTGCGGCCGTGCCAGGCGGGACGGTAAGCTCGATCTGCTCCACCTCCGAGGGGCTGAGCTGGAAGTGGACCGCGCCGAGTGACTCCTCAAGGCGGTCCCGGTTGCGAGCGCCGACTAAGGGCACGATGTCCTTTCCTTTCGCCAGCACCCAGGCGATCGCCAACTGTGCGACCGTCACGCCCTTGGCGCGCGCCCGTTCGCGCAGTTTATCGACGAGCTGCAGGTTCTTGTCCAGGTTTTCTCCCTGGAAGCGAGGGTTGATGCTGCGGAAGTCACCATCACCCTCGCGTGCCTTGCTCCAGTGGCCGCTGATGAGGCCGCGGGACAGGACGCCATAGGCAGTAAGCCCGATCCCCAGCTCGCGCAAAGTCGGCAGAGTCTCCTTCTCGATGCCTCGCGAGATCAGTGAGTATTCGATCTGCAGGTCTGCGATGGGATGTACGGCGTGAGCTTTGCGGATCGTGTGCGCCGATACTTCCGACAGACCGACGTAGCGGATGTACCCTGCCTTCTCCATGTCGGCCATTGCGCCGATCGTGTCCTCGATAGGCACGTTCGGGTCCAGCCGTGCAGGCCGATAGATATCAATGTAGTCCGTGCCTAGCCGCTGAAGGCTCTGCGCGAGGTAGTTCTTTAGCGCTGCGGGGCTGTTGTCGGTTCCGCCCCAGCCGCCCGCCGGATCTCTCCGCTCGCCGAACCTCACGCTGAGGACTACGCTGTCGCGGGTGCGGCCATCCAGCGCTTCTCGAATCAGCAGCTCGTTATGGCCGCAGCCGTAGAAATCGCCGGTGTCGATCAGGTCGATTCCGGCGTCGAGGGCGGCGCGGATGGTGGCGACACTTTCGGCGCGCTCAGCCTTGCCGTACAGGTCGGACATGCCCATAGCGCCGAGGCCGATACTTGAAACTGTCGGGCCGTGTTTCCCGAGTGAACGTTTTGTGATCTGTTTCATTTGTGATGCTCCTTTCGTGACGCAGTGTGATTAGTTCATGCCGGAATCTGCGGCTCCGGGCGGTTTGACGGGAAAGATCCGAGTTGTGCGAAGAGATCCATCCATCCCTCCATGTGCCGCGTGACGGCGATTCTGCCATCCACAAACTCATGGAACTCGTGGATGGAGAGCACGATCCTCTGGCCGGTCGGTTGTATGCCGAGCAACGAGCCAAGGTGCGTGCCGCTGAGAATCACCCGAATTGCGGCGCGATGCTCTTCGGCAATGGCTTCCTCCATGGTGGCCTGCAGGTCCGGGAAGGCGTCTATCAGCCTTTTCAGAATGGGTTTCACTCCCTCTGGTCCTGGCGCCTGTCCCGGCTCTGGTGGAAGGTCTGCCCAATCTGGCGCGAGCGCATCGTGGAGAAGCCGAAAGTCGTGCTGGTCGATGGCTGCGTAGAAGGTGTTGAGCGCTTCCCATTCCTTTGCGGAAAGCGCTGCCGGTTTTTTGAGTGAGGATGTCATGTTGTCTCCACCCTGCGGTTAGTTTGCGCTCGTGTTCGGAGGCTTGCCGCAAGTTCCCGGTCCTGCGGTAATGTCCTCCAGGAGCCTGTTCTGCGCCTGGGGTGTCCAGCCTAGCGTGCGCCGCGCTTTCTCACTGGAGGCCCGGTTTGGGATCTCCAGGAACATCGCTATGAATGGGCCACAGACACGAGTGGCTTCGTGTCTTGTCACGGACCGCGCCGGTACTCCTACGGCTCGGCCGATGGCCTCTGCGAGCTGCTTGATGGAGACGCCTGTTTCTGTGGTCGCATTAGAGATGGAGCCTTGCTCCGCATCTTCAGCGGCGAGCAGGTACAGCTCTGCGAGGTCTTGGACATACACGGCGGATGTGAGAGTCGAACCACTGCCGATGTAGGGAGAGACGCCATGCGTTGCGGCCGAGTGCAGCAATGCCGGAACAAATACGCTGCCTCCCGACCCGTAGACATAGGGCGGCAAGCGGAGAACGGAAGCGCGTACGCCCTCGTCGACTAACCCAAGCGTCGTGTCCTCGGACGCAGTCCTCATGCGCGGCATCGAGTCCGCGCTGAGCGGAGAAGATTCGGTTGTTTCTAAGCCGTCTGGAGATGGCTCCGTGACGGTGGTTGTAGAAGTGGTGATGAACGGCTTGCCGGTTCCGGCGAGTCCGTTCCCGACCGCGCGGATGGCCCTCTGGTCGATGCGTACCAGCTCGTCATACGGACGGTTGAACTCATGGACAAAGCCGAGATGCAAAGCAGCGTCCGCCTCCGACGCTCCACGCGCTAGCGTTCCGTGGTCCTCGAGGTCACCGCGCAGAGGCGTCACCCCAAGCTGCTGCAGCTTCACGCTCGAGGCTTCACTGCCGGCCAACCCGACTACGCTGTGCCCGCGCTTGAGCGCCTTGGCAGCGACGCTGCTGCCGACGTATCCGCTGGCTCCTGTCATAAAGATTCGCATTGCCTTTCTCCGTATTCCGTTAGTCAGGCCGTTATGGTCAGTTCGGCAATCAAGCCATCCCGCAGTTTGCAGAGGAAGTGACCCGGCCCGTTGTACCCTTTGCCTGAAACGGTGATGGCTACCTTGGTAGCGTTCCTGGTGCGCCTCACGCCCATAACGCGGATCTGGTTCTCGGTTCCGATGTTCTCTTCTCGGTCCCACCGGGCGATTTCGTCCCGCCCTTGGAAGGTGCGGCCAAAATCGGCAAGTACGGCGTTGGCTGCGAACGCTCCGAGGAGAGCCTTGCTGTCGCCTCGGTTAGTCGCGTCGATCAACATCTGGATTGCAGGTTCAAGAGGTCGTATCGTCATTAGCCTCCCTTACCAGCGGTCGTTCGGCGCCAGCAGGTCGGTGAGGTGCATCCGACGTGCAAGCCGCAGGCGCAACTGTTCCGCGGCGCCGTTGACGATCTCTGCGCCGTAGTCCGAACCGTCCGCAATCGCACGGCGCGGGCGGGTTCCCTCGGGCAAATTCACAATGCGGACGATCTCATCGGCCACGATCTGAGGATCGGCAGACTTCTCCGTTGGGAACATGCGGCGCGTGTCGACGCCGTTGCGCTCCACGTAGGGGAGCAGCCTTGCGTAGTCGGAGGTGCGGCCGGTGTCCTTTGGAGAAACCGCTTTTGCGAAGTGGGCGGTGCCTTCGATGAAAACACAGGGCATCAATACGGTCGTCTCCACGCCATAGAGGGCTACATCCCAAGCTGTGGAATCAGCAAAGGCATCGAACGCGGCTTTAGCCGCAGTGCTCGGCCCAAAGAACGGTTGGATTGCCCGTGTTGTACCGGAACCAACCCAAAGCAGCAGACCGGAATCGCGCTTGCGCATCGCCGACAGGACGGCGCGATTGACGCGCAAGGCTCCAACGCAGTTCACATCGAAGGAGTCGATGATTTCCTTGGGAGTGAAAGCCTCGGTACGCCGAAGGACAGATGCGCGGCGTTGTGGATCACAACATCGAGGCCATCGGTCTCGCGCTCGATCTGATCGGCTGCGGTCTGGGCCGACTCCTCGGACAGCACATCGAGGCTCACGATTCGCAACTCGCCGGGGAAGATTCGAGACCTTATTCTTCAGGTTCTCGGCCTTTTTACGGTTCCGACCTCCAGGATCGCGCATAGAAGCATAGGCGATGTGGCCCGCTGCGGCGAGTGCTAAGGACGATAGCGTTCCGATGCCGGTAGCAGCGCCCGTAACTAAGGCAAGGTGTTTCTTGTTCTCTGACATAGTCCATTCCTTCACACTTTGATTTCGGTGATGACTCTGCGGTTTGCCATTGCTTTGTCCTCTCTGCCCCGTTGGACTGCAGGGAGTGGGCAGATGCGTCATGCATTGTTGGAATTGGCTGTATGCATCAGGTGCATACCGTTGACCAGACCTTTCCCTGTTGCCTGCCTATTGGGCTTGACACGCATTCACCCGCGATCCGGCAGCGGCATTGTTAGAATCGCTGGCATGTGCGCCATGCATCTTCAGAGCGTTGATTTGAACCTGCTGCTGCCGTTACAGGCGCTTCTGGAAGAACGAAATGTCACCCGGGCTGGGAAGCGAGTACATCTCAGTCAATCTGCGATGAGTAGGGCTTTCGAGCGGCTTCGTGAAACGCTCGGAGATGAGCTCCTGATCCGCTCGGAAGGTCGTTACCGGCTCACGGCAAGGGGCATAACTCTGCTCCGGGAGCTTGACCTGCTTCTTCCCCGACTGGAGGCGCTGTGGAGTGGCGAGGCCTTCTCACCGCGCGTTACCACCAGCAAAGTACGCCTCGCCATGACCGACATGGCGGCGGCGTTGCTGCTGCCTCCCTTGACGCGAGACCTGGCGCGGACCGCTCCGGGCCTTCGTCTCCAGATTGTTTCCTGGCACGAGCAATCGTATGAGGATCTGATGACCGGAAGAGTCGACCTTGTCTTCAGCCCACTCGCGGCTCCATCGCCGCTTCATATGGAGCTTCTGTTCGATGAAAGATTCGTCTGCCTTATCGGCCAAGCACATCCCTTCGGCGGAAACGCGTTCTTATTGAAGCAATATCTAGGACAATCTCATATCGCGGTCGAAACGCAAACAGGCCAACAGACATTGGTGGACCGGCCGCTCGCCGAGGCGGGGTATCGACGGAAAATCGGTCTCGAGGTTCCGTTCTTCATTCCCGGTGTGATGGCGCTGGAGAACACGGAGCTTGTTCTCACATGCCCTCAAAGGCTTGCGAAGCAGATGTTGTCCCGTTTCCGGGTTCGCAGAGTCAAATCGCCCGCCGAGATTCCGGGTTTTCGCTATTCCATGATTTGGCATCCTCGACTGCACGAGGAGGAATTGCATGCTTGGTTCAGAAGGCTCGCGCAACAGACATGCAACGTCCATTTCTCTAGTAGCGTTTAATCGCGAAGCGGCATTGCAAGCGAGGCCAACGCATCAAGTGCGACAGCGAGAGCCCACTTCCGGCGGCTGAACCGTGGTCGCAAAGGCCGCGAAACTGAGGAGGCGGAAAGAATAGGCACTGTGCCCCTATTCTAGGCTTCGCGCCCAGAACGAGCTCGGCCTTAAAATCAGGTACTGCCGCGCGTTTCGACGTTGTTGTTTGTCGTGTGGCGGCCGATGTGGCAATGGATCAGCCACTTGCCGGCCTGCCTCGCTGTCCAGATGACATCGTAACGTTGATCTGGCGAAGGGGGTCGGTGACTTGCCCCCGTCCCTCGTCAAGCCCAAACAGCTCTCGTGCACCTGTGTTGATACTTGATAGCGCGTCTTGTAGTACGCGAGCTCTGTCGGGCATGGCTCAGAATAATCCGCCCAATCCGGTAGCCTCGCTGCCGCCCGTTGAAAGGGAGCTTGATGTCCCGCCTCGCCAGAGCTAAGGTCCATGTGACTTCCGATGTTGCCAATTGTCAGGACCAACGCAGGAATCAAACGTTTTCTCATTTCGATATGCGAGAATGGTTCCCTCCGAACAGAGAGCCGCTTCTAAGTGAGCAGGAAAAGTGTCCACGCCGAAACGCGGACACCCTCCGCAGTGTTTCAGAAGGGAGTGTCATCGCCTGACACTTCGGTCGCGGCGTTCTCCTCCGACTCGGCTTTTCGGCGCGGTCGAGCATCAGAATCGAACTGACGTGGATCTCCGCGGCGCGGACCTTCGTCTCGGAGCCTTTCGGCTGAAACTCGCGGTACCGCAGTTCGCCCTCGACTTCCACAAAGGCGCCTTTCTTGAGGCTCGCGGCCCACTCGCCAAGCTTGGCCCATACAACACAGGCGTGCCACTCGGTCCGTGTCCGGTATTCGCCGGACTCTTTGTCCTTCCAGCTGACGTTGGTCGCAATCGAGAACCGCGAGTAAGCGGTTCCTTTCGCTGTGACGCGGGTTTCAGTGTCCTTTCCGAGGAACCCGATGAGGGTGATGCGATTCTTGCAGAACATTTTCGTTGTCTCCTTTTCTTGCCCTTTTCTGTTGGGGCGACCCGGTGCGAGGGTCCTGCTCCCCAGGGCAAGGGATGCTTTGTTGGGGGAGACCTTCAGGGGGAACTGACAAAGCAGAATCCCGCCGCCCGCCGGGCGCAGTGTCTTGGCCTGAAGCCAAGCCCAACAGAGAAGGGTTGAAAACGGGGACAGTGTTACTGCACCATCGACGTACCAACAGGGTCAGATTGGAAAAGGACTGCGAGCCGAGGAGCGACCCATGAAGGGAAGTGGCCTTGCGAATGATCGGCTTAGAAGGACACGGGGAAGGCATTTCTTGGACTACGGACCTTTCAAACGCCGTAGGTCTCGCTTCGAGCTCCGCCGCCAAGTGGAATTCAGTCGTAGATCGAGGAACTCTGGACGGCCTTCCCGCTAAATCAGCTGCGGCCCAAATGATCGCGGAATGGATCACGGGACGGGAGATCGACGCCTGAATAAGCGCTGTAAGTAAAGGTGAGTTCCGTTTCGGAGCGGGAGATTGAATTGGACCCACAGCGACAAACTTCGGAGGCCGGAATTCAGCGTGGTGACGTGGTCAAAAATCGGGCTGGGCGCGGCGGCCCCACCGACTTACGCAACGTAAATGTGCTTCACTCTGTACTCGAAAGGGTTGAGCCGGAGTTGTCCTCAGTCGAACTCGATACGAAGCGCCTTTTCATTTTGTGTATGGTTGATGCCAACCCTTTCCCTGCCGATCTCGCCCGCGCGCTTTCTTTGCCCAAACCGAGCATGACTTTCTTGGTCAAGAAGCTGGAAGAGAGCGGTTATCTGCGGAGACAGGGGGAAAAAGGTGACTTGCGCCGCTACCGGCTTACGATCACGCCTGCGGGTATAAAAGCGAGAGACAAAGGGGCAGACGCAGCTAACAGAATATTCGGCGCTTGTCTTAACAGTTTCAGCGCCGCTGATCAGGCGACCTTCAGGCGGATCGTCGACCAATTGCAGCCACGGACCTCAAAGACAAAGCAGCGGGGCTCTGAGTAATCTGTCATCGATAGGTGCGCCGTAAACGCTTCTCCGCAAAAGCCTACGCGCTTTCTTGAAGCAGCGGGTCTTGGTCCGTCTGAGCCGCTATTAATCGCGTGCGATCCGTCTCCCGAAGCCATGGAGTGCGGAGCCTGCCTTTTCCAGGGGCACTCGTGCTTGAGGCGTGCGTCTTCGCCTGTACGACGTTACCGATGCAAGTTGGACGGTGGAATGGAGGAGTGCTCTTCTCGCCATCTATGGTCATTCTGAATCTTGGAAGGCTCCAAAGCTGTCAAAATGAATAGTCTGAGGGTCGCGCAGCCGTGGCGACGAGGATGCCCTCCATGACAGAGCCTTCTGAGTACGTCCTGGAACCCCTCCGGGAAGTCGCCGACTTCACCCTTTGCCGCGCCCGGCAGCACGGCAACTCATCGCCGGTCTTGGTCGTGGCACTCGCCGCAGAACAGCCGTCGCCTGAGGATCTCCGGCAGCTCGATTACACGGGCCTTTCCATGGAGGACTGGCTGGGCCGCGGCTGGAGAGCCGTAGCTCATCCTGGAGACCTCGTTAGGACAGCTGAGAAGTGGCAGCCGGCATTGGCGACTCGGAGAACCGTATGAAATGTGAGGTCCGAACGCGAACTGTCCCCGCTCCGAGATGAGTTGGGGAAAATTGTCAATTGGTATGGAACGAATACGGGATATTGAAGACCTCAAACGCGCTGAGGAGGTCCTACGCGAGAGCGAAAAGAGTGTTCGCCTGATCGTCGATGGCATTGCC
>JAOAPF010000252.1 GCA_025462755.1 Edaphobacter sp.
GCTCGGAGGAGGATCGCACGAATCGGCGAAGGGGCGCAGGGAGTATTAGCCATCTCGTGGCATGCTGAGTTCCCTCTGCGGCGCCCACTTCCTAGCGACTGAGAGTCGTGTGGGTGTGAAACATCTAGTCGTGCGCTAAAGCCACGCCATTCGCAATGATCAAAGAGATTTCACAATTTTTCCTCGGCCCAACTCAACGGTGGAAGACGAGGGATAGGTCGTTACTTGATCTAGGCTGGCTTCAGGAAAAACAATTTTTGACCAGAGCGGCAAGCGTGTCAGGCTGCAAGCCCGGCACCCTCCGAAACGAACTTTTCTTTTGTTGAAACGCCTCGTAATTTCCTGAGCCTGTAGGCCGCAGTTCGAGAATTTTGCCAGACTTAGCGAGTCTTGCTACGTCTACGCGGAATGACCAGTTGTCGGTATCACCCCGAAATTTATGCATCGCTGCTGTGACATCGGCCATCGAGCCTAAACGCTCTCCCGGATCGGGGTGAAGCATATTCCGTAGCGCCTTTTTGGAGGCAACGGTTATCCAAGGAGGTAGCGACGATAAATCCGCGAGGGTGCCGTTTTCGGCCTTCCGTCTTATAGCTGCGTCCACGAACAGCGACTGATCAACTACGTCGTGCATAGCCTCATATGTCTTGCGCTCAGCCGCGGTTAGGTAATTCCGTCCGTCGTAATGCACACGCCCGCCGAGAAGTTGATATGTGACGAAGCCTAACTGATACACATCACCGGCCCGTGTGTATGTATTTGTGCTCCAAGATTCAGGCGGGCGGTAGAGAGAACTGTGCTGCGAAGCGGTGGTGACACTCGAATCTGGATCAAGGATTCGCACAGTGCCAAAGTCGGCTATGCGAGGAATCGCGCCGTCCATGACGACGTTTCCAGGCTTGAGGTCTCGGTGAACCATTCCTCGCGCATGAATTGCACTCATTCCATGGCTTATTCCCAGAACAATATCAACACATTCGTGGACCGATGGCTGAGATTTGATCAGGTCATCCAGATCTCCACCACCACAACGCGGCGTGATGAAATAAGCCCAGTCTTCAGAGACGTTTCGTGCATCGTGAATAGGAAGGATATTAGGCGATTGGATTTGGGAGAGGAGTTTCGGTTCGTCGTGGCGGCGATCACCAGATTCTCCCGCGTAAAACTTGATCGCTACCTTAGCCTGCGAAACCTTGTTTTTCGCGAACCATCGGTATCCGGTACCACCACGTTCTACTCTCTGAAAGTCGGTGTAATGTGCATCCAAATCCTTTATGCATGCCTGTACCTCCTGCGGCAGATCGTTAGTCATCGCTACACGCGCATGCCGCCGCTTTGTAGGCAGGTAGGTGATAAGCCTTGACAGCTCCCGTGGGAGCATCGCACTTATTGATGCGGGCACCGGAGATGAATCGCACGCCGCAGGGAAGAGTGGCGAGTACAAGCGCTTCCATCTTTAGCGCGGCTGCGCCGGCCGCCATGGCCCCCTTTTCAGGTTTAGCCTTAATGGCGACTCTATCTGGGGTCAAGTCACTCATGAGTGTCTTGACCGCTTGCTGAAAGACTCTCAGGTCGTCGGGAGACCGTGTGTCCGCCAAGCTAAGGCGGTTTGCGGCGGTGACAACAATGGTCCCATCGGTATTGCGATCTGCAACGACGTAATTCATATCGCTGGCTGCGAACTCTATCCCTATAACTTTCATCGGTGTCCATCGATCATACCCGACACAGAATGCTGCTATGAGAAAAGGCCGCTAATCGGTGCCGTAAAGTCGGCTTGTCGTCACTGATCAGTCAGTGACCACGAAAGCGACTAAGCAGCCATGGCTGCACAAGCTCACAGCCGCCATATGCATCCTGAAGATCCGCAAAGGCAAATCCAACGATCCCCATCCGGGCGGTCAGAATCAATACCTGCCCTTTGGCCTGGAGGAGGGCATTGCCGTGCGCCAAAGTAGAATGCAAGCTGAGAAGCGCATACACAAGCGAGTTGCAGGACAAGGCCATAGATCATGAAGAGTGCCAGATTTCAAGAGTTGGGGTTGTGGGATCATTTTGATCAGAGGCGAACTCGGGAAACCGGTGGAAGAATTGACTCTCGGCTTCATGGCATCGTGTCATCGGCGTTGCCTGCAGGCACGTCAAGGCGCGAGCATGTGGAGCGATTAATTCGCGAGGCATGGGAGCCGTTTTCTGCGGTTTATATTTCCCCGTTGCTGGATGAGTTGAAATTCATCAGAGGCGTGACTTACTTCGGCTACGCCGGGCGGCAGATAGACCAGATCGTCTCCAATTACCCCGGCATGCGATGGTGGATGACGAAAGACGGCCTTGTGATTGATGTCGTGCCCGATGACGCGGATCGATTGTCAGAATTCGACCGCAGGGCTGGACAGTTGGTCTGCGAGGGCACACAGGCTGGAAGGCTTTCCGAGGACGGTGTGAGGAAAATTGCGGCTGAACTTGATGCCGCGGGGTTTTCCCTTCTGGAAAACTTGCAGCCTGCGCAAAGAAAGCCAATCGCCGCATTCAATCAGAAGTACGCGAAACGAGCCGTAAAGAGCTTTAGCGCAGCCGCCGCCGACCCGAGGTTCAGCCGTGCTGTGCGTCGCAGGCTCTACGTCGCTCGTGACCGATACCGGGCGGCGTATAAGTCAACTCCATCTTGACTGCATGTGCGATGTCCCGCAGCACGCGTTGGACAACTTTCGCCAGACCTCTGGAACCCCGATAAACACTAGGCGGGAACGCTCGTTTCTTGTCTTTGAATGAGATCTCCCTGGTTCGGGGATAGGTTGCGGATAGATTCTGCGACACACTATGTGCAGTGGAGCGGAGACTCGCTCCAGCACGGCATCTAGAGGGAGAAACGGAATGTTGCCCACCCCCAAGGGTCTGGAACTCACCTATCAGCCAGTCGGAGCGCTGAAGGCCAATCCTCACAATTCCCGGACGCATACGAAACGGCAGATTCGGCAGATCGCGGACAGCATGAAGGCGTTCGGTTTCACCAATCCAATCCTGCTGGATGAGCGGAACACGATCATTGCGGGTCATGGCCGCGTCTCGGCTGCGAAGCTCCTGGGCATAACGGAGGTCCCTACGATTCGGCTGGTAGATTTGTCCGCTGATGAGATCCGAGCCTATGTGATTGCTGATAACCGGCTGGCCGAAAAGGCTGGCTGGGACAAGGCCATACTCGCGATCGAGCTGCAGCACCTCCTGACCATCGACAGCGAATTCGATGTTACGGTCACCGGATTTGAGATTCCAGAGATCGACCTGTTGCTCTCTCCTGGCGATGGCACGCTCGATGGAGATGACG
>JAOAPF010000258.1 GCA_025462755.1 Edaphobacter sp.
CGACGCCGCCACCCATCGCGGCATCGTCGTCATGAACACCCCCGGTGCCAACGCCGTAGCCGTAGCCGAACTCACCCTCGGCCTCATGATCTCGCTGGCCCGTGCCATCCCCCGCGCGAACGCGACCATGCATCAAGCCAAGTGGGAGAAAAAATCCCTCCAGGGCTCCGAGCTTCGCGGCAAAACCCTCGGCATCATCGGCCTCGGCCGCATCGGCCTTGAAGTCGCACGCCGTGCAGCCAGCTTCGGCATGCACCTCATCGGCTACGACCCCTTCGTAGCCCCCGTCATCGCCCGCGAGAACAACGTCGCCCTCGTCCCCATCGACGAGATCCTCAAATCCTCCGACTACCTCACCCTCCACGTAGGCCTCACCACCCAAACCGAAGGCCTCATCAATCAGACATCCATCCGGATCATGAAGAAGGGCGTCCGCATCATCAACTGCGCCCGCGGCGAACTCATCGTCGAGCAGGCCCTCGCCGACGCCATCAAGTCTGGGCACGTCGCCGGTGCCGCTCTCGACGTCTTCCACCAGGAGCCCCTCAAAGACTCCCCCTTCTTCAAAATCGATCACGTCATCCTCTCCCCCCACATCGCCGGCGCCACCGACGAAGCCCAGGAGGCCATCGGCATCCAACTCGCTATGCAGGTTCGCGACTACCTTAAGCTCGGCGTCGTCCAGAACGCCGTTAATCTCCCCTCCCTCTCCCACGAAGAGTACATCGAGATAGCCCCCTACATCGAGATGGCCGAGCGCTTGGGTCACTTCCTCTCCCACGCCACCCCCGGCAACCTCGAAAACATCCAGATCACCTACACCGGCCGCCTCGCCTCCGGCAAAACCGACCTGATCCGCAACGCCGCCGTTGCCGGCATCTTCAACGGCACGGACGGCGAGGGCACCACGGCCAACCGCATCAACGCCGCCGCCATCGCCCACGAACGTGGCATTCGCATCCAGGAAGACAAGAAGGAGTTCACTACCGGCGGCGTCGGCTCGGTCCTCAAGCTCGTGCTCCACTCCTCCGACGGAGACACCAGCGCCTCGGCCACCGTCCTCCACGGAACCTCTCCGCGCCTCCTGAGCTACGACGGCATAGACATCGAGGCCCCCCTCCACGGCACCCTCGTAGCCATCCGCAACCACGACGTCCCCGGCGTTGTCGGCCGCATCGGCACCATCCTCGGCGAGCACTCCGTCAACATCGCCAACTTCGCCCTCGGCCGCGCAGCCGCAACGTCAGCCCGCTCTCAGCGCGTGCCCCAGGGCCAAGCCATTGCCGTCGTCCAGATTGACGTCCCCTCTGCAGCCTCCGCCACCGCAGCCGTCGAAGCTCTGCGAAAAGTGGAAGCCATCGCCAGCGTCCGACTCATCGAACTCGGCAAATGACCGGAGGTAGCCCGTCGCTGAATCGTGGCGTTTTGTCCCGCATCAACAATCAAGTTAGAACTGAGAAAGAAATCATGCCGCTCTACGAATACAAATGCACTGCGTGCCACAAGCACACTGAAAAGATCCAGAAGTTCTCCGACCCGGAGATCACCGCCTGCCCACATTGCGGCGGCAAACTCGAGCGCGTCCTCTCCGCCCCCGCTGTCAGCTTCAAAGGTGGCGGCTGGTACGCCGACGGCTACGGCAACGCCAAACCGAAATCTTCCGGCGATGGCGCAACCAAAGCCAGTAGCGACTCCAAGCCCAGCACCGACTCAAGCAAAGATTCAAAGCCCGGCAAGGAAAGCGCAACTGCCACAACGCCGGCGGCTGCCGCCCCAGCAGCAGCCTCATCCGACAAGAAATAAGAAACGCGAAGCGCCCTTCCATCTGGAGGGCTGCTTCGCCTTCGAATCTATCTCGACAAAATCAAGACTTCTTCGGAGGAACCTTCTTCCCTTCCTTACGAGCCTCCGATAGTCCAATTGCAATCGCCTGTTTGCGGCTGGTCACTTTCTTGCCGCTGCGACCGCTCTTCAGCTTGCCTTGCTTCATCGCCTTCATCTCCCGCTCAACGTCTTTGCCTGCCGACGGGCTGTACTTCCGCGATGAGCTCGACTTCTTCGCATTGCTTTTCGACGCTGTTTTCTTGCTGGACTTCTTGGCTGCCTTCTTCGTGGCCATGGCTATTCTCCTCTGGTATAGGAAGCCTTCACCCTGCAAGCGAGTTGCATCGCCAGTAATCAACGAAGGCCATCATTTCCTGGCTCGCCGGCGGCTCCACAGCGCAGTGCCAACCAGCACTACTACCGCGCCCGCAATTGCAAGCCGCAATGTCATCTTCTCCATCCACGATCTCGTCCGCTCCAACGATCCATCCTGCCAAGCTACGTACACGGCTTCCAGATCGCCAGTCAGTCCGGGAATCGTAATCAGCTTGAAGTCCGTGACCGGCAACGAACCAAAGATCCGCGCAGGTGCCGGCGGCGCTCCATTCCGATCCTTCGGAATCGCAAGCATCATCTCATTGATCTCGGCATCGCGAGGGTCGTCCCACAGTGCGCCCTCTGTAGTGTTTGGAAACAGCGTGTCGTGTCCCGTCATCTTCTTCTCAATCGCCGCCACACCGTCCTGACACACGCCCAGCGGATAGTATCCACCGAACGGAAGGTCTGGCCGCTTGAGATGCTGGTGCACATACGCTATCAGCATCTTGCCCACCAGCCGTGTTACCTCCACAGCATCCGCATCACGATACTCATGCGCATGGCGGCCCAGCACCCAAGCCTGGTCCAGCGTATCCATAGTGCGAAACTCCGCCTTCCCGTCGATCCCGAAGTAGAAACTCACGTCCGCATTCACCTTCGGTCCGCGGACCGTCCACTCATACTCCGCGTGGCTCACCGGCACCAGCAGCGAACG
>JAOAPF010000263.1 GCA_025462755.1 Edaphobacter sp.
TGCAGTTGATCAATGGCGTAATCCCCCTGGTCGATATGGTCCACGAAGACAGGAACCTGTTGGAGCGAAAAGCCCACGCGCTCGTTCGGGAAATTCCGGCGGAAGATCTGCCCCAGCGCACTGCCGAGCCCTCCAATGAAGTAAGGATCGGGCCCGCCGCCGCCCGGCTGTGTAACGGGTGTGCCGGCAAGGCCGGTATCGCTGACCGCAGCGAACCCCTGGAGCGTCGGCAGGAGCCCGTTTTCGGTGCCGATCGCTGCGACCTCCGCGGATTGCACATTCAGCTTGCCTGCCGCGATATCCGGACGTTTCGCCAAAGCCCGCGACACAAGCACGCGTAGCGGCGGCAGTTCGTCCTTCTCCGGCGGGTTCGGATGGTCGGTCGGGTCGATGGGGAGATCCGCCAGAATCGGATCTGCCAGTCCGTTTCTGCTCAGTAGGTTCTTCAGGAAATTCTGCTGCTGATCTTCCGTGCTTTGCGCGAGCGCCAGGGTTGCCTGACGGATCGACAGTTCTGTTTCGGCGCGAACCAGATCGACCTTGGCTACAGTACCGATCTGGATCTGCTGCCGCGTGTCATCCAGAAATTTGCGCGCCACATCGAGCGACCGCTGCGCGGCTCGGAGCGCTTCCTCATCGGCGACCAGATCCCAATAGGCATTCAGAACATCCGTGATGATGTTAATCAGCCGGGACTTAAAAACCTGCTTCGACGCGGCGTCGTTGATCCGCGCCACGCGAATAAAGCGGCCATTGACTTTCGTCCCGAGCCCCTGCAGCAGGTTGTGTTGAACATAGAGCTGCACGCGTGGGGCGACGGAAGGATTCAGGACATCGGTCGGCGTGTTCTCGCGCAGGTAGGATTCGTTCATCGATCCCTGCACATACCCGCCCGTCAGGAACCCCTGCTGAAGCGAGGTGTTGTAAAGGCGGCTGTCGTCGACCAGCGAAGCGGTCCGGCTCTGTACCGAGTTCGATTGCGGCGTTGTCGTGTGCGAAAAGAGTGTCGTGTTCTGCAGGACTGGATCGAGGTTCGCCGTGACGGGACCGATCTGCGCAACTACAGCGTTGCCGGAAGGCGACACGGAACCGCTGGTATTGCTGCTGACTCCCGCGCTCCTCTGGCTGCCGGAAATGCCCTGACCGTTTGCGACCTGTCCGATTTGAGCGTTCCCGTTGCTCACTCCGCGAAGAAGGCCGCCCGCCTCGGCTCGCTGCACGCCCCATTCCGCGATCAGATTACCGTATCGCTGCGCTTCGAGATCGAGGTTGTTTTCGATAGCTAGCGCGATCGCGTCCTGTGCGGTGAGTCGGATCTTGCCCGCGCGGACCAGCGTGGCAAGCCGAGGGGAATTCGTGGTTCTGGGCGGCGGCACGGTCGCGCCTTCATAGGGCCGGATGATCACCGGGCCGGTTGGCCTTTGCACGGTAACCTGCGCGCTCAGTTGTGACAGACAGAGGATCAGAGCAAGCGTGTACCTCATTTTGGGTTCTCCGGTAAGACCGAGACATGCGCGACACGCCCGGTGGCCGCCTCTTGCAGCGAGATGTGGTTGTCTTCGAGCGTCGTTCCCAGCGCCTGCTGAAACGCGACTTTGGCGTGTGTATAATTCGCCAAAGCCTGAACTTCCGCGCTTTGGTCGAGGGCAAGATCGCGCTGGGCCTGGACCACGCCGGTGAGGTCGGGTGAAAGGCTGAACTGAAACTTTTTCTGTTCGGCATCAAGGGTTTGTTCGGCCAGGACACGCGTGCGCACCGCCGCCTCATATCGGACGCGAGCCTGCTGCAATCCGATGACGGCGTTCTTCACATCCAAGCGCACCTGGTTCACCGTACGCTGGAGTTGCAGTTCGCTCTGGCGCAGCGTGAGCTGGTCGATCACATAGTCGGCCTGCGCGGCGCGGTTGCGGAATGGAATGTTCAGCGCGAACCCGGCCGAGTAATCCGGAAAATTGCGGCGGAAGAGCTGGGTGGCGACGTTGCTATAACCGCCGACGAAGTAAGGATCGGGCGCGCCGCTTGCGCCGTTATAAAGGGGATTGGGACCGCCGCTCAGCGCATGATTGGTGAAATCCGCGAACGCCTGCAGCACCGGTTTGAGCGAGTTCCTTGTGCCGGTCAAGTTGGCGAGGCTGCTCTCGATATTGATTTTCGTCTGTTCAACCTCTGGCCTCGCCGCCAGCGCTTCGGGGATTAGCTCGTTAACCGGCTTCAGCGTTTCTTTTTGCGGCACCTGGATGCGATCGAGAGGCACAATGTGGACTTCATCGAGAGTGGCGCTCGCCGCCCCGGTTCGGCTCAGCGTGTTCTTGAGGATGGTTTCCTGCTGCGCCACATTTGTCAGGGCAATGAGGAGCTCTTCTTCCCGCGCGGAAACCTCCGCTTCGGCTCGCGTAATCTCGATGCGGGAAAGCGACCCGATCTCGACCTGCTTCTTGTTGTCTTCGAAAAGCTTCTGTGCGGTGCCGAGAGCCTGCTGTTTGATGCGTACATCCTCGTGGAAACTGACCAGATCCCAATAAAGATTCAGGACGGACGAAATTGTGGTGATCACCTGCAGCTTCAATTGAAGGTCGGTGACCTTCATATTGTTCTTTGCGACAACAATGTTGCGGCCGTTCACGGCGCGCCCGAAGCCCTGCAGAAGATTTTGCGTGATGTAGAGGTCGATATATGCGGTGGTGGCCGGGTTCAGCAGGTTCGCCGGACTGTTGACGAGGCTGCGCGAAGTATAGAAGGTGGCCTGCGCGCTGGTACCGGTGAGGAACGATTGGGTAATGCCGGTCTGAAATGTGCGCGTGTTGTTCGTGAGCGCAGTAGTCTGGCTCAGAATCGTGTTGCTGAGCGGGCTCGTGCTGTGTTGAAAGTTCGCGTACGCAAAGAATTGTGGATCCAGCAGAGGCGGCGTCGGTCCGAGCTGAATAACGATGCCGCCGCCTGAGCCGATACCGCTCGAGCCGGTCGCAAGACCGTTAGTATTGACGCTGACGCCCGCCAGGCTGACGCTCACCGGTCCGCTCTGCACGGGAGTTCCCACGTTGCGCAGAAAGCCTCCGCCTTCGGCGCGCCGGAGCACTTCGCGGGACAAAAACGGTCCATAACGCTGGATCGCGATATCGACGTTGTTCTCCAGCGCGAGCGCGATCACGTCGTCCACGGTGAGGTACAGATTGCCCGAGCGGACCAGCGATTCCAGCCGGGGCGTGTTATTGACGTTGACCGGTGCGATGAAGCGATGCTGGTACGGACGAATGAGAGGCCCGAGGATGGTTTTCTTCGGCGGCTCAATATAGATTTCGCCGCGAATGGCGGTGGACTGAGCGAATGCGGATGAAGCGGTCAGAATAGATGCCAGCAGTTTGAGGGAGAACGCCATTTGCCAAGTGCCCTTTGGCATGTTGGACGCCAATCGGGATCTGTCGTGTTTTGGCCCCGGAAATCAGGCCGAATGCGGAAAGATTCCCAGTTCTGGGACGAACGTGTTCGCCTTCGCAACTCCGTGTTGGGCCTTCTCTCAACTCACCCGATCTCCCTGGCTCACCCAATCTCTATGACTCACCCCAATGCCTATGACTCACACCGAACCGCCGTGGGACAGGCCATCGTTTTTTGTGGCCTGTCGCTGCCGCCCTTCAATATACTGCCCTCACCGCATACTGCCCTCACCGCC
>JAOAPF010000320.1 GCA_025462755.1 Edaphobacter sp.
TTGGAACCTCGGGGACGTGGTTGGGTATGGGGGCAGTCCGAATGAGGTTATCGACCTGATGCGGGCGAAGGCGCAGATCAATGTGCGGGGGAACCACGACCGGGTGGGTGCGGGATTGACTTCGGCCTTGGGATTCAATCCGGTGGCGCGGGCTGCGGCGATGTGGACCCAGAAGGAGCTGACGCCGGAGAACCTGGCGTGGCTGCGGGCGGTTCCGCAGGGGCCGGTGCAGCCGGAGGAGCCGGGGGTGACTTGTGTGCATGGGTCGCCGCTGAATGAGGATCAATATATTTTGAGCATGCGGGATGCTTGGGCTCCGCTGCAGCAGATGACTACGGCGATCACATTTTTTGGGCATACCCATCTGCAGGGCGGGTTTTCGCAGAAGGATCATGACTGGCACGAGATCAAGCCGCAGTTCTGGACGAAGAATGAGGCGGAGAGCTGGACGATGCCGATTCCGGAGGGGACGCGGCATCTGATCAATCCGGGGTCGGTGGGGCAGCCGCGGGATTGTGATTGGCGGGCGGCGTTTGTGGTGTATGACTCGGAGGCTCGGGCGGTGGACTACAGGCGGGTTCCGTATGACCTGACTGCTGCGCAGGGGCGGATTCTGATGGCGGGGTTGCCGGAGCGGCTGGCGGCTCGGCTGCGTGAAGGAAGATAATTTTTTTGGGTGGTGTTTTTGAGGGGGGTTCTGCGAATTTTTGGGGATTTTTGTGGTTTTTGGGTGGTAGCAACGTGGTGAGTTGCTGGTGAAATCGTGGTGAATTGTGTGGTGTTTTTGTGGTGGCTAAAACATGCCAACTTTTTTGAAATATTTTCTTTTGGGTGGAAGATTCGAGGGGTCGTTCCCCTATGACAAGCTTAGGATGACGGAAGGAATGGGCAACGGTCTGGTTGAAAAGGTTTGGAGGGCAGGGCGGGGTTGAGATCTTCGGGGTCCTTCGCTACGCTCAGGATGACGGCAAGGGCGGACAACTCCGAAAACGTCTTCAAAATGGGATTTGGACAGGTACCAGGAGGGCGTGGGCTTTGTCGAGTCTTTGGTGGAAGTTCATCGCCCAGGAGCGGAGGGCGGCGTCGATGTCGCCCCACTTCTGAAAGGCTTTGAGGCCGCTGAAGAACCTGCGACCGCTCTTGCTGGTCATGAAGGCCATCTCCTGCGTTGGTCTTCCCGCCGTTGGGCTCTACGTTGGTGATGGCGAAGCGCAACGCCTTGATTGGATTTGAGGGTGGTCTGTAGTCCTGGGATGTTCCGGTGTTTGATTGAGGAGGAACTGAACGGCTTCGGAGAGATGGCTATTCCTGAGACGGTAGTTGCGCTTCGTGGAGGAGGCGGAGGGCTTCCGGTAGAGAACAACGACAGTCGAGCGTCTGGTTGGAAAGGTTCGGAGGGTTGCGGCTGGTTGGGAGCATCGGGGTCCTTCGCTGCGCTCAGGATGACGGCAAGAACGTGTGCGTGCGAACTCTGCGCTCAGGATGACGGCAAGAACGTGTGAGTGCGAACTCTGCGGTTAGGAGGACGGCAAGAACGTGTCACTGCGAACGCTGCGCTCAGGATGACGGCAGGAATGGATTGGGTGCGAACAGTGAACTGCTGCTGGAAAGACAACAGCGGATTCCTCCGCTGCGCTGCGGAATGACAAACGAAAAGCGACAATCGCAACAGCGACGGACTATGCGGTTTGTTGCTCTTCAAGGGTGAGGGAGAGTTCTTCCCACTCGGCTAAGAGGGTCGTGCGTTTGGTGCGAAGGGATTCTAGTTCGGCGGCGTCTTTTTGGGACTGCTCGGCGGAGGTGAAGTTGCCGAGACGGGCTTCGACGGCGGAGATGGCGGATTCGAGGCGGGGGATTTCTTCTTCGGCGTGGCGAAGACGGTCCTCGAGTTGTTTGAGCTTAATGGGGTTCAGGCGTTTGATGGGGGTTGCGGGCTCGGAGGAGAGCGGTCTCGCTTCGCTCGATGCCCACACATCAGAATC
This sequence comes from Edaphobacter sp., assembly GCA_025462755.1. Taxonomy (GTDB): domain Bacteria; phylum Acidobacteriota; class Terriglobia; order Terriglobales; family Acidobacteriaceae; genus Edaphobacter. The sequence continues at coordinate 1,983 of JAOAPF010000320.1, forward strand.
GATGTATGGGGCACCCGCATCTTTGCCTGCCCCGGCATCTTCAGCTGAACCAGAAGTTGTGGTCCCGGTGGAGGACTTGGGCGATGGAGTCAGGGAGTTTGTAATCTGTTCGGTTACTTTTTCGGGGCCGCCTTGTTTGCGCCAGAGGTAGTCTTCGTAGTTGCCGGGGTAGATGTGGAGGCGGCGATCTTCTACCTCGAAGACGCGGGTGGCGAGGCCGTCGATGAAATAACGGTCGTGAGAGACGAAGAGGACGGTGCCGGTGAAGTTGCGGATGGCGTCGAGGAGGACGTCTTTGGCGCGGAGGTCGAGGTGGTTGGTGGGCTCGTCGAGAAGGAGCATGTTGCTGGGCGAGACGAGCATCTTGGCCATGGCGTAGCGGTTGCGCTCGCCGCCGGAGAGAACGCCTAGTTTTTTGAAGACGTCGTCGCCGGAGAACATGAAGCAGCCTAGCAAGCTACGCAGCTCGACGACGGGGACCTTGGGGGAGGCGGCGCTGATGTCGTCGAGCATGCCGGCGTTGGGGTCGAGGACTTTGTACTGGTCTTGTGCAAAAAAATCTACCAACGCGTTGTGGCCTAGCTTGATCTGGCCGCTGGTGGGCTCTTCCTGCTGGCTGAGAAGGCGGATGAGGGTCGATTTGCCGGCGCCGTTGGCTCCAACGAGGGCAATGCGGTCGCCACGCTCGATGGTGAAGTTCAGCTTGTCGAGGATGAGTTTTTCTCCTCCATCCGGCATCGGGTAGACCTTGGTTAAATTCTGGACTTCGATGACGGTGCGGCCGGAGGCGGGCGGCTGCGGGATAGAGAAGTGGATGGTGGCCTCTTCTTCGGGGACCTCGATGCGCTCGATTTTTTCCAGTTCTTTGATGCGGGATTGGACTTGTTTTGCTTTGGTGGCCTGGTAGCGGAAGCGGTTGATGAAGGCTTCGAGGGCCTCGATGCGGTCGCGCTGATTTTTGTACGCGTTCATCAACTGCGTGCGGCGCTCTTCTTTTTGCACGACGTACTTTTCGTAGTTGCCGTGGTAGACGTGCATGCGCTTGTTCCAGAGCTCGATGGTTTTGTTCACCGTGACGTCGAGGAAATAGCGGTCGTGGGAGATGAGGATGTAGGCGTTGGGGTAGTCGTGGAGATAGTTTTCGAGCCAGTTGCGGGATTCGAGGTCGAGGTGGTTGGTGGGCTCGTCTAAAAGTAAGAGGCTGGGTTTTTGGAGCAACAATTTCGCGAGCGCGATGCGCATCTGCCAGCCACCGGAGAACTCTTCGGTTTTGCGCTCCCAGTCTTCTTTGGAGAAGCCGAGGCCGCCGAGGACGGCTCCGACCTGGGCATCGAGGGTGTAGATGTCGTGGACGTGGAGCTGGTCGGCGATGTCGGAGTAGCGCTCGGCTGCGGCGGCGTATTCTTTGGATTTCGGGTCGGCGGTGGAGAGGGTGTGGGTGAGGTCTTCGGCTTCGCGCTCGAGGGCGTGGAGGTGGTCGAAGACGGAGAGGCATTCGGCGAAGACGGTTTTGCCGCGGAGGGCGAGGCCGTCCTGCGGGAGGTAGCCGAGGGTCATGCCTTTGACGCGGGTGAGCTGGCCGTAGTCGAGGGTTTCGATGCCGCCGAGGATTTTGAGGAGGGTGGATTTGCCGGTGCCGTTGCCGCCGACGAGACCAGTGCGCTCGTCCGGCGTGATGAGCCAGTTGGCGTCTTCGAAGAGGAGTTTTTGGCCGAAGCGTTTGCCGGCTGATGAGAGCTGAAGCATGCTCCTTCTATTTTCTCATCTGCGGCGTTTGCTTAATGGGATCGCTTGTTCTTCCTGGAGGAGATGCCAGCCCTCGGGCAGAATTTCGTCCTCTCACAGGCAGGGATTGAGTTGCGTGATGCAATTGAATCGGAAGGTTGCGTGAGAGCCATGGGTCGGGAGTTCCATGGCTCTTCTTTTTTTGGCGAAGACGGCTGGGTTCCGGCGCGATGTCATTGGCTATTCAGGGGCGAGACTACGGAAAATTTTGAGACTGTTCTTTTTCCGGAGGATTCGAATGCGTGACAGCTTCGATTGCGGCCTGTCGACTTGGCGGCGTAGAGGGCTTCGTCGGCTAGTCCGACGAGATCCTCGGGCTTCTCTTTCCATCCGAAGGCGGTTGCGATGCCGATGCTGATGGTGGGGGAGATGATGGGATCGCCGTCGTATACGACTGTGGCTGCCTCGATCACGGCTCGAATGCGCTCTGCGGTAACCGAGGCGGCGGCGGCGTCCTCCTGGGGCAGGAGGACGAGGAACTCTTCACCGCCATATCTTCCTACTAATCTTGAATCTGATGCTGCGGTGATCAAGACTCCCATTTCTTTGAGCACGACATCGCCCGCCTGATGCCCGTAGGTGTCGTTAATTTTCTTGAAGTTGTCGACATCCATCAGGAGGATGGAGAGCGGAGAGTTATGACTGCTAGATCGAATGCACTCTGTGTCGAGAACATCCATGATGTGGCGGCGGTTGTAGAGTTCGGTAACGGGATCGACACAGGCGAGGGATTCCAGCCTGGAGAGGCGGGAGAGGTCTTTTGCGTTGTGGTGAGCGAGGCTGCACGCTAAGACGACAAAGAGTGATGCGCCTAAACAGACAGACGCGATGAGCCAGTCCTGATGGCGATTGGGGCCTTGGGTGTAGTTGATCCAAAGCAATGCCAGGTCACCGAGCGCCTGGATGCAGATCAACAGACTGAGGGCTCCCCAAGTCGCACGGACGAGGCCTGGAGAGAGCATTCGGTAGACTCGCCGGACGACGATGAGAGATGTGAGCGACAGGCTCGCGGCGGTGACGAGCGTGGATTGAACCAAGACATTCGAAATTGTGGGGTCAACCATGGCTTCCGGTACGTCGATTTCTGGTGCGTCTTTGTTTTCTGGTGCGTCGCTAAGTTTGATGCTGAATGGCGGAGGGTGTTGTCTCTTCGCGCCGCACGCACGGTTGCTCGGGATTCCTGAGCAAACCCATGAACACGGAGAGCTACCTAAGTAGAAAAAACTTTTGCACAGACAGGATGCATCAAACAATGATGTGCTGAGGACGAGAGGTTGCAGCCTCGCTACTGCACTTCCCTGGCTAGTTGTGCCGCCACAGTGGGTTACGATTGCGCGGCGCGTTCCAACTCTGCGATGTCGAGTTTTTTCATCTGGAGCATGGCGTGAACGGCCCTGGGATGTTTGAGGAGATCGGGTAGACGTGCTGGAACGATTTGCCAAGAGAGGCCGAACTTGTCTTTGAGCCATCCGCATTGACTCTCGCTGCCTCCTTCGGCGGTGAGCTTCGTCCAGTAGTAATCCACTTCTTTCTGGGAGTCACAACGCACGACGAACGAGATGGATTCGTTGAACTTGAACTTTGGGCCGCCGTTGAGTGCGGTGAATTTCTGGCCGTCGAGTTCAAATTCGATGGTGAGAATGCTGCCCTTTGGGCCGGGACCTTCTTCGGTTGTGCGTAACTCGTCGAGACGGCGTGAATTCTTGAATACGCTGAGATAGAAGTCGACGGCTTCTTCCGCATTGGAATCGAACCAGAGAAAGGGCGTGATGCGGGGAAAGCCCTGAAAGGCGTTCATTGAATCCTCCTCGCTTTGTTTGCCTGTTTCGTTTGGGTTGTTTGATGCTCGGCGAAGGTGCGCGATTGCATGGGACGGATGGCTGGGGGCAGACATTGCAAAACGAGTACTCGGTAAAGGACAGGTAACGGACATTAGAGATTTTTTCAGGTCCTTCGGCCCTGGTGGCGTTGGGATCGTCCAAGAATCAGGAGCTTTTCTTGAACAAGACTGAGGCGGTCCTGGTGGAGGTGGTGCAACGGCCGCGATGGTGGCGGAGGCGGTGGCTTGCCTGGACGGCTGGAGTGATTGTGGTGGTGGCAGTTGCGGCGTTGGGATTGGAGTGGGGGATGCGGCAGATACAGCCAATGCTGCGGCGTAAGGTGGTGGAGACGCTTTCGGGGCGGTTTCATTCTCCGGTGGAGTTGGACCGTTTGGAGCTGTCGATGGGCCACGGGTTGATGGTTACGGGGGGCGGGTTGCGGATTCTCTACCTGGCGGGGCCGACGAAGCCGGATCCGAGGCCGAATGCGCCGCCGATGCTGACGGTGGAACACTTTGAGTTCAGCACGGGGTGGCGGGAGTTGTTGCGGCCGACGACGCGGGTGGTGTCGGTGAAGGTACGGGGACTAAGGGTAAGAATTCCGCCGAAGGAGGAGCGGGGCGGGGCGATGCCGGATGATCCGAAGCGGCGGGGGCAGCCGAGACTGGGGATTGTCGTGGACACGATTGACTGTACGGATGCGAAGGTGATGATCGTGACGAGCGCGCCGGGGAACAGGCCGCTGGAGTTCGCTATCAGCCGGCTGGTGTTGAAGGATGTGGGGGCGATGGAACCGTTGAGCTATGAGGCGGTGCTGGTGAATCCGAAGCCGGTGGGGGATGTGCGGTCCGCGGGGCACCTGGGCCCGTGGCAGGATGACAATCCGCGGGAGACGCCGCTCAATGGGAGCTACGAGTTTACGCATGCGGACTTGTCTTCGATTCATGGGATTGGCGGGACTCTGGCGTCGACGGGCGGGTTTTCCGGGACGCTGGGGAATATTGCGGTAGAGGGAGTGACGGACACACCGGACTTCCGGCTGGATGTGAGCGACCATGCGTTGCCGCTGCATACGGAGTTTCGCGCGGTGGTGGATGGGACGACGGGCGATACGCGGCTGGAGGCGGTGAAGGCGCGGGTGGGGCGGTCGGAATTGACGGCGGCGGGGGCGGTGACGCGGGCGGATGGCGTGACGCAGGCTGGGAGGATGCCGGGGCACACTACGGATCTGCATGTCGTGACGGAGAAGGGGCGGATTGAAGACATGCTGGTGCTGGGGTTGAAGGCGAATCCGACGTTGATGAGAGGAGTGCTGGCGATGAGGACGCATGTTGTGATTCCGCCGGGGCCGGTGAGTGTTTCGCGGAAGATGCGGCTGGATGGGACGTTTGTCATTCGTGGGGCGGAGTTCAACGATCCGAAGATGCAGCAGAAGGTGGATGCCCTGAGTATGCGGGCGCAGGGGAAGCCGAAGCTGGCAAATGCGCGCGATGCGGAGGTGGTGGAGTCGTCAATGAGCGGCAGGTTTTCGCAGGCGGATGGAGTCGTCGAGGTGAGCGAGTTGAAATACCAGATGCCCGGGGCGCAGGTGCAGATGGAGGGAAAGATCGAGCTGGTGGGGAGCACGTTTGAGCTTCATGGGAAGGTGCGGACGCAGGCGACGGCTTCGCAGATGACGACGGGATGGAAGAGCTTGCTGCTGAGCCCTTTCGACGGGCTGCTGAAGAAGAATGGGGCTGGGCTGGAGCTGCCGGTCAGGGTGACGGGGACGCGTTCGACGTATGACCTGCGGCTGGATTTTCCGCATGATACGCATGCGCCGGCGGGAGTGGGAAGTCCTCGGAAATGAGCCCGGTGCGGGAAGGGGGAGGTTCTGTAGTGCTTTCGGTGGAGAGACAGGCGGAGAGACATTCGGGGGGCGCTCTGCTACTGTCAGTCTTAGTGAGTTTTATGGGAGTGTACGCGGAGTTTGATGTCCGGACAGCCACAACTTTACTCCAGCCCTGACCCAGCTGTGCAGCAGGAGCCGTTGAGGGGCGATGAGCCTGTGAAGTCGAACGACGCTGGGCTTGGTAATGAGCCTGGCAAGAGGACTGCGCCGGTCTGGTTGCAACGGCTGTCGCTGTTTGTGCTGGTGCTGTTCTGCGTGTACCTGGGCGTGCTGGTGATGATTCTGCCATGGTGGACGCGGATATGGGACCGCAATGAGTTCATCCTGGCGCGGCCGTGGCTGGCTGCGATTCTGCATAACGGAGCGGTGCGGGGCATGATCTCGGGGCTGGGGCTGCTGGATATCTGGATCGGGATCTCCGAGGCGGTGCACTATCGCGACTACCGTGGATAAGGACAAATTAGAGAAAGAGCCGATGACGCCGGAGGTGCCTGATGAGCTGGATTCGGCTCCACTGGCTTATGAGAATGCGGAGTTTCTGAACTCGCCGGATGGGCGGCTGTTGCGGATCATTGCGGAGTATCAGGAGCCGATGACGCGGTTTCGGCGGGAGCGGATTCAGGACACGGTGGTGTTCTTCGGATCGGCGCGGTTTCGTGCGTTGGATGTGGCCAGTTCGGAGCTGGAGCTTCTGGAGAATACAGGTTCCGCGCAGGCGGCGCCGGAGCATGAGCAGCCGGCCAGACCGGGGGAGATTGAAAGTGGCGAGCCGAGCCGACTGAAGCTTAAGCTGGCCGAGGCTGCGGTGGAGATGGCCCGGTATTACGAAGATGCGCGGCGGCTGGCGGGAATGGTGGCTACGTGGGCACAGACGCTGCCGGGACGGAGGCATCGGTTTGTGGTGACGTCGGGGGGCGGGCCGGGGATTATGGAGGCGGCTAACCGCGGGGCGTATGAGGCGGGGTGCAAGACGATCGGGTTGAATATACGGCTGCCGTTCGAGCAGCATCCGAACCCGTACATCACGCCGGAACTGAATTTTGATTTTCACTACTTCTTCATGCGGAAGTACTGGTTTGCTTATCTCGCGAAGGCTCTGGTGGTGTTTCCGGGCGGGTTTGGGACGCTGGATGAGATGTTCGAGCTGCTGACACTGGCACAGACGAAGAAGCTGGCGAAGAAGATCACGATTGTGATCTACGGGTCGGAGTACTGGAAGCATCTGATCAACCTGGAGTTGCTGGCGGAGAAGGGTGCGATCGCTCCATCGGACCTGGAGCTGTTTCAGTTTGCGGATACGCCGGAGGAGGCGTTTCGGATTCTGAAGGACCAGCTGACGGAGAATCACCTGGAGTCGGACTACGAGCGCGAGCAGCAGCGGTTGGAGCGGGAGCGGATTCCGGTGGAGCCAGCTCCGAATGCGCAGGAGATGCTGGGGCCGGATATTACCAAGACGCGGTAGGGCGACCACGGATTGGCGCGATCAACATGGATCTAAAGGGCAAAGGCTTGGCACCGATCTGCACCGATGAACGTCGATGATGGAAGGCGCGAACGCGAAGGGCGCAAAGGTTGCGCTAAGGACGCAGCGGAGTTTTGGTTTAGTCCTTGATCGGTGTCAGGTATAAGACCGTTGAGTCCGCGGGAATCCGTGGTCGACGGCTTCAAGAATGGAATTGGCACCTCCAGCTTGAATTCGCTCCAGCGACGGGAGATTCTTAGAGTCTTACGCCGTGTTCGCCGATGATTGTGAATACAGACAAGAGGTTGGTGAGGCCGAGGAGCTCCCTGATCCGTTTGCCAACGTGTAGGAGCTGCATCTCGCATCCTGCCGCGCGAGCCGAGGTGTAAAGGCCGACGAGCGTGCCGAGGCCCATGCTGTCCATGCGGGTGACGTCTGACAGGTCCAGCACGATTCGTTTCGTGGCTGGAATGATTGGGCGGACCTTGGAGTAGAAGATGTTGGAGAGCTCCGAGACGAGCTGTCCGTGGCATCGCACGATTGTCAGGTCGTCGGTATGTTCGATTTCAAGGGTCAGGCAAGGCGGAGCTGGTTTGTCAGGCATTTAGGCTCTCTATTCGAAACATCATCAAAATGGCGGGGAATGGGTTCGAGGAAGTTTCTCATACCGCGGCGCGTCGTATGGAGAAAATCCTGAGGCGTGAGGTGAAGGCTGGTCCCGATGCGGATTGCCGGGCGATACAACTATTGGGGAACCATTGCAGTAACTGAAGTTACGGATATTGAAGCTGCGTTCTTGGTGCAGTCACAGGGCTGTCACAAAGAATGGTGATACTGGCGTCGTTAGCGTGGGGGGAAGACCATGAGCCAGTCGAGCGTGTCGTACCTGTGGCGGGAACCAGAGGCAGCGAAGGG
>JAOAPF010000321.1 GCA_025462755.1 Edaphobacter sp.
CGCGCCAGATTGTTTTGTTATCGGAAAATGATCCGTGACCGTCCTTCTCTCGTACGAACGATCGCCCTTTTCGAAATGCGGCGTCGGCCTTGCGAACGCGGACGCGCTACCGAGCAGGCTAAATGCAAGGCCCAGCGCTATTAGCTTGTGATTGATATTCATGGATCGTCCTTCAGACCCGCTCGATCAGCCACTGTGACCGACGACGAGGGTCATTTTTCCTGTTTTGCGTTTTCAGCAACAGCTTCATTTTCGGGAGCAAAAAAGATCTGATTGCCTCGACAAAGCTGCTGTTGGAAAGTGATTTGGGCTTGCGGGTCTGTTCGCACCACTAAATAACGCTTTAGAATTGCTCGCGTCGTCGTGCTCGAAGGGCTGACGGTGGCGATCGGAAGCAGCATCCTCAAGGAGCGGATCACGCGCGTCCAGTTGTCATGCCAGAGAAGTCCCCAGACTGCGTGTCAAGCAGAAGAGTTGCAATGGCTCGATGCGGCGACGCTCGACAAGGCCGTTGACATGAAGGTAAAGTTCTACGCGCCGCACCTCAAAGGATGGCCTTAGGTAAGACGGATTGGGGTAGTCGATCAGGGATGAACTTGCGGACAAGGCCGCCTGCGATCGGCTCCTAAGTCTCATAACAAGATCTTGAGCCAACAGTGAGGAAATCATGCGGAAGCATCTGGTCCTCTGGGCGCTCGGTGGCGGATGCGGAGTGCTTGCCTTGGTCAGCGGCGGGTCTCTCGCCCAAACCAAGGACACCATCATCATCGCAGTCCCGGGAACGCCTCAAGGCGTGGATATCGACCGCCAATCGGGCCCCCAAACATGGGTGATGGCAGCACAGGTTATCGAATCGGGCGCGGAATGGAAGCCGACCGCCTATCCGTATGCGCCGACCCCAGGGGCAGATCCGACCAGGATTCCGGGGTTCACCTACCCGAACTTCCGGACGCAGCAGATGGTTCCGGGCATTATCGAGAACTGCGATTTGAGTGCGGACAGCAAGACCGCCGTTTATCATCTGCGCAAAGGAGTGAAATCGGCGGCGGGAAATGAATTCACGGCCAAGGACGTGCTGTGGAGGGTTGAGCGAGCGCACGAGCTCAAGGCGATTGGAACGTTCATGCAGAATGCTGCGAACGCGCCCGATCCCAGACAGTGGCAGGAAGTCGACGACTACACTGTGCGGATCAACTCCGACAAGCCGATGCCGCTAATTTGCAAGATTTTGACCAATCTCTACTGGTATTGGTACGACAGCACGGAAGCGAAGAAGCATTCGACGCCTGACGACCCCTGGGCTACCAAATGGGCGTCGACGAGCGTTGTTGCCTTCGGACCCTATGTGATCCGCAGCTGGGAAGCGGGCAATCGCGTGGTCATGGATGCCAACCCGAACTATTGGCAGGGTCCACCGAAAATCAAGCACATCATCTATCAGGTCGTTCCGGAATCGGCGAGCCGGCTGGCGCTTCTCAAGGAGGGCAAGGTTGATTTGATCGAAGGCGTTTCGCCCGACGAGGCGGTCAGTCTTGCAGCGGCGTCCAACGTGCGCGTGGCCGCGGTTCACGGCAACCAGTCGATCTATCTGGTGATGAACAACATTAAGGCGCCGTTTGACAAGGTGCAGGTTCGCCAAGCCATCAATCATCTGCTCGCGCGCGACCAGATCGTCAAGGATATCTATCGCGGGCTGGCCGTCACCTGGGAAGGCGTAATGCCCAGCGTCTATCCGGGCTATGTGGAATTCAACAACTACACATATGACGTGGTTGAGGCCAAGCGCCTGCTCGTCGAGGCAGGCTATGCCAACGGCTTCCAGACCACACTGACCTACAGCGCCGGTGATCCGGTGGAAGAGAACATAGCCGTGCTTCTGAAGTCGACGCTATCTCAGGTCGGAATAAACATCGATCTGCGCAAGCAGCCCGTGTCGGCTCATTCTGACGTGGTTCAGTCAAAGAAAGCCGATTTTGCGCTCTGGATCGATTACCCGATCCAGCCGGACCCCAACTACTCGCTCAGGCTGCTTTATCAGACAGGTAATGCTGTCAATTACCAGAATTACAGCGACAAGGAGGTCGACCGCTTGCTCGAAGAAGGCGCTTCGATCGTCGATTCCGACCAGCGCAACGCCTTCCACCGATCCACCGAACAACGCATCCACGATGCGGCGACATTGGGGTGGATCGCAGAACCGGCGTATGTCAACGCCATGAGCGCCAACCTCTCGGGCTGGAAGTGGTTCACCACCCAGTACTATAAAGTCAGCGAGATGTCCTTCGTCAAGTAAGACGATGTAACTGTCTTGCTCGATCACGCGACTCGCAATCCGTTCGTCCGCGTGATCCGCCCGGACGGCGATGCGAGCAGGCGCCTGAGGCAGGCCGATCAAAGTGGAGGTTTAGGAACCATGCGGACGCTCACGTACATCGGCCGACGCCTGTTGGTTCTGGTCCCGCAACTGTTCCTGATCTCGATCATCACGTTCACTCTCGTGCGCATGCTGCCGGGCGATCCTGCCCGCTTGGAATTGGGCCCTCTTGCCCCACAGGAGGGAGTAGAGTTGCTTCGCCATCAGCTCCGCCTCGACGAGCCATTGCCGCAACAATATTTCGCCTACGTCCAGCGTCTTCTTCAGGGTGACTTCGGCAGGTCTTGGGTCAATTCGAGTTCGGTTGCTCAAGATCTTCTCGTCCGTGCGCCGGCCACGCTTGAGCTCATCACTGCCGGAATGCTCATCGTGCTGGTGGTTATGGTGCCGATCGCCCTTCTCTCAGCGAGTCCATCCCGCGGTTGGCTGGCGCGCGCGACGCGGCGCATCAGTTTCGGCTATGGCCTGCTAGCCGGAGCTTTGCCGGATTTCTGGCTCGGCCTAGTCCTCGTCTTCGTCTTCTTCAGCGTGCTGGGGTGGGCGCCTGGTCCGGAGGGCAGGCTCGCCATCCTCGATCTTCCGCCCGTGCGGGTCACGGGCTTCTATGTCGTAGATACATTGCTCGCTGGGAATTTCGACACCTTTAAATCGGCTTTGTCCCATCTTGCACTGCCGGCCGTCACGCTTGCTTTCGTCTATGGCGGCCCGATCTTTAAGATGGTGAGAGCGAGCATGGAAGCGGCGCTTCGCAGCGACTACACGGTCTATGCCGAGGGCCTGGGCCTGCCGCGAC
>JAOAPF010000409.1 GCA_025462755.1 Edaphobacter sp.
ATCCTGTCGTGAAACAAATGATCGCGGACTGGTGGCCCGCTACGGACAACAACCCGAAGGCCGCTGTCACGAAATACGTGCAGATTGCATTTTCGCCAAATTGTTAAAGAGCTTGCAGCGCATGAAGCCAACTAAATCACTCAAGGTGACTCGCGACCTTCACCGCTGCGACCCGCTACTGCGGGCCGTCGCTGGCACTTGCGTACCGCGGAGGGGAGATGATATCCGGGAGACACTTGGAGTTCAAGCCAGTGGCTCGAATTTGGATGACACTCTCAATCCAACAGAAGAACTAACCGCAAAACCGGCAAAGTCCTACTCAATTCGCAGAGATTGAATGGGATCCGATCCAATCACTGGCTCAACAATCGAGGCGCTGCCACGGTTATGTACTTTCCGTATTTTGCCGAATTTGATGCTGCTGCATGGTGTCAGAATCGCCGTGGCGCATTGCTTCTACTCCCTGTTCATCCTGCCCTTCCCGCGAAGAGAGAACCCTTCCCTGCTCCCGGGTCCAAACGCGCACCCGTATTTGTGACAACGGATATGTGGCAAATCGCCCCTCCCTCGAACCCGCAGCACGGAATGAGGTGGTCTCCGACTGCAGCCTAGCGAGTGTGTGGCACCGAGAACGTATGGAGCGGGAACAGAGCCGGACATCGCCATGAGCGCATAGGTCTAATGGGTCGTCTGCCGCGCCTCTAATGAAGTCACACCGGTTGGAGTTCACCATGGCGACGGTTCTCCTGCTGCCGAACGTTAAGTTGACAGCCTAGTTCGGCGGTGGTTTCTCAAGCGCGGGTGGGTAGTCGTGGAGGCACAGGCAAACATAGACCTCTTCAGCGACAATACTATGCAACAGCTCAAAGTCTGTCCGCGCCACTAGGCCAGCATCCACCAGGACATCGACGCTGAGGGCGGCCACTTTGGCGCACCACTCGCGGTACCAGCGTCGAACTCAGGTGACCAGCCGACCGCCATCACATTTCCTCCGCCACCAAACGCACGAGGTAACTTGCCCTCGATTAACAACGGGCTTCCATCAACACGCCAACACTTTGAACCGACAGCGACTACCAGTCAAGTTGACCGACTCGTGCGGCGGCGGGAATCCATCTCGAACGCGCACAACGTTTTGTCCCAGCCACCAATTGATGATGGCTCAGCGTCGCGTGACGACGATTGGTTCGCCCTTGGTAATAATCATCGTGTGCTCGTATTGCGCGGACAAGTTGCCGTGCGCTCCCACTAAGGTCCATCCATCGGACGCCTCGGTCACCACGCGGCTCTTTGTGGAGAGGAACGGCTCGATCGTGATCACCATGCCATTCCTCAAGACACGCCCGTCAGTCGGATCAAAGTACCCGGGAATGTGCTCGGGGGCTTCATGAAGGGCGCGACCGAGCCCGTGGCTACCGAGGTTCTCGATAATCTTGAAGCCGTATCTCTTCGCAGTTCGCTCGATGGCAGCACCGATGCGATTGAGGGGTTGGCCAGCGCGGGCCCCCTTCATGGCCTGTTCAAGAGCTGTGCGGGTCGCATGGCACAAGCGCGTCTTCTGTGGGGTTGTCGGAGGTACAATTTTCGTTCCTCCGGTGTCGGCAAAGTAGCCGCCCAACTCAGCAGAAACATCAACGTTCAAGACATCGCCAGGTCGAATAACTCGACCACCCGGGATACCATGTGCAGCCTCTTCATTGATACTGATACAGGTCGAGCCCGGGAAGTCGTATGTCAGCCTCGGCGCCGATCGAGCGCCATGCCTATCAAGCAACTCCTCACCAAGTGAATCCAGCTCGCGCGTCGTCATGCCGGGCTCCGCAGCGTCGAGCATCTCCTGTAACACATACGAAACGATCCTGCCGATGCGTTTGAGTGCCGCGACATCGTCTTCGGTTTCGACGGTCATGCGATCTCCTCTCTGAATTGGCCCAGACCCTCTTGTTTGGCGACAGCATCAAGAATGGTATCGCTGGATTGCTCTGAGCTTATCGATCCCGATTCTTCACGTGACCGGTTCGCTGTGGCCAAACACCTCCATTAAGCCGCTTCACAAAGCGGCGTCGGCCTTATTTCCCCGATGCACTTCGTAGCGTAACTCCGCCATGCTTGCATCCACTTGACGAACAGAGACCAAGCGTAGACTTGGGCTTAGCAGCCTTCGAGGGAACAATGGCTTACCTTTGCCAAGGGTAACCGAGCCAACTTGGACAATGAGCTCGTCCAATAGACCGACATCGTGAAATTGGCCAGCGAGATCGCCACCGCCAACAATCCAGATGTTCCTGTCGCCGGCAGCTTTCTGCATCTCAGAATGGAAATTCCGCACATCCCCGTGAACGAAGCGAATGTCGGCGCCGTCAATTACTGGAAGCTTGCGGCTGGAGAATATCCATGCTGGCTGAGTGTATGGCCACGGTGACCCGGCCTCAGCAGCAACTAACTCGGCATTACGCAGCATCCATTCATAGGTCGCAGACCCCATCGCTAAAGCGCCAACTTTTGATATGAACTCTGGATAGCTGGAATCATCCAAGCTCCCCAAGGGAAAAAGCCACTCAAGCGAGTCGTCCTCGGTCGCAATGAATCCATCGAGACTTGTGGCCGTGTAGTATTGGGTTCTCATGATTGCCCTCAAAACTTAGATCGGCGTTCTAACGTTGGAGACAGCTTGACTTCAGCAACCGGCTTCCAATCAACACCCCAAGAGTCTGAACCCCCAGATCCCGCAGATGAAATTGTCTGACTGGGCGAGCTCCGCTACCCACCCCCTTTCGAGGCGACGGCAATCCGACGATACGGTAACTCGATTCCGTACGCTGTTAGAACAGACGCGTAATGGGGCAAGCGGTCTGCCAAAGATTCCTTCAGGCATTCAATCTCGTCAATCAACTCGCTGTTTCCAGTTCTACACGCAAACGCAGAAGCCCGTTCTGCGCAACGAACCAGGATCGAGAGCGAGTCGCCTTGAACAACACAGCCGGGAAAACTGCGATCGGGCATGCGACCTATCGCAAAGTTGCATTCCTCAGAGAAGATTTCAACTTCCTTACGTTCCATCGATCACCCCTCGCTGAACGCTTAATCTTCTGCATAAGTATCGACGCTGTTCGCTTGAGACACTGTGTTCGGCAATGCCTCAAAGACGCGTTGCAACCTTCTCGTATGACTCGCAACGGACTTCCAATTCCAAGTGGTCGGCAGCTCCCACTCGGGATAGGTTTGCGCCCACTTCTCAGCTCGCTTTTCAGAGTTTGCAGAGACCCGAGACATGCGATTCACACCGTCCCCATTCTCCACAACTATCGAGATGAGCCCCAGCCTTCCCACGTATACCGAATCGGATGGCCGGGGACTTTAGCAGGGTCAAGATGAATCGTCTTCCTGACTGCGCGTCCACCCATGTCCGGATAAATGACGAAGAAAAACGCACCACCCAAGGGGGATAACAATCGTTCCTTGATGCATTCCACCAGGGCTGGGGCCGAACGGAACTGTCGCGGCTCTTTGTCGAACTCTGAATAGGCTTCAAGAACCTGAGCACCGGGTTTCTCGAAGACCGCAGCCCCGATTTTGCAGATCGCTGCGTCCGTCAATTGCACTTCGGTCATGATCCAAATTGCCGAACTAGCATTTATCAACATGGAATGCGTTGAGAATAAATTGCGGCGCAGTGAAGTCAAGCTCTTGCCTGAGAGTGCGTCGAGTCTGCTTGATCGCGACTGCAACCAGTAATTCTTGCGCAGGCCCCGCATCGAATGACGTTATGCAATCTGGCTCAGTTGCTGAACGGAAATCACGAAACGAAAAAAGCGGCTCGCATTACTGCGAGCCGCCTGAAAAAGAACCCGGCAACAACCTACTTTCGCGCTGTTTTGCACTATCATCGGCCGCATCAGCTTAACGGTCGTGTTCGGAATGGGAACGGGTGTTTC
>JAOAPF010000423.1 GCA_025462755.1 Edaphobacter sp.
TGGAACTGCAATTTGCACCCTGGGCTTTGCCCAGACAGCACCGCCCGAGACAACCCCACCCCAGGCAGACCGGACTAAGAGCGACGCTCCTGCCAAACCCTGGACGCCGAAGTTGCTGAGCGACGGCCAGCCCGATGTCCAGGGTGTTTGGACGGCCGTCTATTACGGCATGGGTTGCCTAACTAATCCCACCAACGGTGATGTCAACTGCATGCCTCCACCTGGGCCAAGACCGGCCCCCGGGACGGCGAATGCAGGCGGACCGCCTCCCCTCGACGCAAGCGGACGAGTGCTCGGTCAGCGGGGTCACGGCAATCCCCCCAGCATCGTCAATGTGCATCTTGCGCAAGGTGAGCGAGCCGGGCAAGGTAACGGCGGTCAGCGAGCGGCGGGTACCGAGGGACCTGCACGAGCTCCGAAAGCGGCGCGCAATGCCCCCAGCAGAATCGTCGATACAGCAAACTATGACATCCCTTACGCGTCCGAGGCTCTTGCACACCAGCAGGACTTGTTTGCGCACTACTACGCGCCGACTCGTTACGGAGACATCGATCCGCAGCAGCGTTGCTGGCCTTTGGGAGCTGTTCGCCAGTTCACTTGGCAGGGCGTCCAGATAGAGCAGTTCCCTGGCTACGTCCTCTTCATCTATGAAGGGGGACAGGTGTACCGAATCGTCTATCTGGACGGCCGTCCGCACATTGGGAGTGATCTTAAACTTTGGATGGGCGACTCCCGCGGCCATTGGGAAGGAACTACTCTGATCGTCGATACCACTAACAACAATGCCAAAGGACGTCTTAGCCGAGCGGGTGACTTCTCGAGCGATAAGGTCCATCATATTGAACGCTTCAAGTTCACCGATGCGGACCATTTCCGGTACGAGGCTACTTTCGATGACCCGTCTGTCTACACCCAGAAATGGACGTTCGCTCTTGACGAGCGCCGCGCCTTCTTCGGACGAGACGGCGGTGGCGGGGGCAGAGATGGCATCCCCACCGCCGAGTCACAAGCAAAATACGAGAACTGGGAAGAAGCCTGCCACGAAGGTCTCATCCCGGGAGGGAACGACGTTCCAGACCTGCCGTCTGTCCCATAGGGCAAGAAGCTGAGAACTAGCAAAAGTAGCAGATCCCTTAATCCAACTAAAAAGCTAGCGTGCAACATTCATTGCCGCTAGCTCCTTGCTCCATTTCGCTTTCATGAAAGAAATAGGAAAAACTATGCGCAAACATAAACTCTTAACGCCAATCGTGGCGGCACTATTTCTTTTCAGAGTGTCGGCTATGCACTCGCTGGCGCAGCAGCTTCCATTGGCTGCAGGCGTGGAAAAGCTGTGTCCCATCGATTTCAGCAAGGACTCCGTACGGCCAGCCCGTGTCGAGGATTCTGCACTCCCGTGCCTCGAACAAGCAGCAAAGAAGCTGAAGGACACGCCGGATATCAAAGTGGTCCTCGTTGGCATCTCGCATCCGTTATACGACCACGAAGAGCGGGACTACGGTATGGAGCGAATGAAGGAAGATGCGACCGGCGAGGATATTCGGTTCACGGATGTAGCGGCGTATCGTGCAGTCAACGCCAAGGCATATCTCACCCAATGGCTCGGAGTTGACCCAACGAAGGTCATACCGACTACCCATGAGTACACGCTTGGGCGGAAGGTCATCGTCTATACCGTTCCCGGAGAGGCCGACTTTTACCATAACTACACGAAGACAACGCCTACGAATGAATCAACGTGCACAATCAAGCCGTGCCCAACTCTCGAAGAGGATGTTTTGACTCCGCAGTTACGATCTCGTATCCCAAGAGAAGGCATTAGTTCATCGCATAAATAAATCGGGGAGTAGGCAGCGGTACTTGCTCACCGCCTATCCGCCTAGCAAGATGCCCAGGAAGCCTTCACCGATGAGCTAAAGCCTGCCCAGACACGATAAGACAATTACGAAGCTATCCCGGCCGACCACCTATGATGGCCGTTGCAAGAGCTTCGGAAGAACCTCGGCAATAAGCGGCTCTCCCATCGCGTTTCATTCAGCGTGTCCGCAGAAAGCCAGTCCGTAGTCGACGGTTTCAATCCTTTTCATCCATTGCCGGATCGGAAGAGCATGTGTGCAACCAAGCCTCTTGTAACGCAGATGGGGACGGATAAACGCACGTGTCGTCGCTTAGTCCTGTATGGTCACAACTTGGAGGTAATCGAGAACCCCGTTCTTCGGGATTAGTAACGACAACTCCTCATGCGAGAAGTAATCGGCTGTCGGTGCCGGCCACCAAATAACTGCCAGAATGGATCAGGGGAGAACAGGGCTTGGCGTAAACTGAGAAAGCGTAATTCCCGGAAATGCGGACATGCGGCGCCTGTCGGAGAAGGAACAGGAGCCCGCCGTTATTTAGACATATATCGCACCTGCCGAAACTCTCTACGGCCTTAGATAATAAGGTTTCTGGTATTGAAGCACCCTGCAAGTCTCCGACGACAATTACGGATGGCGTTTGGATGCTAGATGCCAAAGCATTGAGTTTTGGCACGAATCGACCGCTTAGAACCAGGCGATATCCAGTGCCTGAGAGCGCTTTGGCGACCGCTGAGCCAATGCCGCCAGTGGCACCGGAGATTACAGCGATCTTATTTCCAGCATAAGCAGAACCAGCATAATACTGTATCAATGCTAAGGCGGTCTCCCAGTACCCGCAAAAAGTCATGTCTTCCAATGTCGATGACAGTGCTCGAATCGCTTCGAACCAAACTTAGGGGCGCTGTCCTCATCGATTAGTCACATTTCCGAACACAGCGTCATCAATTATTTGAGGGGCCTCCCGTAGCCACGCATCCCGATGTCGAACGGAACTGGTCGCAATAATCCTGAATACCTGTCTAATTGTCCTCTGCACGCCACAATATCGCAGAAGGCAGTCCCTCCAAATACGATCCAGCGGTTCTCCGAATTCCATTCTTTCGCGATCCTCATCCGTGTTGCTTGTGTTAAACACAATTGAGACTTTGTGTGTAACAATCCCTTTGTAGCATCTCCCTGGTCAGAAGGTTTTTCAAAAGCATATGCTGAGCCTTCAGTAAACACACGATCCATCCAACCCTTCATCATTGCGGGCGGCGCGCCCCAGCAGTTTGGATGAACGACTATGAGCACTTCCGCCGACGCAAGTAGGCTGATGTACGTATTCTCTCGCTAGCATGCTAATCAACCGCAGGAGATCATGCAGCATCTCGCGACGTGTGACGCTCCGCTCCGAAGACTCACGGGCTCACATACGAAGGCAACTAGGGTGTTACCCAAGGATCGTGAACACGGATAGAAAATATCCCTCCCAGAGACCCACCTTGCTGCGGATGGACCATTAAAGACGATGAACTTTTTGAAGGTGTGGGAAAGCGCTGATAGCGCGGAGTGCTTGCAGTGCGCGAGTGTATATCCATTTTCCTCAAACATTCACGGGCAGCCTCTCCCCGTACCGACACTCCTTGCGCGACAAGATATTTACTTAAAGCGTCTGCATCGCCGGTAGAAAAAGATCCGCGTCTCAGCCGCGGAGTTCCCACTCCATTGACAGGCAGATTCGCATAACGGTGATCTTGCTCAATGCGGCACGCGAATAGAGTAGGAAATTTATTTCTCAGGTTTAGCTGAATATGCGATTCGTTTCTCGGGCTTGGGTGCTGCGGGAGAGAAACAGGCGAGTTCAAGAAGTGCCACCCGGCCCTCAAGCCGCGCTAGTTCCTGTTCGATGATCCTTCAAGTGTTTTGAGGTTCGCCAATTGCACGAAGGTTCAGAAGAATGTCGTGTTTTGCAGCGAGCGAGGGGTGGAGTGTTCCTTCGATGCGGGGTTCTTGACCGTCCTCCCCGATTGCAGCTTTTACGAATCCCGATCGTGAACTGACGATCATTTTTAGATGCACGATCGATATCCCGGCCAACGTCAAGTGTTGGCCGAGAGAGTCCAGGAACGGTCCCAATGTCACAGCTGGCGAAGTTGGGATTTTAGGTTCAAAGGTCGCCTGTAGGTTGAGCCATGCCAATGCTGCCTTCCCTTGTTTGGACGATTGAATATCTCCCAGTCTCGCAGCTGTCCCCGCCCGCCGAGACCAAGGCTGCCGGCTGCCACTCCACCTAGAGGAAAGGAGATCGTCTTGAGCTGCCCCGCGAAAGATGCGAGAATAGCGGATTTCCCCATGGGTGGGCGATCTTTGCCTGTTCGCAGCTTCTTGGGGGATCGTAGGTTCACAAGGGTAGGCCAGCCTCTAACCCGAGTGGCCGCGCCGAGCGCTCCAGCGGCTTGCTTTAAGAACGACCTTCGTGGCACTTTGCCGTCTTCACTCATCTCTTCTCCTGAAACGCTCCGTCGCTGCTTGAACTCTTGATATGTTCTTGTTAGCGGAACTTCTTATGATGAACGATGTAGAGGATAGCTTCGCCACAGGACCTAAATGTAAACGGCTCTCACCGCGATGCACTCGCCTTCGGATGCGCCTTGTGCTTCCTCATCGTATTTCGCAGTTCCTGCTCCGAGGTATCCTCCCAGTACTTACAATTAAGCCGGAGAAACACAGAAGTATACGGAACGGTGAGAGTCGTTTTCAAAATGAGGACATGAAAGGTGTTCCCCGTTTCTCCCAGCATTTTGATGATCTGCTCATGTGGGACCGAATGCACCGGCAGAGAGCGCAACATCGATTGCAATTGCGTGCGATATTGCGTCACTCCAGGCGCATTCTTCTCGGGGACAAATGGTAGTTCGGCATCCATATAGACAACAGGAGCTACATGCTTTGTGAGCGAAAGGTCGTTGAGTACCGCGCGCACAACTTCATCCTGACTAGCCCCTGTCTCTACGGTTTCAATACCCGGCGAGGTCTGCAATGGATAGGCCGAATCCACAATAACTATCCAATTGCGATGCCCAAGAAGCGGCAGTTCATGGTTAAGCAAGGCGCGCCAATCATCAGGCGCTGCTTGAAGCAGCGGCGTGGATACAAGGAGCGACAACCCGAGTGCGAGGAAAGATCGACTCCTCCGTCCAAGAAGAGTCGAGCGTATAGACCGTGATTGAAGATTGCCGATGCTTATCACATCGGCCACGACCGCCCTAAGCAAGCAGCAGAAACTTGTTGGACAATTCATGGAGGTCCCTTCGAGACTAAAATGCGGCGGTGGCGATGTCTTGGGCCAGCGTCTGATACTCACGAGTCGATCACCCTCCAACCGCTTGAATTGTAACCTCCAGGTGGTTCTCCGGGATCGGCTGATTCGGAAGTTGTCAGCTATCACCTACATGTCAAAAACCGTCTTGTCGAGCTGAATACCAGCCGCTGGTCATTGCTTATAGCTTTTACACCTGTACAACGCTTTGCGGAGAGGATTTGTGACACAAAACGGAAGAGGGTAAGAACTCGACCTTTCGATCGATCGTTCGGCCTCACTTTGCACAAGCCCGATGAGGCCCAGAGAAACGGTTTTTCGGCAACTTGAGGACGCCGCGACAGCGAACCCGTCGAAAGCGAACTTCGCAGGCTCTTACTGAAAAGGCGTCTCGCTAGAGTGATCACTTTAATGCGTTTGACAGGTAAGGCGGTTCCGCGCCGCATCACGCCAAGGTATCACGACGTCCTCAGCCAGTCGGCACAAGGCTGAATCCGTGAACGATTATGCGACGACGGATTCCCAGAAATGCATCAAACCTAAAGCAGCCATTCCGAGTCAGGGACCACTTCATGCAGATACCGAGCCATATCCAGGAGCACATCGAAACCATAGCGAGGCACGAACAGGAATTCCACGCCAAGCGCTCAAAGACGGATCGCATTGCTGATCGCATTGCCCGATTTGCAGGTAGTTTTTCCTTCGTTATTCTCCACCTAACCATCTTTTTGGGGTGGATCGCAATAAATGCGGCTCACATCGGCCTTCCCCATTTCGATCCCTTCCCCTTTGCCCTGTTCGACACTATCGTTGCCCTCGAAGCTATCCTGCTTGCGAGCTTCATCCTTATGCGTCAGTCCGGCCTCGCTAAGCGTGCCGATGAGCGTGATCACCTGATGCTTCAGATCCTCCTTCTGACGGAACGAGAAGTATCTGCAGTCGTGAAGATCAATCAGCAAATCGCGGAGAGGGTTGGACTCCCAATTTCCCGAGACAGCGAGATTCAGGAAATGGCGAAACCTACATCAATTGACAACGTCGCACAGACCATACAAGAGAATCTGACGAGAGAATAAGTCGCAAACCGGCGCGGAATATCCGGCGGTAAACTGCCCGCATGACAGTCTATATAGACGATCCAAAACTCACACGAGAGGACGTTGTGCGGCAGGCCACCTTCTACACGTCCCTATACATGACCGCCTACAATATTCTGCTTCTGCTCGGGAGTCCTGACTTCCCATCGAAGCGTGATCCGGCGCTCATCGAGAGAAGCCGATCCTGCTTTTGGCGACCCTTAATTTTATGCGCGAGCGCTTCAACTTCTAGCTGGATATATAAAGCGGGCTATAGGAACTCGTTACTTTCTTGCGATCAGACGTTCCCGTCTCCAGTGGCCTGGTCTTTCGGGATCGGGCTTTTTCTGCATCTGGCGCTCAACGGCTTCCTTGATCAGCATCCTCGCCATTCTTGACTCGCTAGGCCCTTGCTGTCAGTTAAGGAGCGTCTGCGCAGGGTCTGATTTCTCGGTGACGGCGATCCTGCGTTGAAGATGGGGTGATTTGGTGGAGTTCGGGTCGAACCTGAGTTTGATTTGAATCCTCAAGAGCCCGGTTTCAGAGGCCACCGGACGCACTACGCCCCCAGTACAGCCAGCGGATACAGATTATTCAAGCGGCGACGTTCAATTGAACCAGCGGTATCTAGATTCCATGGACCGGACTCTCCCACGGCGACGACAGAGTAATCACTCCAAGATTCCACAGAATAGACTTAAGGC
>JAOAPF010000429.1 GCA_025462755.1 Edaphobacter sp.
TCTGCCCCGGCATGTTCTGAATTTCCGGGAGGCCGAACAGGTGTTGCAACAGCCGGAGATCAGCGACCCGCTGGGGCTACGCGATCGCGCCCTGCTGGAAGTCCTCTGCTCGACCGGGATGCGGCGCGCGGAGGTCGCCGGACTGAAGCTCTACGACCTGGACTTCGACGGCGGGACGCTGCTGATCCGGCAGGCAAGGGCCGCAAGGACAGGATGGTTCCTATCGGGGAGCGGGCGGTCGCATGGGTGCTGAAATACGTCGGCGAGGCCCGTCCGCAGCTCGTCTCCGAGCCGGACGACTATACGATCTTCCTCTCGAATGCCGGGGAGTGCCTTGAGCTGGAATACATTAGCCACATCGTCCACGCTTACGTGGACAAAGCCCAAATAGGCAAGGCAGGTCCGGCCTATCTCTTCCGGCACACGATGGCGACGCTGATGCTGGAGGGCGGGGCGGACATCCGCTTCATCCAGCTGATGATGCGCCACGTCAGTCTGAGGACGACTGAAAAGTACACGCATGCCTCGATACGGACGTTGCAGAAGGTGTATGCGGCGACCCATCCCCGGAGCGAATCTGGAGCGCAGAAAACCCGCGTCCCAGGAGTCGGACAAAGATGCACTTCGGGCCGAGTTGCTGGCCGCCCTCGACGATGAAGTCCGGGCCGGAGACGATAGCGAATCCGCTTAATCTCTTTTTCTTTTAGTAGCTGTTTTAGCTGCTAAAAGAGGGTCGGACTCCGCTCGGAATCGATGCACGAACTCGCACAGAATCGCTCCCAAAGTACCGAAACCCGCACACAATCTCTCCCAGAAATAGCCGTCGAACCCGCTCCCGAACCGTACAATCATCTGTACATGCAACT
The DNA here is from genome assembly GCA_025462755.1 of Edaphobacter sp. Lineage (GTDB taxonomy): Bacteria > Acidobacteriota > Terriglobia > Terriglobales > Acidobacteriaceae > Edaphobacter. The sequence continues at coordinate 867 of JAOAPF010000429.1, forward strand.
CGGCTCCAACGCGCAAATCCCAGACGGTCTAATAGCGGCGATGACGCTGCTAAACGAAAACCGGCGTCTGGGGTTCCGAGCATCCGAAACCACACTGCATCCGGGCTTCGAGCAGCGCAACTCGCATGACCGCACAAGGGGATAGCTGGAGCGTTGCTTCGAGAGTGCAATGGACTCATGAGATGGGCGGTTCATGAGTCCCGATCCGGTGTTCGGAACGATCGACAGAGTGGCTGATCCACAGCAGTGGAACATGTACGCGTATGCGCGAAACAATCCGCTCTCGAACACCGATCCAACTGGCTTGGATTTCAATATCACAGGCTGCGGCAAGAATTCTGCTAACTGTCAGAACAATCTCTTTGGCACAACGTCAACAGTTGACGGCAAGAGTACGTTCACCGCGACTGTTCTGAGCAATGGCAAAGATGGTGGCCTTGTAGATCAAAACGGAACCAAGTTCAATGGGACTTTTGATCAGAGTGGTTTCCACTTTTCCAATTCCGACGGTTCGGTCTCTGGAGGCGGTCAGTTCATCCACAACAGCGCTGAGACCGATGTAAACGGAAGTGGGATTTTCAGCAATATCGAGGGTAAGTTTGTTTCTGATTGTGGAGGAAGCTGCCAAGGACGCGGCTCGCTATATGAAATAAAATCGGGAGCGTTGGGAGGACTGGAAGGCTCTCTGAATAAACAAGGAGGGTTGACGACAGCCCTGGATCTTCTCTCTGGCGCACACAATGCAGGTACTCAATGGAAAGACTCTGATGGCTTCATCCATGTGATCTTGAATGGGGCTGGAACTCTGAATGCGGGCAAGACGGAGCTGCACTTCGAGGGAAGTGCGACGGGCGTAGATCTTGTGCATACCAGCCTTCACTTATTCGACACTATTCATGACGGTGTAAGCGGCGCTGCAACAACCGAGAAGAATCGAGTGCTACCATGAAATGTCTGCTTGGCAGTTTTCTCTTGATATCGAGTCTTTGCTGGGGGCAGAGTGAGTTGACGATCCCACTCGCGAAGCAAAAGCCGACGCTCACAGTGCCAAGCATGACTGTCTATAAGGGCATTGTCTATGTGGCATATCGATCCTTCGATCTGCTTCGGTTCTTTAGCCAGCTTCAGGTGGTTGCGTACGATCTCAATACTCATAAGGAACTTCAGCACGTCGCGATCTCCGTCCCAAGGGTTCACGGGGCACGAGCATCCGAAGGCCTCTTCCTGTCCGAAGACGGGCAAACACTCGCTTACACAGAGCTGCACGAACCGGGCTTGATTTTGTTGCTTGCTGCGAAGAATCTCACGGAGATCAAACGATCCACTGCGCTACCGTTTACACCGCAAGATCATCAGCGGATGTTCGCTGGGTTCGAGGGCACTCAACTTTGCATGGCTTCGAATTTTTACCAGTACGCCAAACCGGATGTAAGCGGACTACGTTTCCTCCGGTTGGGCATCGCCGACTTGAAGCCTACATCTGATACCAAAGCCACTGGCGTATGGCAGGAGACTTCGGGATCAATCGTATGGCTTCCGCGAGAGCAGAAGACTTGGACAAATCAGCCAGGGAAACTCGGCTCGGACGGAATACACGGAGGCAGGACAGAAAACCGGCGAGACGTTGGAGCACCGAAATGGCCTCAGCAACGGAGCTGTCGCACTAGGCGATGGCAAGCTCCTTGCCTTCTACGGAAACATGGTGGCGAAGGGATCAATCGTCAGCTATGACGACCATCGCGAGAAAGAACTAAAACTGGAGTGTGCGGCTCATCAGTATGGGCGCAGCACCGATCCTGCCTACGAAGGCGCAATCTGCACGACACAAAGGGACCTCCTACCCGAAGCGGGCGGAGACAAGATCGTCACTTCTGAGTTCTTGTTGCTCAAGGTGAATGGACCGACTGTGACCTGGCGGCATCCGATGAGCTTCCTAACCGTGGCGAACGGTAATGAACCGGATGCGGGGTTCCAGAAGGGTGAACCGTTGATCTACCGAGCCGGGTCGAAACTCTTGATCGTGGCCCCGTCGAAGGCCCGGCCCTGACGGTCTACGAGATCGACGCTCCGCAGTGATCCAACCTCAAAGAGCATGAGCTACGACCTTCCAATCCTGTTTGTCGTCGGGGCCTACGTCGCCCTACCAGCCGTCCTTGTGACGGGCTAGGTACGCTGGGCGCGTCGTCGGCAGACCGGGGGCGCGTGGCCGCCGCTGGCAGGCTTCTCGCTGGGTACGGCGTCGGCGGTACTGGCAGTCGGGACGATGCTGTACGCGCGTGAGGTAGGAGGCTTCCCGTTCTATGACCCGTCCTTGCTGAGAATCTAACCGATGGGGTCTTCTCCTATCGGTCGCCGGACTGGTCTTCGGAGCCCTGGGAGTTCGGTGGTCTGGGCCGGTTCGCTGGTAGCGAGATCGCGCAACCAAGGAACCATTAGAGACGTTCGCAGTGATCACGATGGACCCGAACAAACTGGTCGAGCCGCTGCATAACCGCATGCCGGTGATACTGCGGCCCAAGGACTACGACCGATGGCTGACCCCGGGGAGACCGACACGACACGTCCTCCTGTCGATCTGCTGCGACCGTTCCCGGCGGATAAGATGACGGCGTGGAAGGTGGATCGCAAAGTGGGCAACGTGAAGAACGACACTCCGGACTGTGTAGAGCCGATGGGCGATTCTCAGGACCAGCCGCCAAGCCTGTTCGCGTAGCTTCGGGTCACGCCAACAGGATCTCCTTGATATTCGGCTTTCTGCCGAGCAACAAATCATCGAGGTCCCAGAGGACGATCGTCTTCACATCGCGGTCGGAAGCCGGTGTGGAGGTTCCGTAGAGATTCTCTCTCGCTTGTCAAAGCTTTTCTTTTCTCTTTAGGGGTGTCCAGAGGGGACATTTCTCTTTTTCAGAGGGAGCGCAGCGAGATCATGTAAGGAGACGAGCCACTGATCTCAGCCAAAAGACTTCACTGGCGAGAAGCCGACTTCAGGTTGCCAATCACAGCTCGATGAGCGACTCGGGATTATGCGCTCATCTACATGCCTAATCATCACCAGCAACGAACTGTGACTGATGGTTCATAGCTGGCGCTTGACACTCCCGATAATAAACCAACGCATCGACGCCAGCTCGTCTAAGGGGGAACTTGTATTGTAGGCAAGTGCTCAGGGGACGGACTGGTGGTCTTCGGAGTAGTGGACGTGGACCAGCCGCCACTTCCCAGATTCTTTGCGGTAGACCTGGGTTTCGACACCATGCGTGGTCACGGCCGATCCGTCTTTCCGCATCGTCGCATGAAAAATCCAGTGGAATTCCGACCACCCCGCGTTGCCGCTCACGTGGATCGCTACACCGCGCGTCACAAGATCGCGTACCGAGAACATGCCGCCCATTATCTTCTGAAAGACCTGCTGCTCGACGGCATCGAGGCCGTGCTCCTCGCCCAGTGGATAGATGAACGAGACCTCTGGCGAGTGAGACCAGATTTGCGAGAGTACGTTCAGATCAACAGTATCCACAGCTTTGGCGTATTGCTCGATGAGGTGGTGGATTGCCGCGATGTCACGCCCAGGGCCGGTATCGATCTGGGCGGCGGCGAACGCGGGCATGAGGCAGAGAATAGCGGCGAGCAGAATGCGAGTGACCATAGCGCGCTCCCAGTCTATCCCAACGCTTTCGCAATGCGCCGATAAGCTCTCTTCGATTCGGCAAGCGGGGATCGCCCATCAAGGAGCGGATCGGGGCCGTATGCTCCAACAGGTCGATTGCGAGAGTGGACCCTCGGACTGGAGCAATGCCTTGTAGTCTTGTTCCACACCATATCAGTCGCGAGCTTTGGTTGCCGCGAATCGTAGTCGCACATAGTCGGCAATCCAGGTTCCATTGGCATCGCGAAGTTGCGGTTCCAAGATCATCCGAACCTCTTGCAGATAGTCGTTGCGAGCTTCATCGGAGAAGTCTTGAAAAAAGTTAAGAGCAAAAGTTTCCAAGTAACCAATGATGTCGCCAGGCAAGGGAGTTGGACGCGGAATTAGCGCAATGCTATCGACGCGAAACCCTGCGCGTTCCAGCCTGGTGGCGTAGTCGCCGGGTGTAGGGAAATACCACGGAACGCGAGCCTCGCCATCAAACCCTCGGCGGTCCAATGCTTGAACCAGAGCAGTCCGGATCTTGTGAACGCAACCGTGGCCTCCGCATTCAGCAACAAATCGGCCGCCTGGTTTCAAAGAACGATGCACTCCAGCAAGCATCACATCTGCACGCCTAATCCAGTGCAGCACGGCATTGCTAAACACGGCATCGAATTCTTCCTTGTACAGCAGGTCTTCGCCGCTGATCGCGGACGCGTTCAAGCCGAGTTTCCTCGCGGCTTCGATCTGCGGAACGCTCGAATCGACCGCAACCACTTCACAACCCAGATCCGCTAGCTTTTTCGTTAGTACGCCGTCTCCGCAACCAAGATCGAGGATTCTTTCGCCGGGCTTAGGTGCAAGCAAATCCACGACGGGCGATCCTAAGTCGGATACGAATCTCGCGTTTCGCGCATAAGACGCAGGGTCCCAAGTTTGTGCTGTGGACATGGCCGCAATGATAGCAGCATAAAGTTTGATTGCGCGAAACCTCCTAGATGGTCACGCAGCGTCGAGCTTCTGATGAGGAACAGATCGTGTCAGGACAAAGTGATCCGTGGAAACAGCTTTTGCCCCCTCATACTTCAGGCCGCTTCGAAATATCCCGTATATGGCGTGGAGCAATTTCCTCGCAACAGCAATGAGCGCCTGTAGACGGGCTCTATTTCGAGCCAAGAGGCTTTCGAAAAAGGCTCTTGCGTGGGGATCGCAACGGGATGCGACCAGCGCCGGCATGTAAAGCGCTCTTCTCAGGTGACGATTTCCCGCACGGCTGATGCGAGAGGCCTTCCTCACTGAGCTTCCTGATATTTCATGAGCAGGATCAAGGCCGCTATGTGCGACCCAGTCGACCTTGGGATTCAAGACTACGACTTCAATCCCTTCCGCTACATCAAGTGCAAACGCCAGATCCAGAGAGTAAATTCCCGTTGCTTCCAACGACACTCGAACCGGTGACTTGGCCTTCCGTAGCCAGACGATAAGAGCCCTGTGCCCATTCGGATTGTTAGGGAAGCTCCTTTGCTCTACTGGTTGACCCGCGCGCTGAATCGCCACGGTGAGACTTTTGGCACTGACATCGATGCCACAGTACAGTGTTTCCTGGATCTGGATGGATCGCTTGCTCATGAACGGCCTCCGGCGTTAAGATTCGGCCTCGGCTCCCGTCCCTGTCCGCAGTCACGGACCTTCTCTTGCCGCCGACCTTGAACATGCAGGCTTTATGCCTCCGATTCCCCACGGCGTAATAAGAGAGGGACGGTGGCCGTTCTCTGCGACAGGCTCAGGATCGCTCCTGGCCTCAGGTGGGTACGGCCTTTCTGCCGAAGCGCAACTTCATCGTTACGCCTCGATTCGCAACATACAAGGTGGGAGCCACAGAGGCACGAGAACAGGGTTTCATGGTGAAGAGGGATACCTTCCCCTCAACCACGACGCCGATTATGCGATTTCTAATGACCTTCGCATGCGACCTGAGTAGCTGGCAAATCGAACCTATCGCTGCTGTAACAGGTCACCTGCTTATAGGCTGTCCCATCGTAGTGATAGAGGAGCAAGACCTGTTTCCCCGCGACCAAGAGGTTTGAATACCCGTTCGTAGCCAATGGCGTGCGATGCAGCGACCCAAGTTCCTCTCCGATCAGAGTCCGGTGAGTCGTTACGTCGGTGAGATCCCAGCCGCACCCGGCACTTCCTGTGCAAGGTTCTGTGACTTCTACCATTTGAATCCTCCCGGGAGACAACGTCACTGGCCGCACGCCCGGACCGGGCGGCGTGAGGTCGGGGGTCTGAAGAGCGCTCACTATTTCTGTCGGCAGGCCAGTAGACGGCCACCCGAAATACGAGTTGCGGGTTGAGTGGTTGGTGGAGCGTCGCACGGCCCGGGGTACCGTAGGTGTTGCAGGTGCTGTTGCTGGTACCACTTCAGGTCGAACGGTGCGTTTGGGTTGAAAGAACAGGAACAGCGCGGCTGTAAATGCTGAGGCTAACAGCGCCACCACTACGAGCTTTTTCACGAGCCCCTCTCTTTCCTTCTGGGCGAGCGCCTTCTCGGCTTCTACGTAGTGCTTGAGGACCCGGAGCGCGTACTCGCGCGTGGTGACATCCCATTCGAGCTGCATAGTCTCGATCCGCTCCAGCAGCTCGCGGAACTTCGGCCCTTCTGCCAGAAGGTGGACTGCTCCTCGGTGAGATGAACCGCCGGAGTCTCTTGCTATATACAGACCCTCTTCCAAACAAAGACCCTCGGCTTCAATTCGTCTGCAATCCCTCGCCCTGCTGGAGAGAGATCCAGGTCCCGCTGCAGAGATTTCTTCATCGTTGGCCGCCATCATACCCAAGGAAGCCCTGCGGAAATAGTGCTCTCAAAACAACCTGCCCAGACGATTCGGGAGCGGTCATCAACTTGATGATCCCAACGTTTGTCCTGGATCTCGGCTATCCTTGAACCCTTCCTTCCAGGCTGGTGTCTCATCAGGGCGGAAGAATTCTCCGGACGATCCGTCCAGGTGACCACGATGGTAGTCCAGCTCAGCGAGCTTTTGCTGCTGCTCATACCTCTCTTCTTCGATCGGTCCCATGACTCCCTCTCTCGATCAATGATAAAGGCCCGGCCCTTTGGCCGAGGCAGAGAAGCCATCTGCCCCGCAAGGCAGGAAAGCCCTACATGACCGTCGAGTGGTATGGCTGCGGAGATATTCACTTGCCAGACTAAGGGTCGAGGTCACCAATGAAGTTGGTACTGGCAATTCTGATCGCAGCCACCCTGAGACCATCTAGCGTAGCTGCTCAGATCGCTCCCGCTAAAAAGATACCGATCTACCTCACCTGCACCTGCGATGATCCGGTGTCTCAGCAGGTCGCGTCGGCTCTGCGAGACAAGCTCACCAACAGCCCTCGCTACACGGAGACCAAAGATTCCGTCGGTGAGACCACCCGGCACCTCCGCGTCCTCTCACTCGATCCGGAGCGTGGAGGACCATACGACAACCATGGTAGGACAGTGCTCTCTTCCGTTGTGACGATAGGCCCTAATAGCTACATTACGAACTGGGTCGAAATATGCGGGTCTTTGCGAATCGATTCATGCGCTTCAGGACTGATCTCTTCGATTGATGAGCTTCTCAATCCTTGAACTGCCATCAGTGCAGCCTCAGCCGATCATCTGCCCAAGTAGAGGTGGCGAGACCATTCACCAGAGGCAGCTCTTCGCGTATCGCTGCGATCCTGCTGCTCTGCGTGCTCGCTCCTGTAACTTCTTTCGCGAGTCACCGGAGCAGACTCCACTCGCCCCGTTCGTACGTCACCCGGTCGCGCAATCATGGCCGGTATAAGCGCAGTGCCGCCGCGAAGAACGCGTTCAAACGCGACCATCCCTGCCCAGCTACGGGCCCAATCGAGGGGGCGCTGCCCTGGGTACGTGATCGACCATATCAATCCGCTGGAGTGCGGGGGAGCGGACGCCCCGTCGAACATGCAGTGGCAGACCGTAGCTGAAGGCAAGGCAAAGGATAGATGGGAGCGGAACTGCCGACTCTAGGTCTTCGCAGGCCGGAGTGACACCGACGGGTGATGGGAGAGGCGGCCTGCGGTTGGCTAACCTTCGAACGGAGGAGTCATCATGAGCAACGAACAGTACTACATTGAGCCGAGGGACGACGGCTACGCACTAAAGAAGAGCGGCGCTGAGAGAGCAACCGGGATCTTCCCGACCCAACAGAAGGCGATCAACCGGGCGAAGGAGCTGTCCACCAAGAAGCCACACATTGCACGTGTCGAGCACACGGAAGGCGGCAATCCTGATAGGTTCCGGAAGGGTCGCTAGGAACAATAAGTTTTTGGAGCACGTTCAACAGAACGAGCCCCGGCGCTGAGGCCGGGGCTCGTTGGGCTGGCTATGAAACAAACAAAAGGCAAAGCGCATCTTCGCAAATACCACCCAGAGATTCTGGTCGCGATGTTCCGCAAGGCGGAGTCGCTTCGGAACGAAATGTTGCGAGAGGACTTCACCGACAATGGTGGCGCCATCCATAGTGCCGAGCGCATCCTGAACATTATGGGTCTGAAACTCAAATACCGCCAGGTCGGCCACATCAACAACCTCCGGCATTTCCCGAAGGCCGTGTTCTCCGTCGAGGCTCTGAAGCTACACAAGAGCGGGCACAAAGTGTTCATTGAGCATGTATCGCCTCTTCGTCACCTCACGCAGAAGGCTATAGAGAAGGTCGAACAAGGGGCTAGCGATGCACAACTCAAGGCCTTCGTTAAGCGGCATTAGAAGCTCGTTCTGCTCTCCCGGGAGGTGACCCGCCCCGGAAAACTGCGCCGAAAAGGATTGGAAATCCGGCGTACGTGGTTCGGTTCGGCCCGTAATGACGGGCGGATTTGCGCATACTGTAGCTCAAGTGAGTGCCTCAAGCAAACAGCCTGATGAAGTGTGGGTTTCGTGTTCCGGAGCTAGCTCCGGAACACGAGGCGCGTGGATGGCCCAGGTGGCGGCGAACTCCGCTGGCGTGCGGTCGTCGAGCGCGGAGTGCGGCCGGTGTTGGTTGTAGTCATCGCGCCAGCATGCGAGCTTCTCGCGCGCATCGCTGAGGGTTGAAGAAGACCTCCACGTTGAGGCACTCATCGCGAAGCTTCCCGTTGAACGATTCGATGTAGCCGTTTTCGACTGGCCGTCCTGGCCGGATAAAGTCCAGGTGGACGCCGTTCGAGTAGGCCCATAGATCCATCGCGCGGCTGGCGAACTCGGTCCCATTGTCCACGGTGATGGAGAGCGGCACACCGCGTTCTGCCACGACCACATCCAACGCTGCGGCTACCTTTTCTCCGCTGAGCGATGTATCCGCGTGCAGACACAGACACTCGCGCGTGAACTGATCGACTACCGTCAGCACGCGGATCCAGCAGCCGTCTGCCAGCCGCTGCGCGACGAAGTCCATGCTCCACCTTCCATTCGGGCGCACCGCTAGACCCTGTGCGACTCGCTGCCGTTGTGCCCGCTCCTTGCGCCGCTTGGTGCGCACGATCAGACCCTCTTCCGTGTACAGCCGGTCGATGCGCTTCGCGTTCACCTGCCATCCCTCACGGCGCAGCAGGACCGTCAGCCAGCGATAGCCGTAGCGCACACGGCTGCCCGCCAGCTCGCGCGATCGCACCCGCAGCGCTTCCTGCCGATCGCGATGATGCTGATAACGCAAGGTGCCGCGCTCCACCGGGATCAGCCCCGCCACGCGCCGCTGGCTCATCTGATGGGCCACTTGCGCCCACTCCGCCAGCTCGCGTCGAAGACGAGGCTTCACAACTTTTTTGCGACGATCTCCTGCAACACATGCCGGTCCAAACTCAGGTCCGCCACCAGACGTTTCAGCTTCGCGTTCTCCTCACGCAACTGGCGCAGCTCGCGCAACTCGCTCAGACCTAACCCCGCGTACTTCTTCTTCCACAGGTAAAACGTCTGCTGGCTGATGCCATGCTTGCGGCATACCTCCACCACCGTCTCCGACTCTGCCTCCCGAAGCACCCGCAGTATCTCTTCCTCGCTGTGACCCTTCTTGCCCATCGCCTGGCTCTCCTCTCGCCTTCAGAGAACCACACTCCACAGGAAACTCCTCAACTTCAAACCGGTTCAGTTTTTGGGTTTTGGGTCACAGTTCACCGGCACCGAAACTCTCTTCCATGTCCTCATTCTCGCCTCCTGCGCAAAGCTCCGGCTTCGCGGCATCGATTTGAGCATTGGCGCAAGCACAGCCGTCCTTTCGCTCATCAACGGCTGCTCCTTCGACCTTTCCCTGTTCCCGAGTCCCGTCAACGCACTCACACACTACATAAGCTAATCAGCTCGCGCATATCTGTAGCCCGCTCCAAGTTCCGTACAAACTCGACGATCTGCTTGCTCTTACCGGTGGGCCACTTCGCATACTCCGCACAACCATAGAACTTCTCGGCCACCTGGTCATAGCTCATAGGATTGCCCGGGCTACCCTTACCGAAATCAGCATGCCCTCGCAATGTGTTCCCATTCTTCAGGTGGATCTTGATGATCGTCGACATTTTGTCGTAACCGGCTGCCTCAGCCTCAGGATCTTCGTAAAAACGGACCCGCTTGATCATGTTCTGAACAGCTGACTGGTTGACAGCAGCATCCGTGTATTCGCCAAGCCCTGCCTTCCCATTCACCAACAGTACTGCCATTGAATACTCCATGCTGAATTTGGCCTCCAGCCCGTTCTTCGGCTGGTGGCGGATCAACGTGGTCAGGTTGCTGTGATTGGCACCTACTTCGACCTGCACCACGTCATCTGCATGAATGTTGTTGGCACGGATCATCCGCAATAGCTCGGTCATACCAGGGTGCGTCAGCGAGCCAGATGGAAACGGTTTGATGGAGACCCCAGGAGCGGCAAAGGTCCAGGGACCGCCTAACTTCTGGAGAAGTGAGTCGGGGGCGTAGCTTCCACCATACGCGTGAAAGAATCCGCTATCCGCTTCCAAAATTGTCGTGGCAGCAGTCCACCCTAGTTCAGCAAAGTCAGCCGCCACGACTCCGCTCTCGGCTGCATGACCAGCCTGAAAGGGCTTCATCATGGTGCCAAAATTCTCACGTAATCCAGCCGATTGGCTCGCTGCTACGCCGAACGCCCGGGTAGTAAGGTCAGAAGAATACCCTCGGAGTCTGGCCACGCCGGCTGTACTACCGAAGACACCGCATATGCCCGTGGAATGGAAACCGTCTTGGTACGACCGCGGCGAGATGGCCTCAGTAATCTTGCACTCCACTTCCACTCCCACTTGATAGGCGATGATGAATTCCTGCCCGGACGTGGTCTTCAGTTCCGCGGATCCCATGACGGCGGGAAGCACAGCAACGGACGGATGCGTGAGTAAGCCGTAGACACGATCCTTTTGGACTGCTAACTGAGTGTCGTCGAAATCATCCACGTGAATGGCAACCCCATTTGCAAACGCCGCAAAACGCAGCGGCCATTTGGCCGACGTTCCTAACACACTCACCTTACCCAGGGAACATCCAAGGGAGCGAACATAGGCCAGGATGAGTTTGGCCGTCTCAGATCTCGAACCGGCAAGGGCGAGTCCAAGGCTATCAAGGATCGACTTCTTTCCAAGCTCGACAACATCGGAGGGAACATCGGAATACTTTGCGTTGACCGCGAAGTCAGAGACATACTTCGTGACATCAGTCATTCTTGGAAGTATTGCAGCGCATGGCCTATCCGGAGCCGCAGAGGCCACTATCATTCTCTGGGAACCTAAAGCTCCCGCCCCTGCTGCAACTTGTACCGCAGATTTAAGAAAGTCACGCCTTATCATTGCAAGCCCGCTCCTTCTCTGAGATGTATCCATACGGCCTGGGCGTATCCCACCCAGCGTCACAGCTGACATCTATCAGAGCTACTTCAAGGCACACTGAATCGACCATGATGTTGTGGTACTGGAGTCGATGCGGTCCTGGTGATCGCTCCCCGGACCGAGAGGCAGACGGTGCGACCTTACGCGGCAGTCTCGACAAAGCGCGGCTCGCGAGAATTCCATTCCCTACTGGTATTTCGAGGTACATTTTGAGGGAGTCGATTATGGATGGATGCAGGTGTCGTCCATCCGAAGGCCTCCAGGCCCAATGAGGTAGCGCCTGCCATCGAACCTGAATGGCCTGGCTACTTATGGGTCAAGACGGTATCACTCGGATGCAACATCGCATCACCTACCTGGACGTCAATACCATCGGGATCCTTGACGTGAAAGCTCAATACATCGTCTCGAAGAGTCAATCCCTTTGCCTTGAGGAAGGCAGCCAGAGCATCCTTGTCGTAATTACGTACGCCAAACATGATGTGATTAACCTCAGGCTTGCTTGTTGGTCGCAGCACAAAGGTTGTGCTATCAGGACCACTATCCTTGAAACCAAGTACCGCTACATCCTTCGATTCAACAAAAATCCTCAGACCAAACATCTCTGTGTACCATCGAATCGACCGATCCATATCGGTGACATTGATGCCGACATGGTTGATAGACACTGAAATAGGGCGATAATCGCCGGTATGTTCAGCAGGGGCCGTACTTTGCGCGAAACCTAGCTGAGTAGCTGATGCCAGCGCAATTAGACCGGCTATCAATTGCCGCCTGCTCAGACCGCCGCCTTCATAGCATTCGATCAGTTCGGATGCTTCATTCTCCATCGGACCGCCTCCTTGAGTCGTATTGTGCGACACGCCTGGCAGGAGATGGAGCGAACGCTCGAAGCTGTTTGCTCACGACACTCCCCTTCTTGACTTGGACCTGACTTTACCACCACGTTGCTAGTCTCACTTAAACTCAAGAACCAGAAAGCGTGCATCGTTATTTCCCGTGTTCCTGAGCGTTGCGGTAATATTTGGCGCAGGAGACATCACGTTTCCGTCTCGCAGTTCGGCACCTTCATTCCCCGTCTCGTTGACGGACAGCTGCGACGTTAGCACCCCGGCTGACTCATTCAACGCGACGATTACGGGCGGTGTATGCGACCCTCTAAGGGTCGTCTGTCCGCCCTGATCGATCGTAAGTATCTCGAAACGTATCTGATCCGTTTCAAACCTGGGGCTGATCTGCACTCCGGATGCTTCGCGGACGAGCGACGTCACTATGGGGTGGCAATCCGTCGCGTCTTCCGTCAGCACGGCTTCGCACAGGTTGTGCGCTTGTCCCTGATCCTGCAGAAGTTCAATCGTCACATTTCGGTAGATCGTTTCGCCTTCATTGAAGGCCGCATGCGCAAAACCGCCGCGGGTAAAATGGAGTGCTGCGTCCCGGCTTTCGAGATGCACTTGCGGTTTGTTCACTGACGCGTTGATAACTTTCGCTGCTCCCAACCCAACCCATAAATAGTCCACGTCATGCTGGTGAACAAGCGTGTGATCTCCCCTCGGAAGCTCCACATAAAATGCGCGAACGAATGCGTTGGAGAAAACGAGATGGTGGTGACCTTCACGCGTAAGCGGCACAGGGGACGCCACACTGCCTTCTCCCACTTGTGCGTACAGGGGAAGCATGGTGATCTGGGCAAGTGTGGTGATGGCGATGAGTCGGCGGAGTGTGTGCATTAGTTGGTTCCTGATGATGGATTGATTATGGCCAGTTTGTGGCGGCACGTGAATACGCGAGTTGCACGGACTTTATAGGCGTAGATAGCGAGTCGCATTCCCGCCGATGATCATCATCCTCTGTGTCTCTGTAAGATCTATGTGGTCCAGAAAGCGCACTGGTTGCGCATACCCCATGTCTAAGCAGTAGTCGCTTCCTAAGAGCACCCTCTCAGTGCCGACCTGCCTTATCAGGAACTCCATGATATCTGGGGAGTGTACGATGGTATCGTATGTGAACCTCTGAAGATATGTACTTGGGGCATTGGGTAGGCTCCTGGTCTCTGGACGCACCTTCCACCCATGATCTATTCGGCCGATCAACATGGGCAGAGCACCTCCGCCATGGGGAAGGTTAATCCGCAACTTGGGATACGCGTCCATGACACCGCCGAATATGAGATGGCATGCAGCTATTGCAGTATCGAATGGATTACCGAGTGTGTTGGAAAGATAGAATGGCTTTGTCCTTTCCGCGCCAACAGTCTGCAATGGGTGCAGAAAGATGGGTATATCTAGTTGTTCGATTTCTGCCAAAACCGGCCTAAATAGTGGGTCGTCTAGATCCCGGTGCATAATATTAGTGCCCATATACACACCTCGCATACCATCTAGCTTGCTGGCGCGTCTTAGTTCATCCAGGGCTCGGTCAGGGTAGAGCATGGGTAGCGTAATGAATCCGAATAACCTTGTCGGGTAAGCCTTGTGGGCTTCGCTGGTCGCGTCATTCCACGCAACGGATAACTTAGTAGAAATTGTTTCATTGCCCCAGTACGCCATAGGATTCGTAAGAGACACGACTTGCACGTCAACGCCTTGCTTGTCCATATCAGCGATGCGCGCATGGACGTCTACTATGCTGGGAGATAGAACTGGTAGGTTGCCTGCAGGGGACGCGATGGAGAGATTGTCAGGCGTAAGGTGGTACTCCGCGCCTACGCTCTTGCCCTCTTCTGACAACACATCAAGATAGCGCTGTGGGAAAAAGTGGGCGTGAGTGTCGATGACGCGTGTACCTTGTGAGACTTGGCCGAGAGCGGTCACCTTGGTTCTCGCGAGTCCCATGATCGTCGCTGCTGAACCGACCTTGAGAAGGGCCCGCCGTGAAAACCGGCTGCAGCCACATCCGCTTTCGATGGGACTCATCTACAGGCTCCTATCTCGTTTCCGAAGGCACTTATGGTGTTATCTATAGTTCTGATAAAAGGCTAATGTCGGTCTCCCCTGCCGGGAGGGCCAACGCGCTAAAACAGGATTTTGAGACCGAGCTGAATGGATCGGCTTGCACCTGTTCCGAGCACCGGGTTTGGGGCTGCCTGGTCAGGTGTTGCGCATCCACACCCGAAGAGACTACTGGAGGATGCATCGTTAGCGCTGAGTCCGGCTGGGCCGAATGGATTGGCGAAGATGGGATGATTGAGCACATTGAAGACTTCTGCGCGCAATTGAGTCTGAACTTCGCGCCAAAGCTTATAGTTCTTTACCACCGACACATCCCAGTCTCGAAAGCCGGAATCCCGGAATGTATTGCGGCCCGAATTTCCTACTGTTCCAAGGGCCGGGGGGATCAGGACCGATGTCCCCTTCACATAGCAGCCGGTAGAGAGGAGGGAGGCGATCGCATCCGATCCCAGCCGGGTAGCCGCATCGAGGCATGGCTGCGGTGGTGCGGCACCCCCGCTTTGCCCGCCCAGCGTGCACCCGCCCAGCGCCGCTGAACCCGATCCATTGCTCCAGCACGGTATGGGCACGGGTGAAGAGACGAAGTCAGAGCGCCTGCCGAAGAAGTTCCATGGCTGACCGAAGGTATCGACGGCGAAGACCTGGCCGTTGCCGGTGAAGTCATTCGACATATCCTGCACGCCCCAGGGCAGCCCGCCTTGTAGCGTCACGATTGAATTTAGCTGCCATCCCTCGAGTGTTTGCAGCAATCCCTTCCTTCCGGGCAAGTCATAACTCGTCGTCAAAGTGAATCTGTGCCGTACATCGAAGTCGCTGTTGTTATACTGGCGCTCTGGATGTGCGCTGTTTGGCCCTAGGGGGTTCGCATTCTGGTTGCCGGAAGCTACGTCGAGTGCATGCGCATAGGTATAGCCAGCCGTGAAGGAGAGGCCGTGGCTCGGCTGTTGAGTTAGTGTCGCTTGCAATCCGTTGTAGTTGGAGCGGTCCTGGTTCGATAGCCGGTCGATATGTGCCAGATAAGGGAACTTCCCGTTTTGCGTGAAGGGTCGGCCCGCCTGCTCCAGTTGCTGACTGGACGCGCCCGGATCTCCCGCAGCTCTTGCATCGGCCGTGTAGCCAGACCCAAGCGGCGCCTCATTAATATCGCGGAATCCCAGGAAGCGGGCTCCATGATTACCAACATAGGCGACTTCCAGCGTCATGCTCTTGGTTATGGTGTGGGCCACCGCGAGGGACCAAGTAGAAACGTAGGGACTGCGTAGATGGGGGTCTACTGCTTCGGTATTACAGGGGATTGGGTCAGAGCCAAGCCCGTCACCGCACTGCAGAGAAAAGACGCTTGACGGGAATATTGCCGTTCCTGGACTTGCGCCGTTAGGAAGCGCATTATGCTGCCATCCATCAGTCAACACGCTACCCGGTATATTGACGTTCGCAACCCCTATGTTGCCGGAACCCGCCACGGTGACAGGTTGACCGGTCTTAGGATCAAGCGTGGTTATTGACGCTCCCGTTGGGACCTGGTTTGCTCCCAGCTGATTGGAGACCGCGATGAAAACATCGAAGGGCAGTTGCTCATACATCACGCTGGTTCCCAGGCGAACGACAGTTCTTCCATCTCCTTGAAGATCCCAGGCCAGCCCGACTCGCGGTGAAAAGTCGAGATGGTCGCCGCCATACAGGGAATCGATGCCCCTTCCAACTTGAACGAGACCGCGTGCGGGATCGAAGTTCCCAAGCCCATTGGACGAGTCCTGAAGAACCGTCGTGAGTTCATACCGCAGACCCAAGTTCAAGGTAAGCCGCGGCGTGACTCGCCAGTCATCCTGCAGAAATGTGGCGTACTGTTCGTTGTGCAAGTGGCGGAGTGGATCTCCGACTAAGATTGCCGATCCGTTTCCGGGGTAGCCCGCGAAGAAATCCTCGAGCGCGGTAGAGTTTGCAATAGCGGGATCGTTGCCGCCGGTGAATTTGATGAGACCCTTGCCATTCTGGGCCTGAAAGGGCTTCGAAGCATTCCTGATAAATTCCACACCAAACTTGTACGTGTGCTTTCCGTGCAGGAACGAGACCTCATCAAGTATCTGTAGACTACTGTCCGGTCCTGTTATCTTGGGCCACCCCGGTGATCCGAGCCGAAACGGCGAGATGCCCCCAAAAGTGATCTGTGGAAAGCCAAAAAACCTCGAATTCGTCACGCCAGTGTTGATACCGTAATCGGTAGGATTCACGTTTGAATCCGCATTCTGAAATGGAGCAAAATAGCGGTTATAACCAACCTTGAACTGATTAACCCAGTTTGAATTCGGAGTATAGATCCAACTCGCAGACCCTACGTTTATGTGAACTGGACCGAGATTGGACAGCCAAATAGGCCCTGCTTCGCTTAAGTCGTCGTTCCACACTCCGCCACCTACGGCGTCGAAGTACACTCCACTGACAGAGTGATGCTCGTTGATGTGGTAATCAACCTTCGCGACGCCGTTATCCTGCTGGTTGGTGCTCACTAGGCCCAGCACAATGGGACCATTTGTCGGATTTGTCGGAAATAGGGACTGAGAGGCACCTGGCTTGAAGTTTGTAGGCGCAACTGAGCAGGTCGTCGTATCCAGGCCGGCGATATGGGCGCTCAGCGAGCTGATTGCCTGACCAGATGCCTTGATCGCATTGCATGCATCGACCAGACTTCCCTTTGGATCGCCACCCGGGTTTGCTGCCGACGCAAGCGAAACGGTAGCGGGCGCCGCAGTAGGTAGAGTGCCGGTGACAGTATATCTCTGTCCCTCGTAAGCGACGAACCAGAAGAGCTTGTCTTTGATGATAGGTCCACCCGCAGAACCACCAAACTGCTCCAAGGCAGCTGCCGCCTTCTGAGCCGGCGCAACATTGAAGTAATTCCGGGCGTCCCAGGCGCCATCCCGGCCGAAGGCGAAGGCCGTGCCGTGAATAGTGTTAGTGCCCGATTTCAAACCAGCATCGACCACAGCGCCCGGCTTCCAACCGAATTCAGCCTTCGGGTTCTCTTCCGTGCTGAATTCCTGAATCGCGTCAATGGGCAAGGAAGAGGACGCATCGCCGGCCGGTATCGGCGCGTTCAGCACGCTTTCTCCAGTGTATGGTTCATCACCGCGAATGCCGTCAATCAAGAACCCAATGTCCTCCGCCCGCAGCCCATTAGAGGAACGTGTCGAGCTTCCACCCCCCGGATAGACTTCCATGCCGGGACGAAGACTAACCAGATTGATGTAGTTGCGTCCGTTCAGTGGCAGATCGTTGATCGTCTTATTGCTGAGTGTATTGCCTATGGTGTAGCTGGTTGTATCGATTACTGGAGGAGCCGAGGTGACGACGACCGTCTCTGTTTCTCGGCCAACATTCATCGTCACATCCACGCGGAGTTCCATTCCCACTTCCACCACCACAGCAGGCCGTTCCACAGTTTGGAATCCTTTGGCGACTGCGCGTACGGTGTACTTTCCCGGTAACAGGTTTGGCGCGTTATACTCCCCCGCTTCATCCACCGCCAAAGAGCGCGTGATCCCTCTCTCAGTATCGGTGACCGTCACCATCGCCTCCGAGATTGCCGGCCCGGATGCACTCGTGACGCTGCCTGAAATTCGCCCCAGGTTCCCTTGCCCCAGCAAGGCGTTCGCCCCAGCCAAAAACAGTAGCGAAAGGATGATGATGGCGAACGCCTGGTGGCGGGAGACAGAACGGCGCCTGGCCTTGAGTTGTCGTACCTTCACGTTGACGGTGCTCCTGAATACAAAGAACGGCATTCTTCGCCCCGGCCGCGCATCACTTTAGAGCCGCTTTGAAGTCCCGCCAACCTTATGAGAACAAGCGCACTTATGTCTTTCGAGAAACATCAGAATCGTCTTAAATACTTCTTAAAAATAGTGGACTCGGGTCTGGGAGGGGCATTCGCAGGAATCAAATGCCCCTCCCAGTCCGGGCTGAGAGCCGTCTGCCCAACCGCTCGCCCTCGGCCCACCTCCACCAAGAGGCGGACACGACGCGAGTCACCGCGATTGTTCAGCCGCCGGATCAGGCGGCTCCAAACCCAGTGTTGGGATCGGGCGCCAGCCGGTCCGTTCAACTCGGATTGAAGCTCGTCTTCTGAGCTTGCTTCTCAGCCGTCGCACAACCGCACCCAAAGTTTCCACTTTGCCCTGCCGACGCGTCGTTGAAGCCGAGGCCGGCTTGTCCATTGCGGATTCGCAAAGATTGGGTGGTTCAGAACATTGAAGAACTCAGCCCTCAATTGTGCCGTGAGCAGATCCCGGTACTTCTGATTCTTCACCACAGACAGGTCCCAGTTCCGAAATCCTGAATCGTGGAATATGTTTCGCCCTCCGGTTCCGACGGTTCCCAAGGCGGGAGGAACCAACGCAGACTTCCCCTTGACGTAGCATCCAGTGGACAGTAGTGACGCCACGGTAGCAGGACCAAGCCTTGTAGCTGCGTCCATGCACACCTGTGGGGGCGAACCACCCCCATTGGAACCCGAAAGATCGCATCCTCCTAAAGACGCCGATCCCGAACCATTGCTCCAGCAATGTATGGATGCCGGTCCGGACTTGAAGTCGCTGGGATTCCCTTGGTAGTTCCATGTCTGGCCATAAGTATCGAGATTGTTTACCTGATTGGTACCGGTAAAATCGTTGGTCACATCCTGAATGCTCGATGACAACCCTGTCTGGAGCGTGACGATTGAATTCGACTGTCATCCTTGCAAAGCCTGCCCGAACCTCTTTCTTCCTGGAACGCTGTAACTGCTAGTGAGCGTGAGCCGGTGACGGATATCGAAGTCGCTGTTTCCGTACTGCAGGCCAGGACGTGCGTTATCACAGGCAGCATATTGGCGTTGAAATTACTCGACGAGTCATCGAGCGCATGGGCATAGGTATAGCCTGCGGTGAAATCTAGTCCGTGCATAGCCTTCTGGGTTAATGTCGCCTGCAACGCGTGATAGTTGGCGACGTCAATGTTCGCAAGCCGGTTGATAGAAGCCAAGTATGGAAACCGCCGATTCAAGGTGAAGGGCCGCGCGGCCTGCTCCATCGTTGCAGTGTTTGGGTCAGCGCCCGGATCGCCCAACGCGATGTCAGCTGCGGTATAATCCGACCCAATTGGGCGTTACATGCGTCCACCAAGCTGTGCTTGGGGATCTTCCTACTTGGCCCGGCGAGGTTGCAAGGGAGCCGGTAGCCGGAGTTGCGATAGGCGAGGTGATACCAACGCTGTAACGCTGCCCCTCGTAGCTGGCAAACCAGAAAAGCTTGTCCTTGATAAAGGGGCTCCGGCGGAGCCGCCAAATTGTTCCAGCGCAACCGGAGTCTTAGCTAGAGGCGCTACGTCGAAATGGTTGCGCGCATCCCACGCGCCGTCTCGGCCGAATGCAAAGGCCGTGCCGTGATCTGGTTGGTTCCAGACTTCAGACCCGCATTGACGACCGCACCTGGCTTCCAACCGAACTCGGCCTTCGGGTTCTCTTCAGTATTGAACTCCTGGATTGCATCGATTGGCAGAGAGGAGGAGGAATCGCCCGCGGGTATCGGGGCATTGAGCACGCTTCGTCCGTCGAGGGCTTCTTCGCCACGAACACCGTCGATGAGATATCCAATGTCTTCGGCGCGCAGTCCATTGGATGCTCGCCTGGACGTGCCTCCCCCCGGATAGACTTTCGTCCCTGGCCGGAGCGTAACCAGATCGATATAGTTCCTGCCGTTTAGGGGTAGGTCATTGATCGTCTTGTTGCTGAGAGTGCCGCCCAATGTGTAGCTGGTCGTGTCAATGAGTGGCACTTCACTCGTGACGGTTACGGTCTGTCTTTCTTCGCCGATTTGGAGCTTGATCTCGATCCGGACCTCCTTTCCCACTTCTAGCAGCACATTCTGCCGCTCTACGGTCTGAAATCCCTTGAGTTCGATTCGGATGGTGTACATTCCCGGAAGTAGATTAGGCGCCGTATACTCGCCAGCAGCATCGGTCACTAATGATCGCGAAATGCCTCGCTCTACGTCTATCACCGTGACGGCTGCCTCAGGGACTGACACGCCCGTCTGATCCGTAATTCCACCCGCGATCCGTCCCAGATTGGCATGGGGGATTAATGGCTGGCAAGTAGCATAGCCACAGCCAAGCAAACGCACCTAAGAGCCGCTAAACGCATAACGCTCAATCTGTTTGGTCTTATTGGCATCCTCTACTGGGCCGTCCGATTGCATCCATCGCCGAGCGGCCGCACGCCCAGGCGGCAGATGTCCAAGAATCGCTGCATTGCACTTACGGCTTGAAGAAACCATCCCCCTCAGCGTCTTGGTCGCATTTTCAGCGCCAGGAGTCTTGAAGAGGAGTTCCGCTTGTGGAGTTGAAGCGAATGCCAGAACATTTCTGATGTCCTTTGGAAAGGCTGAAAAAAAGCTAAAACTCTGCATCGGGTGGGGAGGTTCTACGCAAAGCGGCTCGATTGGGCGAAGTCACGCCCCTGCGTCGGTAGTTCACGCCTTCTACGACAATTCGAAGAACCGATGGGTGGTCTAGGGTATTTGAATGAAGACGAAGGACGGCCCGAGACTATGGTCAGGCGGCGAACACTGCGTTGACTGACTCTGAATAACGGGTTTACTGAGCGCCCAAGACCTCGTATCCAGGCCGTTCATAGTGTTCCATGAAACTCCATTGGTCAAAAGGGTCGGGCGGCACGGCCCATCACTCTACCCATTGGAGCCACACGTCACGGTGGAGACCCGGGTTGGAGATTCTGCACTAGAAGACGAGTCGATGCGCAAAGGTCGAGTAACGGGGATCGGATCGCAGGTTTTCGAAGGACCGATCTATCTTGAGATAGACCAGGGAGGTCGAACGGTCCTGGTAGGCTCGAGCGAGCCACGAAAAGGCTTCATCCTTTTCTCCCAGCCCAGCGTAGACCTGCGCAACTGCGTAGGGAGGCACATATCGACTATTCGCCTCTTCTCTAAGGTGGCGCAGAATTCTCCGTGATTCGATTCGTTTACCCGAGACTGCATAAGCTTGGCCCAATGCAGCTTCGTAATAAGGATCATCCCCGGAAAGCTTAACCGCGCTTTGCAACTCTGCCAACGCTTGGACTGGCATGTTCCGATGCAGATAGGCATTACCGAGGCGGTAGTGTGCACGCGGGAAGTTAGCGTCTACCTCAATCGCGTTGCGGAAAGCAGCGATGGCCTCTTCCCTTTTTCCAGCCAGATCGAGAACAAATCCTGCATTCGTGCTGATGACAGGCGACAGAGGATCTGCTCTGATCGCCAAGCTTGCTTCATGAACTGCATCTTCGTTCCTTCCCATAATCGCAAGGGCGAGACCCCTCCAAGTGTGCGCAATTGGATCATCCGGAGTGGTCAATTGCGCCTGTTTGAACTCCTGCTCAGCGACAACACAGTCCCAATCGTAGTAAAAGCTGACGAAGCCAAGGGTAGTGTGAGCAGCGGATAGCCCGGGATCGAGTTGGAGCGCCGCCAAGGCGGCGTGCCTCGCTTCCGGAAACGCCTGATTTGGAGGAAGCCCCGCATATAGGCCGAGCAAAGCGTAAGACGCGGCCATTCCTGCATAGGCCTCTGAATAGCCTGGATCCGAAGCAACAGCCTCCCTGTAATATTCGAGGCTCTTCTTCAGCCCCGCGTCCGTCCGTTTATCCATGAAGAAGTGGCCCTTTACGTAGGCCTCGTATGCACCTCTGTTCTTTGTCGAATGCCTTGCGAGAAGACGCTCGTCCTCAGAGGTCAGATTCAAACGGATGGATTCGGCGACCGCTCTGGATACGTTGTTTTGCATTGAGAAGATGTCCGTGTATTGCTCATCGAATTCATCTCCCCAGATTTGGATTCCATCACTGGCCCTTATCAACTGAATAGCCAATTGGATCCGGTCTCCCAGATGCTGAATCTGCCCGTCCAGCACCGCATCCACCCCCTGCTCGCGCGCAACTGATACGGGGTCGCGAGAGGAGGCGGCATACTTTGCCATGGCACCACTCGGCCGGATAAGAATCTTGTGCAGATTCGCTAGCCTTGTAGTGACCTCGGTGGACATCCCGACCCCAAGGTATTTATTGTCCGCCGGATCCCCTACCGTCGTAAACGGAAGTACGGCGAGAGAATGAAACGGCGCCGTCTCCGTCGCTAGAGCGACGGAGTGTCTCTTCGGCCAACCCGAATAGAGCGCGCCAGCGATAGTAAGAGCCAACAAAGTAATGAGTCCAAGGCGGCCAGGCAGGCCTTCAAGTGCCATGGATCGCCAACCTCGCTCCTGAGCTGCGCGTGCAACCCGAGCGGTGAGTTGCGGCGGTTCCTGTTGGGGGGGAGACTCCGGATCCATCGGACCTTCAGTTCGGGACGCAGGAATATGATTCTTATCTGTTTGTTCGAACACTCGTGTTAGAGCGTTTTCCTGTGCGCGTACTCTCACATCACCGACGAACCGATAGCCGTGCTTAGATATGGTTTCAATGTATTTGCGGCCATTGTCATCCACACCCAACATCTTGCGGAGGGTCGATATTGCGACGCAGATACTTCCCTCTTCGACAAAGGTCGCGTTCCATACGCCGGCGCTTAATTCGTGTTTTTCAACTAGGCGCCCACTTCGGTGCACCAGGAAAACGAGCACGTCAAAGATCTTGGGGAAAATCGGCACCTTGATCCCGTCGCGCCGAAGCCAGCGTTCTGTTGAATCTAGCTCGAAAGGTCCAAACTCATAGACAGGCAACGCCCCTCACTCCTGAACCTAAAGCGTTCCAGTAAAGCTTCGCTTCGACTGTGCTTTGGTGCTTCCGATACCAAGGACGTCCCGAGACTCAACTCGGTGGTCTCCGGATCGGCCAAAATCGTACGGACGGACCCGGTCCGCCCGTTGAGGAGTTGAGCACAATGTGATATGGCAGTCAAGCGGAACCCGGCCGACTCCTTCTTCTGTCTCTTTGGAATCGTGCTCGGCTACGTTACGACGATCGCGTAAGACTTGGCCTCGGCGGTTTTCTCAAGACGCGCCTCACACAGCTTCACCCCATGGTGATCTTAGGTGCCGTGCTTGAAATTGTTGCCTTTTGCAGAGCCTTGCCGATTCTGCATGAACGCAGCCAGCTAAGCTCAACTGCGCACTCAAGCTTCCCGTTGACAATCCTTGCAGTGCATTTTATATTCGACCAGTCGGTTAATTACCGCACGAGATGTACTCCAGTACAAGAACCGAAGGAGCAATAGAAAATGCAGAGCAGAGTGTTTGGTTGTGCTATGTGTCTCGTCTTCGCGGCAGGCCTTTTGACCGCAACT
>JAOAPF010000434.1 GCA_025462755.1 Edaphobacter sp.
GCCGAAGACTAACTCTAGCCTTGGCACAGAAATACTGGTCCGATCACTAACCAGCTCGTTGCGCTAAACTAACAATCCAACTGGTACAAAAGATCGGGCACTCCAAGTGCGTATGACCGAATGCCCAGCTTAACGAGCGCGGACCCTCACCAGTCCCAACTCACACCACCTTGGACGCTTCCCGCTGGCC
This sequence comes from Edaphobacter sp., assembly GCA_025462755.1. Classification (GTDB taxonomy): domain Bacteria; phylum Acidobacteriota; class Terriglobia; order Terriglobales; family Acidobacteriaceae; genus Edaphobacter. Next base: position 191 of record JAOAPF010000434.1, read on the forward strand.
GAGGCTACGTCTACTTCGGCTTGTCCGTGTTCTTCAAGGTTAGCTTCTGACCGTTCGCAATAACGGCCCCAGTCGATTGAACGAGAGTTACATCATAGTCTACGGTGGTCCCGGCGGCGATGTTTGTAATGAAGTTAGCCTTCGTCAGTTTGAAGGCAAAATTCGTCGGGCTCTTGACCCCGGGATCGATGGGGAGATGCTGCGCCACACCGCCGCCCGTCGAGATGTCCACATGGTCAATTGTCTCCAGATGAAATCCCTTAGCGGTGATTGATACCGCCTTAGCATCGCCACCAGCCGAGCCAATCTCGGGATCGTTTGGTTGAAGAGAACTGAGGAACGGCTGCTGACTGACATGTACCGATGCAGCCGTTTTGTTTTCTGTACCTCGCTTGTCTACGCTATAGACGATATAGAGCGGGGCGGCAAGTCCGCCCAGGGTCTCAACAGGAAAAGCAATTTCACCCTTCGTATTGTCGCCGCTAACCGATACCGGCGCATCAGCTGTTGCCGGGTCGGTCTGATCCTTTGCATTCCGTAACCGAAGGCTCGCCACCTTTTCAAGTTTCTCCCCGCTGGCGGTGCAGGGCAGATTACCGCCAACTGCCTTCGAGTAATCAACATTGCCCAAACCGTCAGTCGGGCAAGTCAATTGTGTGACCGACGAATCGTTCCCATTATCACCGACGTGCACACCCGCGACCACGGCGTAGGCAAGCTGCTGAAAGATCGCTTGCGCAGACGGGGACCAATTCTTGTATTTGACCCGCTCCGGATCCAACTTCAACGGGGTTCCTTGTGCCGTCGCCTTGCAGGCCGCCAGTGGTGCCACCAGATCAATGCCTGTAGGATCAGCATCCTTGGGCGGCTGTTGGAAATAGAGGCCCTTCGCGCAGTTCTGAACCCACCATGCCTCTTCAAACTGCTTAGCCGGAATAAAGGCTACTACCATTGCGGTTGCATCCTTCGGTACAACAGTGCGCGAGTTCGAAGAGGACGAAAATCCAGTATCGTTCAAGAGGTTTACTTGGGTCGGCGTTAGGTCGCGCCAGCCTTGGTTGAGGCTTGTCGCGAAAGCTCCGTTGAAGACGCCCGCCGCATTGGTCAGCGCACCGCCGAAGACGATTGCCGCCGCATCCATTACGGCACCTACGCCTTGAATACCGTGTACGATGATGTTTCGTCGGCTCAAGTCAGACTGCGCATTGGCCAAGGATCGGACAATCATCTTATCGCGCCCTGAGAAGTAACGCCCTTTCTCGCCAACAGGACTCGAATCCACAGCGAGTTCTACATCGTGCAGCAGAAACTCTTCCTGTGCATTTAAATTGCGAACAACGACTTGTACCGCGATATATTGGTCCGCGACAATCGGTCCGAAAGAGTGCCGGGTTTCCGAGTAATCTAGAACTGACATCGCACAACCGATATCGATCGGCCGCGAAAAAGCGCTGAGAGAGTTTCGCGCACTGTCCAGAATGACCTGCGTCTTATCCGGCTCAAGAACGGAGTCTGCCGTCGAGTTCATCACTTGACTTATGCTCGTTGAAACGTTTGCGGCCGCTTCCTTTTGCGTGGGCGAATGATCTTTGAAGTAATCATCAGTCTTCGCAAAGATTGCTGAGACCGCCTTCTCCAAATCCTCGGGGTGCGAATCGAGAAGATGAGCATTCTCGATCTGATTCGACAATACGCTCAGGTACTCAGAATTGGCTCCCAGCAATGTCGCATCACGCAATAGTGCAGACTTGACATGGGCGACCTGCTCCGCATTCAACGGCGGAAGCTCGTGTTGTTCGACGGAAGGCTGTTTTGAATCCGCATTCGACAGTGGGGTCGTTATCGCTGCTTTCAGGTCTTTTGCAGTGTTCATGACGACGCTCAGGTCGGACAGAATCCGATTAAACGCTTGAGAGGGCGTCAGTCCGGCGAACGTCTCCTGACTGATCAACGAGGCGAAGACCTGTTCATTTTTTACTAGCTTTCCCTGCCCACCATCGAAAACAGCGGCGAGCACCTGTTCCTTCAGGGCCTCGCCCTCAGCTGCACTCAGCGTGAGCAACGCGGGCTGCTGACGCAAGGCGAACAATTCACTGATAGTAAATGTACAAGGAATGTAATCACCGTTCGTATGATCCGGCGATTTGAGCGCGGTAGCAAGAAGCTTCGCTTCAATCTGCGCCTTGAATACTTCTGTGTTTGACGCATCAGGCTTTGAAGCCACTGGTTGAACCGCTTGTGCCTTTTTCTTGTCAGGCTTCTTGGTTACCTGAGCAGATCCTGCCAATCCCGAGCTCAACATCACTAAAGCACATACCGGCTCCAAAACAACTCTGCGTGACAGCACGGAATACCTCTCGATGTGGAGTGCTTGGATTGAAGGAGCTGGGTGCAAGGAAGAGGTGATCATCGCCCAGCCATTCTGTCAATCTGTTTATTTAGCCTGCGCCCCGATTGAAAGTATTCCGTTTCAAAGTTTCCAACTGGGTAGGACAGAGTTTGGCGAGCGATTGCGAACCCGCATCATTGCTGATACCCTCACATCACCTTATCGATGGCAGGTGCAGCAGAAGTCCCCTCCAATATCAGAGGTTCAACATACGAGACGTTCTCCAGATTTCCATCAATGGTTGTCTTTGCATCTTTTTCGTTAAACAGGCGCATAACGGCTTCATTTACGCGGTAGAGAAGACCTCTCGCTATGCGGAGAGTTTCATAGTGTTCTCTCACTTGTTTGATGTAACGTTCCTGCAACATCGGAAACATTGATGCGACCGGACCCGCATAAAGTACAAAGATAGCCCACGCCGTCAGCGATATGCCTGCCTGAATTCCCACACTCACCTTAGTTGTTTCTGCATCGGGAACACCCGGAATCACATGGGAGGCGCTGGCCAACAATGCGTCGCGCAAGCTGATCGCCACGGGAGCCTTGTACAACTTGATAGCCAAAGCCCAAAACAGGATTGTGAGAATGCCCAGGAGGGCGAGATTTGTCATATACCGAAGCAGAACCATAAGCGCAGCTCGTCTCCTCCCTTCCCTTCCGTGCAGATAGACAGAAAATCTGCGCAACCAACGCAGAATGCGTGATTGCATCTTGATCGATGCCCTAAGCTGGTCGTCTGTTTTTATTCCGCCTGTAGATATTTGCTCTACGAGTTTGCGTAATAAGTCGAAGGGGGCTTTGGCGATTCTAGCGAGAAGGCCATCGCTTCCGACGTCAAGCATTGTGGTGTACATGAATGCGTCATAGACCCTAGCTCCGAAGAGCCAACCTACAAGGATTAACGCTGTTATCAAAGGGAGGCGAGATGTTGAGTTTCCATACAGAACAAACCATGCAAGGAGAGTTGCTGTCAGAAACGAAGTGAGTGAAAAGTCCGCGTCAATCAACCCCTTCTGGTTTGGAGGAGTCTTATTCTGAAGCAGAGCGGTTCTGTATGTCTTACGAAAAATGATGCGCAACGGAACCCATATCGGAAATAGCATGATGTACAACGCCAGTCCAAATATCCTGATCCATGAAAATTGCGTTATGCAAAGTATCCAAAATAGCTTTGAGACAATCGGTAATAGTTGTTGATTACTCGGCGCAAATCCCACCGCGATTAGCATTCGGTAGGCCCAAGCCGACAGGTGGGACTCCCCGTGGCTCAATATGTAACTGGCTCTTGTCGGAGCAAAAGCAATGTGGAGCCAACACCATAGAGCAGTCAATCTCCATGCGCATTTCTTGACGAATGCAAGCCGCCTTAATCGGGCTTCAAGTCTCTTCCTCGTCGCACGATTCTTTGCTGCCCGCCCGTTTTCACCCCGGTATCTCCGCATTGGATTGTCTGAAAGTTAACCAACCTTTACAAATTTCGCCTCGTCGGCGCAGATTGAACAGTCGCCAAATGGCTGACCCGCCGTAAATCGACGCTTGTCAGTATTCCTCCCGGCGTGGAAACAGGCTGAACAGCTATACCAGCCATCTTTCGGACAGTGGTCCTCAAAGTCATAACCAAATTGCGTTCCAAAGTGTTCTGCCAACTGCATCTGTAATTGCATGGTTCCCAATGGCGACAGACGGGCAACAAGTTGATCTCTAACGCTGTTGTCGTTGAGAAAGCTCCGGTGGATGGAGGTTGCCATCAGGATGTCTGCGAACGATTCACTCATACCGTTGGTTGCAGGAAGATAAAAATTGTGCGGTATATCTCCGTCTCGGAGTCCAGCTAATTTCCCTGCACTGCGTGCCTCCTCGGGCAACGTGTCAATCGCAATGACTGGTGCAATGATGATGTGCTTGCGTTTGCTGTTATCGAGGGAACAGCTTTTAGAAAGCACAATCACATCACGTAAGTGACAAGAGGCCATGATGTACTCGAAGCGATCTAAGTTTGAAAAAGCGTCCGGCACATCACGTTGTGCTCGACCTTCCAACTGATTTGGCAAAACCTTTAGGGATGACTGGGACGATATCCTATTGCTTCGAAGGGCGCGGAGGATTGCCCATTTTTCGTCATGATTGGCACTGTGGAATGTTGGCCAAGTAGGAAAGGGAATTCTGCAAAGAATATCCCCTTGTGAGAACTCCGTGAGGTCAGGCTCGTTATCGTACCAACCGACTTCTAGAGACATTTAGTTATGTGAGTGAGTGCGCCTTCCTACGATCATTATCGGTCGAAAAGTCGTACTCGTAAGGAGCATTCAACAAGGACATAAATTCTCTGTAACCCTCATCGCCCGGCATGGTGGTTTCGGGAACTGAAAGTGCATCCATACGGACACATATCAACTCCAGGTCTGCTGTCTGTGACTGAAGAGTCTGTAGCGAATCTTCCCACCAGAACTGAACATGCTTCGGACTATCAAGCGCACTCCTCAGCACCATCTTTTCATCTTGTAACAACTCATCTAGTAATTGCGACATGTGAGCGCAGTCCGCCAATGACCAATTTTCAGGTTGAGCCGCGCGGAAACGAGTAAGGAGTTTTCCTTGCCTAACAACTAGACGGTGGAATCCGCCGCGCAGCCTCCACACCGACGCGAACGTCGCAAACCCGCTCATCAGTTCTTCTAGGGGCGTTGGACGGGCGACAGGAAGCACAGAGGCTACATCCCTCGCATCACAGACCGTTGCATTAGCGAGCATCCACAAGTCATCCGAGTGAGACGGGAAATTAGTTGTGATCGCTGCGGCCATACGGGTATCGTCCTTTCCTATACTGGCGCATGTTGGCGCACATATACGATGGATAATTCAGTGCCGCTTGTTGTGGGCGGGCTGCGTTCATTGACCTGAGGTCACTGCTAGAATGCGTCTCTTTGGACGATACTAGCCTCACACAGCCTCCCTCGTTGACCACCGAACAAGGGGGAAACGCTGGCACGTTCTCATCCATCCAAGCCTCACATTTTGTTAGACGTATCTAATCACAGCAGGTTGCAAATTACCAGCGTGCGGTCGCGTAACCTTGTACATCATCGCCCCCACGACAGGCAAGGTCTATCGCACCAAGGTGCCAGTCTTTAGTTGTATGTACCCTTACAGTAGCACCGGTAGGACCGGAAATCATAGGGAATTGGCAAAGAGTATTGGTCTGGTCAAACCGCCGTAGAAGTCTGTAGCGGTCAAAGCAGCCCTGGAAAATGAGGCAATCGAAGGTTGGTGGGAGGTTGCCGGGCAACTATTGAGATCGCGCACGAGAGGGATAAATCGCGGCGGGCGCGAGTTTTCAGCATTTCACAAAATGGAATCGAAATGTTGCCGTCATTTCTTCAACCTTCGAGGAATGAGGCGACCGCAGGCCACGGCAACGTAGAGAATTCGCGGTCTTATCTCGGTGCGTGGTTAGCTGGCCATCATTCTTGATTGGCGTTTGCCGCTGGAATGGGCTCGAAGAATCGGCGGGAAAGACTAAGGATCGACGCCATACCATGATTGGACTTCAGCCGATTAGAGTCCGCAGAGTCGACTACGCGTGGTTTTCCTCCAGCTTCTTCGCCCTCGCGGTACGCGCCGCTTGATACACGTCCGCGCGATCTCCATCCGCTGGTCTGATCATCTTCACGTCGGCGGCAAACGTAATAATCTCCTCTTCCTGCCGTTCGAGCTTGACGGCCAGAATCCAGTGCTTCGGCACGCAGGCTGTGAGCACCGTTGGCTTCTTTGCCCGAAATCGACCTAAGAAGGGGTAAAGGTTGGCGACATCCTTATTCAAGCTCCAACAGATTCCCGGTAATGACGCTGACGCAGCATCACATCCACGATAGATGGTCACGACCTCGGGAAGTGCATCGTAAGCAGCATTCTCATCACCCGTCATCATGTGCCTTACCGGTCCGCGATGGGGAAGGGCTTTCTGCAATTCAGACTTGAAAAGGCTGATCCCCCGGTCGCACCGGTTCCACTGGTCGCCAACCAAGGTAAGCCAATCCTCGTAAGTTAGCTTGGGGTACCGCTTCCCTTTCCGGGGATAGGCCTCAAACAACAGGTGGTCCATGAGCTCCCCGCTGCCCTTCTTTGCCGCAATTGCACCGGCTTCGTCGAGCGACATCAACGGACGGGCCTTCTTTGATACCGAATTTTGGTGGGTGCTCTTTCCTGCTTCTTCTAGCATGCTATTGCTCCTCTTGTTAAAAAAATACCGTGTCCGGGTTCTCCGACCGGCACTTGTCAGTCGGACGTTCGGCTGCATTCCCAATCTTCCGGCGACCTACAGCGACGATCCAATTGAGAATGTCGTTACGTTTGAAATGTCATGTGCCACATTGCAATGACCTGACTTGTCCGCCCATGCAAGCTATTCCCGGACGTCCACTATTGGAGTTTCAAATGTGTTGACGGCTGAACCCGTTCGAAGAACGAGCGGCGCAGGAGATGAAGTGTGACGCCGCTAGCGCCAATCCTGTCGCAAAGCGTGCCGAGCTGCCGCGAAACGCGGTAGAGAAGTGCCCGACGTGAGGTGCCAAAAATGTATTCCGCGCCCGACTCCCGGCCACCACGTACCTCAAACATCTGAAGCATCTCCGGGTCGAGAGGTACAAAGCGCATGGAGGCGCGCTTCCTGTCTGCGATGAGGAGCCTACGACCGTGAACATCGAAGTCGCACCAGCGGAGTTTCGGGAGTTCCCTGGGACGGATGCCGATGTTCGAGATCGTCATTACCACATCGTGGAGATCACGCAAGGTCGGGTCGTCTGTCGAGAGATCGAGGATACGGTGAAGTTGTTCCGGGGGCAGTCTACGCGGGGCGACTTTCATAGGCAGGCGGCGGGTGGGTTGCTGAATAAGCATGAGAATTACTCCTGGCGCGTCTTGCGCGAACTTGCGAGGTGGGTCTGTTGTGATTGAGCCAGAGGGTGAGATCTGTCGTGAATGGTGCCAGACCCACGGCGTGGCCGATTTACTTTTTGAGGTACCTCATCACTGGGAAACGCCCCCGCGCGAGCGCGGTGGTTGTTGAACTGATCAGCGTGGAGACATTCAACCCTCATTCGTTTGCTTCAATATTCATAGGCCTCCTCTTCGAGTGGGACCTATTTCGCCGTTCATCTATAACCTACGAGGTGGAAATCTGGTTGTGGAATTTGCGGCAGATTATTTTCGAGAGGGAGCAAAAAACGCTCCATGTGTACGCCCTGTCAGGTGCTTCTTTCGCTCCGATATTTGGTCCAGGCTCTGTAGTTTTGTGGGAGCTGCCGTCAACTGGTTGGAAGTGGATCGGCACGGAAAAATGCAGAACCATCTGGAGCACGGAGTTCAAGGACAGGTTCGTCATTGTGCTCTCCTTGCAGCAGTGGATTTATATGATTCGATCAATTGGTTGAGATCCCGCGAATCGAATGGTTCCTTGCCTGCGATTCGAAAAGCTGTGATCTGTCGGGTGTTGATCAATTGTTGGACCTTGTCGTCCGGGAGTTGGAGCAGCCTGAGAACCTCATCCCGGATAAGCAGGCGACGCTCATCTCTTGTTACACGGCGACCGTTTTCTTTTCCATCTATGTCCCGATATGCGGTAGCTTTTTGTCTAAGTTGGTCAACGATTGCTTCCTTTGGTGTCTCATTCATAATGGCCATGTAGAGTAATACCCATCGTGAACGCCTAACCCCGATTTCCTTCCAAGAAATATTTCCCGCTTATTTTCGTGGGTGCGTGCTCAACGCAACGAGAACAGCGTCTGCATCTTGCCGATCTCTCTTTTTTTGCGGCTTCTTGTTCAGGGAAGGTTGAGGTTCCCCCGGTGAAGGCGTCGTGCTCGTCGCACGAGGCGATGAGCGTAGTCACTTTTCTAGCTTTAATGCACATATGAGAACTAATACCCACCAGCAGGCAGCCTCCCCAATTATTGGGAGGCCATTTGTTTGTGCGGCTAATTGTCCATAGTGCCGAACCACAGCGCACCGCCGCTGACGACATCTGAACTTGTTGCGTAGCATGGCGGCGTGCGTTGATTGGTAGAGCGAAACGAAATCGACGGAATCTGCAAAAACCGGAATGAGACTGTACTAGGATCGGAGGATGGTGCCCTCGGCGACCCGCGTTCAGCTCGACGAAGCCCTGAGGAGATATCCGGCGATCGATCGGCTCCTGGGAGCGCTGATGCGGATACGCTCTGAGGCGGCGAATCCAGAATGCTTCATCCTTTCCATGCTGCTGACCGACACGACGAACGTCCTCAGCTTCTGGGAGGACCGATCTGCCAAATTCCTCGAAGCCGTCGAGGATATTGACGCTGCTGTGCAGAAGATACTCATTGAAGGCAGTGGCCATGCAAGACGCGACCCGCCCCGATTATTCGACGCCCGTCTCAAGGATCTCTTCCTCGAAGTGTGTGTGGTCGCCGATCTGGCAGGCAGAGGCGTATCCCACTTCTTTCCGTTGCCCGCAAGGAAAACCAAGAGCCATGATTTCGGTTGCACCGTTCACAGCGATGGCGGAAAACCACAGGAGGGATGTCTTGAAATCAAAAACCTCCGGCCGCCCATTGGTATCATCGACACATTCGTGGACGCTCGGAGAGCGCTTATCTCGTCCCGCCCCAGGATGTCAAAGGTCAATATCGTTCTGACGCATCACTGGGACAACACCGCCGATGATGACCAGAGCAACGCGATTTACTCGTTCGTTGAACATCTGAAGGAGAGCGATGTTCCGTCCGAATGCACATTGCACCTGCCGACAGCGAACGGACAACGCGTGGAGGTTCGTGTCAATCTCAATTGGGGAGAAGGGCGAGTTTCCTTGATGAGGCCTATTGGGGGAGATTTCCCGACTGGACCGTTCGTAGCCGAGGACCGACTATTCGAGAAGGCTGTCTCAACAATCGAAAAGGCGGCCGCCCAGGTGGAGCCATGCTTAGGGTTGCGTATGCTGGCACTAAACTTCGACACACCGGACGCCCAGCTCTCCTCTGATTTCGCCATACGGCTGCAGGACTACGTGAATACAAGATGGGGCGGGGCGATCACACTTCTTGTTTTCCTCCAATATGGCTTTATCGAAGGCGACACCCGCAGGGCTTGACCAGGCCGCCCACCGAGTTCACCGCTCCCATGCGTAGACGCACCAGGACATCTCGGGCGCGGATCAACGTCAGCATCTCCTGCTGAGCCACCGTACGATGTGCGATTGGCCGAGTATCTCCGGATCAAGTCGCGCATAGCCGTCGGGCTCTGATCCGGAGTCTAGGTGGCCGCAAGTGAAGGATCCATAAAGTGAAGCTTGAATGTCCGATAGAGATCGTTAGCTCTCTTCACTGCCCAATCTAGAAGCACTGGATTATCAGCATCCGTCGATATTTGGGCTTTGGTGTAGATCGCTATACGCGATGCCCGCCTATGGTCCATACGCTCCCATTCCATCGGTTCACCGACAACATGTTCTAATTCGTCTCTGTGTGTAAAAAGTTGGTCGAAGCATCTCTTATTTTCGTCGCGGCCGCCGAAATCTATGAAAACCTCTATACGAAAGAGCTTCCTTCGAGTAAATGAGGCAATGACGCTTGCTGCGTCTCCTTTATCTAGCGAGGCAAGTACATGCCAATTCATACCCTGGGGTGAACTATGACGCAAGGGAAAATCTCTTTCTGACTTAAGTCGAGTACTCAACTTTGCAAAGAAGCGTATGTAAGCCTCCTTGCGGTCGTTGGTTCGAACAAAAGTTAATCGGCGCTCTGTCATGTTGACAGATGTAGTTCGCCATCCCTCATCAAGCCACGCTGCAGATTGTGGCTTAGTTGGATCATTGGACCACCAGGCTCTATACTCCGACGCCGATCGCGGTAACTCCTTCTTTAGGATCTGTTCAATTTGATCAAAAGTCAGGGTTACGGAACCAACATCTGTCGGCACGATCTCAAGGTGAGCTGCCAGTAGACTGTAGCTGCCCGTGGGCCCCTCTGTTTCCTCTTCCATGACCTCCGAGGGAGGTGAAGTCAGTCGGGTTGCTAAAGGGGTTGGTTGCGGAGATGGGACATCTGGCGGGGGTAAAGGAAGGTTATTCTCGAGCCACTCGGCTGCGAACTTGATCGTGCGCCGTTCTTCGAAGCTTAGGTCATCTCGAAAGTGAGCCAACTTGTTCCGCGCATTCCGTACTCTCTGAAGCAATTCACGCAGTTCTGAGACATTCTGCGACTGTGATAGGCGTGGAGCACAGTCGTGTATCAATAAAACCTCGATCAGTTCGTTAAGCGACAGCTTCTCGAATTCTCCAGTGGGTTCAGGCAGATCCAACTTCTTCTCAGCTTCAGCAAGTGCACCTGGATCAAGCTCGCCACGGAGCGGAGTATCGACTTTCGCGAGAAATGCCCTGATCGCTTTAGGAAGCTTCCTGCGAATATCGGCACCTCGGTCGGTCACTCTCGCGATGGCAGCTTCCAGTCGGACCACGTCGCCCGCATACAGCGCTTGGATTGCGTCTTTTATGCGAGACTCAATGCTTTCGATCAACATCAAATCTTGCGCGTATTCACGGAAAAACACGGCAGCGTCCGCAGTAGTGACGATGCCCCGAAGCTTCGAATCATCCACAATGAGCGCAAAGTTGTCACGATGGATGTCGTCTAGGGTAGCTAGCAAGTCGGCGTCGGCTGGGTAGCTGCGTACCCTCTGAGCCGCATCACGAATGAGCAGGAGCTCTGGCTTAGTCTGAAAGGATTGAATCGCCTGAATGACAGATTCGAAGGTGATAACTTGCCCGAGAAAATTCCCGTTTGCCCCACTCACCGGCAATTGTCCGTAACCATGCTGGCACATGAGGTCAATAGCGTGGCTGACAGGTTCGTGAGGTTGAACGATCCTCAGTTGTTGGTCGGCGGGCAGTAAGTTCTCGAGTGTGAAGGCCATTCAAATCATCGTAAATGCTTCTTTTAGGTGGAAATCCGCTGAAGCTGACGGATAACGCTACTACGGGAGCGGTTTCCCCGGATGGATCCCGGATGGCCTACCTCCCTGGCCCTGGACGAGACTTTGGTAAAGAACTTTGGTTGATGGATTCCGATGGCGCGAATCGACAAAAAATCGCGGTGGCGGAAACGGCGGATAGGCCGATGGGAAGCCGAATCTCGCCCGTGGTCTGGTCGCCAAGCGGGCAACGGATCGCCTGCATCGAGAGACTCGGTTTGCGTGCGCCCTTTCCAGCAGGACTCAGTTTTTCATTGCAGACCCGCGACGCGAACGGTGGCGATCTACAGGTCGCCTTAAACGATACCCGGCTAAAACAAGCTCTGCCCTGGGTTGCCGATAGACGCATTCTCTACGTGTACCGCGAAGACCCAACCAGCCAACGCAGCGATCGGGGGGCTACTCGATCCGGGTTGACGAGCGGACTGGGAAAGTTGGTGATAAATAATTGCACTCACAACCGTAGTTCGTGGAGGCTCATAAACCCAAGGCCTCCACTTGCTCCTCGGTTTCGTAGCCAAGCCAGTGTGCAACCTCATGCCACACCACCCGTTTCACTTCGGCCCGCAAATCTCCTTTTGAACACCGCAGAATGGGGCCGCGAAAAACAAATATCAAGTCGGGGGCATACTTCACCTGGGTGAATGACCGTTTCGTCCTAAGTGTGCCGCTGTACAATCCCAATAACTCAGTTCCACGACGCCATTTCTTTCTGTTCGATATGTCCTCCAATACGTCCGCAGGAGGCTCGTCAACCACTTGTATGCCGGGGAAATCTGGCAGGTCCCTGATCTTCTGGGGCAGGGTGGTGTATGCCCACTCTACAATCTCCTCAAAGCTTTTGGGATTTGTGGCGTCGGCCATGAGGCCAACTTTACCTCCAGGACAAGCGGCGAGACGTGGGCACCCGGCGGGTGAGCGCTCTCCGGGCGATAACTGTTGCAAGATCGCCATTGCACCAATAATCAAATGCTCAAAAACTTCCTTTACGAACCTTCAGCATGCAAGAAAGTTCGAAAGTCGTCTGCTAGGGCCGACCATTTTTCCTAAATGAGTCTTTCGCAGATCAATTCGAGGTCCTCAAGGCTGTCAGACCCCTGTCCTGCGGGTCTCCAGAAACGCAGCAAGCTCCGCAGGGTCAAAAACATTGTTCTTGCCGAGCCGATAGGCCGGTAGTGTACCCGCATTGATCCAGTCGCAGAGGGTGTTGCGAGTCACCCCAAGGATCGACATCACTTCGGTGGCGCGGACGTAGGTCATCCGTTGCCTGAGCTGCTCGACGATTGTATTTTTGAGTCGGACTTCGTGTCGTGTCATACAGGCTAATACCGGCCTGATAATGCCGACCACGAATACGGTTGCAAATAAATTCGTTTTTCTGGCGCATCAAAGAACCAGATCTCGCGCCCACCTTGTATTCCGATCGGATTCTGAGATCATGCGGCTACCTTTACGAACGCGAAGGTGTTGTTGACCTGATCCCGGATCTTCACGCTCTTATGGTCGCTCGCGGCCAAGTATTTCAACGTAGTCTCCAAATCCGAGTGACGAAGCCATTGCTGGATGGTACGCGCTGAAACTCCGGCCTCGTGGTGCATGCTTGCGAATGTTTTTCGGAACCGATGAAGCTCGAAGCGTTTACACACCGGCTTCGTCGCACAGCACGCGCCTGTCTTGTTGTAGCAATGTCCGCAGTTCATGCCCGCACGTAGGGCAAGCCACTTGAGTGTGCGCAGGAAGTGGCCATTCGGCTTCCCGCCGATGCCGGGAAAGATCAAGCGGCTGTCAGGATGCCTTTTGCGGCGGGCGCAAAGCCTATCAACCAGCGAATCGGGGATTGGAATCTCCCCTTCCTCCTTATCTTTTGGACTGAACCCAAGGTCAAGCTTCTCAGTAACGGCGAAGGTCTTTGCGGTAAGGTTTACGTCCCGCCATGTAGCGTACTGGACCTCCCGATCGCGGGCTCCTGTGAAGAGAAAGAATTGCATGAGCTCCGACTCCTCGTGGTCCGCTGCTGCCAGGAGGGCGTTGATCTCATGAGGCTCATAGGCGGAGACGACCTTCTCGGTGAACTTCACTCGGTCGGTCCTCTCGAGCGGCCAAGCTACTTTGTTGTGGTTGAAGAAGATCTTCAGAAAATTGGAGTAGTTCGCTACGGTGCGTGGCACGTTGCCGGACGTCTTCAGATGGTCGAGGTAATTGAGGACGTCTCGCCGGTTGATCTGTTCCATGTACTGCCGGGAGCAGGTCGATGCGAACACCGTGAGGGTGCGGGTGTAAGCGTAGAGGGTACGCTTCGACTTTGCCTTGGCGGTGTCGCTGAGATATTCCTTGATGGCAGCAGCGAGGTCAGTCTTGTCTGCGGTTTTGATGGGATCCGGATCAGTGATACCCAAAGAAACCGCTTGAAGCTTGTGCTCAACTCGCAGTTTCGCGGTAAGGGCCAGCTGAGCATCGGTGCCCACGGCATCCCACACGCGTTTGCCAGCCTTAATGTACCGGAGGTTGTAGACGCCTTCTGGATGATGTTCAGGCTTGCCATTCACGACGGCGTAGAGCGGCTTCAGCTTTCCATTGGAAGAAAAGACCGGGTCGACGTAGGCTCGGCTTCCGTTGGAAAGCCTCACTCTGATTTTCAGGCGGACGGCAGGTACGGGCATCTCTTACTCCTCAAGGGTCAATACCCGTCAGGAGCGGCTCGTACCGTTTATCAACTTACGATTGTGTAGCCAATACTGTAGCCAGTGTCGTAAGTAATTGATTATAAAAGGATGGCGGAGAATGGGGGATTCGAACCCCCGATAGAGCTTTCGCCCTATAACGGTTTAGCAAACCGCCGCCTTCAGCCACTCGGCCAACTCTCCATCTTTATTGCGTGGGCGGGATTCCGTGCCTAGTTTCTCTTCTCGCGCCCTGGCTGAGGCAATTATAACTTGCGATTGGGGGAGAACGGCAAGGTCGGGTAGATTTGTGTCTATCCATTGTTAAAACAAGAGGGGGCGGGGTGGCGAGAGGGTTGGGCGGCTCGAAGAAGATGCGGCTGCTGCCGTTGATTGCGGCGACGTACTTTATGGTTTCTGGTGGACCGTATGGGCTGGAAGACATTATCGGGAAAGCTGGGTATGGGCGGGCTCTGTTGCTGCTGGCGCTGATGCCGTTGGTGTGGAGTCTGCCGACAAGCTTGATGGTGGGGGAACTGGCTTCTGCGTTGCCGGAGGAGGGTGGGTACTACTGCTGGGTGAGGCGGGCGCTGGGTGCCTTCTGGGGATTTCAGGAGGCCTGGCTGAGCATGGCGGCGAGCGTGTTCGACATGGCGATTTATCCGGTGATCTTTGTAACGTACCTGGGAAGGCTGGAGCCGGCGTGGACGGCGGGTTCGCGCGGAACGTGGTGGGCTCTGGCGGTTGTGGTGCTGTGTGCTGCGTGGAATCTGCGCGGGGCGAGTGCAGTGGGTGAAGGGTCCGTGGGGCTGTTCTGCTTGCTGCTGTCGCCGTTTGTGGTGCTGACTGGGGTAGGGTTGTGGAAGGGTTTGATAGGGCATTATGGGCAGGGGAATTTTGAAGGGAGTTCTTCTTGGCTGAAGGCTCCCGCGGCGGGGGCGGATTTTGCCGGGGCGGTTTCGGTGACGCTGTGGAACTACATGGGGTGGGATAACGCTTCGACTGTGGCGCAGGAAGTGCAGGCACCGCAGCGGAATTATCCGCGGGCGATGCTGACAGCGGCGGGGCTGGTGGCGTTGACGTATTTGCTACCGCTGGCTGCGGTGGCGCTGGCGGGAATTCCGGCGGAACAGTTTTCGACGGGTGCGTGGGCGGATGCGGCACGCGAGGTGGTCGGGCCGTGGCTGGCGCTGTGCGTGGTCCTGGGTGGGACGATCAATGGATTTGGAATGTTCAACGCCTTGATGATGAGCTATACGCGAGTGCCGTATGCGCTGGCCGAAGAAGGGCTGCTGCCGAAAGTGGTGGGTCGGAGGACGCAGGCCGGAGTTCCTTGGGTTAGCGTTGTGCTGTGTTCGGTGGCGTGGGCGCTGGCGCTGGGAATGTCATTTGAGCGGCTGATCTCGATCGACCTGGTGCTGTATGGGGGCGCGCTGGGGCTGGAGTTTGTTGCGCTGGTGGTGCTGAGGGTAAAGGAGCCGGACTTGGTGAGGCCGTTTCGGGTGCCGGGTGGGTTATGGGGCGCGGTGGGGATGGGAGTGGGGCCGATGCTGCTGATCGGGTTTGCGCTGTGGGCGGCACGGGACGAACGGGTGGCGGGGCTGCCCGCGCTGGAATTCGCGACGCTTGTGGCAGTGGCGGGGCCGCTGGTCTATTTGGTGGCGCGTTGGGGGCAGCGAGGGGTTTGTGGATAGTCGGAGTTGAAGGGTCCGCAGGCTCGTGCCGCATTGAATGCTTCGGGATCCTTCGCTGCGCTCAAGATGACAGCAACAACACTCGCCACCCTATAGCCTGGCATAGCGCCTGCAGCCTGACACCAAAAAGCCGATTAGTCGGAAGCCCTTCGTTTCTGATCGGCAGTGGGTTCTGCTTTTTGCGGAACGGGCTTCGGCCTGGGGTTGGTTTTGTTGTCGATGAAGTTCTGCTGGGCCTCGGCTACCTTGGTGCGAGCAAAGGAGGCGTCGCGCCAGCCCCTCACTTCGACGCGCTTGCCCTCGAGGTCCTTATAGATGGAGAAGAAGTGGGTGATCTCGCGGAGCATGTGGGGGTAGATCTCGGAAAAGTTCCAGACGTCCTTATAACGAGGGTTGTTTTTACCCACGCAAAGGACCTTTTCGTCGCCGAGGCCTTGGTCGAGCATTTCTAAAATGCCGATGGGACGGACCTCCATGACGCAGCCGGGGAAACTTGGCGCGTCGACGAGAACGAGCGCGTCGAGGGGATCGCCGTCATCGGCCAGGGTGCTGGGGATGAAGCCGTAATCTCCGGGATAGTGGACGGGTGAGTAGAGATTGCGGTCCAGACGGAAGACTTGGAGTTCCTTGTCGTACTCGTACTTGTTGCTGCCCTCGTAGGGGATTTCGATGACAGCGTTGATGACCTCGGGGCTGTTAGACCCTACGGGCAGTTCCAGGTAATTCGTCATAAAATCGGGGATCTCTTCTCTTCTAAAAAAATTCGCAAATTGCAGGCGTGATACCAGTTGGGGCCTCAGGCATACCTGCTCGCCATGACGTGGCGAGAGGGCAAATGCGGCACCTTGTCTATAATCAGACAGGATGAAGGCTCATGTCTATGTCACGCTGAAACGAACGGTGCTGGATGCCCAGGGGCAGACGGTCGCAGATGCATTGCGGCGGATGGAATATAGCGGCGTTACCGATGTGCGGCAGGGAAAGTATTTCCTGCTGACACTGGACGATAACTTGGAACAGAACGCCGCACAGGCCGAGGTGGAACGGATTGCGCGTGAGGTGCTGACAAACCCTGTAATTGAAGAGTTTACGTTCCGGCTTGAGGATTGAGGGTTAAAACTACAGACGATCGTTCCCCATTATAGGGATATGCAAGCAACGAGCATTCGTGTAAAGCATCCAATCTGTAGTCACGAAACCGAGATGCGGCCGCTCTCTCCGCGGGAAAGGCCCACCTGCGAAGGGGATGCCGATGCTGATATACCCGGTCCCAGGCCGGATTCCAATCTTTTCACTTCTGACGTTGGTAGTTGTTGGTCTCCACTCCAAATCTCTTGAGGCACAGGGGCGTCCAACCGCGTCAAAAGAAGCCGCTATCTCCTTCTTCGGAGCGTACTCCCGGGTGTCCACCGATCGTAGTTCGCAAAAAGACAATGGATTCACCGTTGGGTTCGCCTACACCCGCTATCTCCATTGGCTTCTTACCCCGTCGCTCGAGGTTCGTTCCAAAATCGCCACCGGCAGCACTGTCAGCGAGAAGACATTCGGCGGCGGCATTCGCGTCGAACATCGATTCAAAAATTTCTACCCATACGCTAATTTTTTTGGCAGTTACGGAAAGATTACGTTTGCTAACCCCGTCACCTCGGGGCCGCGATATTACTACGATGATTCCACCGTGTACTCCACAGGCGCCGGGCTCGATTACGACATCACTCCCACTTGGGCCGCACGCTTCGACTACCAGTTCGAACATTGGCATACGGGGTTGAAAACTACATTTACTCCGCAGATCTTTAGCATCGGAATCCTCTATCGCATTCCCTTCAAACCTTACCCGAGGGAGTAGGCGGCACTCGCGAAACGCGATCCCCGAGTGCTACGCTTGAAGAGGAGATCTTTTCTTGACCGATGCGTTCCTAGCACGCCCCGCAACGCAAACCAGCGCGGAGACGACCCCCGGCGGCAGCCGTTTCGTGCGCGCCTGTCTCCGCCGCCCCGTCGACCGCACTCCAGTCTGGTTCCTGCGCCAGGCCGGCCGCTACATGCCGGAGTATATGGCCGTG
>JAOAPF010000454.1 GCA_025462755.1 Edaphobacter sp.
CGATCGGCTTCTTCCATATCGATCTGGCGGAAGTGAGAACGGCCGAAGGCAAGCTCTACCTCTTGGTGGCCATCGACCGGACCTCGAAGTTCGCTGTGGTCGAACTCGTTGAAAAGGCCGATATGCAGGCGGCCGCAGCCTTCCTCGAAGCACTCGTCGCAGCCGTTCCCTATCGCATCCACACTGTGCTCACCGACAACGGAATCCAGTTCGCCGATCTGCCGAAGAATCGTGGAGGGCTTACGGCAAGATGGCGTGGACATCCCTTCGATCGCACCTGTCTTCGTCATGGCATCGGCCACCGTCTGACCCAACCCAACCATCCCTGGACCAACGGACAGGTCGAACGCATGAACCGCACCATCAAGGAAGCCACCGTCAAACGCTTCTTCTATGACACGCACGAACAACTCAAAGCGCACTTGTCGGCCTTCATCGCAGCCTACAACTTCGCTCGCCGACTCAAGACCCTTCGCGGCCTCACACCCTACGAAGCCATCTGCAAACTCTGGATCCACGACCCAGACAGATTTACACTCGACCCAATCCCCCAATGCCGGGACTAAACACCTAGTCCGCCAAAGCGCTGAGCTCTTTCCACTTTTCATCTGTGGCGGCGCGTGCTTGATCGAATGTATGCGCGTACTGCATAGTGACGCTGCCGATCAGCAAGCGAAGGGGTGGATCTTCCAGTCCAGCGACCTTCAAGATCACGTTCGCTACCTTGGCTGGGTCGCCTAACCTGGCGGCGTAGTCGGGGGACTTCATCATCCGTACAGTTGCACCGACCGTGTCATCATAGACTGCGTTGCTGGGTACTACCTTCAGAGACGTGTCCTCCGCGAAATCGGTCTTCATACCACCCGGCTCGACCGCCGAGACCTTAATTCCGAGAGGACCGACCTCCAAGGCAAGCGACTCTGCAAAGCCTGCGACTGCCCACTTGGACGCATAGTAGCCAGAGGCACCGGGCGTCGCGATGCGATCACCAATGGATGAGACTAGGATGAGACGGCCCTGTCCCTGCTTGCGGAAGATTGGGATCGCCGCCTTCGTAACGTGAATGGCTCCCATGAAGTTGAGCGAGACCTGCTCCTGGAACACGTCTGGAGCGAGGTCTTCGACGGAGCCGACGACGGCACTTCCAGCGTTGTTGATGACGACATCAAGCCCGCCAAAGTGATCGGCTCCTTGCTGGATGGCCGCTTGCGCCTGTTTGTAGTCTGTGACATCCAGTGCGAGCGGCAGAACACTTTTTCCATACCGCTGGACCAGATCTTCCAGTTGCTTTGGCTGTCGAGCTGTTGCGATAAGCCGGTGTCCGGCTTCGAGAATTGCTTCGGCGAGTCTACGACCAAGGCCACGTGAGCTGCCGGTCAGGAAGAAGATTTTGCTGAGATTGTTCGACATAGAAACACTCCTTGGGTTAAGGTTGAAGAGAAAACTAAGCATTAGATAGTGAGTAGGCGCTCAAAATATAATGGAATAAAATCATGTCTTCGCGACCGCGTTCCAGAAGGCATCAAATCCTGCCTGACGATAGGCAGTAGCTTCCTTCGGAAACTCAAGAATCGAATCCATGGTGAGTTCAGAAAGAACAAGCAGAATCTTGATCGAAAATGTAGAAGGCCTGTCTTTCAGAAGCCCTTTCGCCGAGACCTTCTGCATCATGGCTGCGATGTCCTCCCACCCATCCATGCCTGCCTGTTTGCTTGTTGCCGTAATGCGATCGGACACATTGAGCTGAGCCATGGTGCGACGCTTTGGTGGCTCGTCCAACCCCCAGTCGATCAGTACGTCCCAGAGATGCCTGGCCTGCTGCTTCGGAATTCCTGATCGGGGGTAAGCGGCGAAGACGGCTTCACGCAGTTCAATCTTGAGTTCGACGTATAGTTGGTTGAGAAGATCGTCCTTATCTGGAAAGTACGTAAACAGAGAGCCATCAGAGACTCCAGCAGCCTTGGCGATCTTCGCAGTTGGAGCGCCGAGGCCTTGAATGGCAATCAAGTTGGTGGCCGCGACGAGTATGGCATTGCGCCTATCGGTCTTCTTTGTTTGGGCCATATCGCCTCTCGTAACCTGACTACTCACTCAGGATAAAGCTCGGGGACGGATTTTGTCAAGTGATCTTGCCGCGCAGTGCTCAGGTGAGTCCAAAATGACCTGTACTCGATTAGCTCCCATGGTGATTCAGTGCTTGCCGGGTACATTTTGCTAGTAGGCGGCTAAGGACGCACTTCATAAATCAAGTTGAATGGACTTTCTGCTACACGACGAAAGCGCGTAAAGCCGCCACGAGTGACAACCTCGCGAATACGCTTCTCACCGGCTTGCGCACCAAGGCACATAGCTCCCTCCTGGGAGCGTGAGGCAGGAGTACAGATAAACGTCGATGCCGAATAAAAGATGCGCCCGACTGGATTGAGATTTTCTTCGAGACGATCCTTCGCGAACGGCTCTACCACCATCCAGGTTCCATCCGGCTTCAGGCTGTTCCGTACGTGGCTTGCCGCTCCGATCGGGTCGCCCATGTCATGCAGGCTGTCGAAGACTGTGACGAGGTCGTAATCGTGACCGGGATAAGCACCGGCGCTGGCAACTTCGAAACGCACACGATCGGCAACGCCCGCGAGCGAAGCAGCCTCGTTCGCGTAATGGATCGACGGTTCGTGATAATCGAAGCCGACGAACGTCGAGTTAGGATATGCCTGCGCCATGATGACGGTGGAGGCACCGTGTCCGCAGCCGACATCAGCGACCTGTGCTCCCACTTGAAGCTTGTCATGCACGGTATTGAGCGCTGGAATCCACGTACTCACGAGATTAGCCGCATAGCCCGGTCGGAAAAAGCGCTCGGTGCCATGGAACAACGCTGCGTCATGCTGGTGCCAGCCGAATCCGGCTCCGGTGCAAAACGCTAAGGTCATGTCAGGAATCGCCCTAAATTGTGCAACCGCAAGATCGAACGCACCCGGAATGAACGCTGGACCACCTTCGACGGTAAGCGCGAACGCCTGCTCCTCGGTCAAACTGAAGTTGTCAGTGCCGGGGTCGTACTCCACATAGCCACTTGCCGCCTGTGCCGAAAGCCATTCGCGCACATACCGAGCATCGGTTTCGGTCTTCTGTGCGAGTGCTTCGGCCGAGAGTGGTCCTTCGGCGAGTGCTTTGTACAAGCCGAGCTTGTCTCCGACTACGATTGTTGCGGCATGCATCACGGCCCCAAAATCGCTTATGAACTTGTCCATAAATGCATTTAACTTAATTTGATCGGGTGCCATCACAATATCCTTTGATC
Source organism: Edaphobacter sp. (assembly GCA_025462755.1). Taxonomy (GTDB): domain Bacteria; phylum Acidobacteriota; class Terriglobia; order Terriglobales; family Acidobacteriaceae; genus Edaphobacter. The sequence continues at coordinate 3,299 of JAOAPF010000454.1, forward strand.
GGTTGATTGCTAATGTTTAACTGACTATACGAATTTTTCAGAGGCCCGTATCGTATGTGCGAGCCCAATGCCTCAATTTACTTGAGGCATTAGATTGCGTAATCAACTTCGAGGCTTACTTCATCCTAATCAGAACTGTTCCGACGTTGTAGCGATAGCCTTTGATGCAGCTATCTAATTACGCTCACGCTCGAGAGCTTCTTGTATTTGTGTATAAAACATTTCTATCGATCTATTATTCCCGAACTAATGACACTTATTAGGTAGGCGATCAGAGGGAATATCATCTGATAATCTTGTTGTCTTGAACATGAAGGGAAGGGCTGTTCTGGTCCGCTACCGCCATCGGCAACTACTCACCAAAGCCTTTCAACTCTGGAGACAAACCGCTCGCCTAGCTCTCATTCCATAACGGCGGCGTGGCTGTTTCCTCTGAGCCACTTTGATCGCTGATCGTTAAGTTGACGATGCCGAGAATAGAAAGTGCGCAGAAGAGCTTCTTCGATCTTATCGAGACTGAGGGCGCAGAAGAACTGCGGATGGAGCAAGGCTAGTTAACAGCTACCTCCCGGGGATTGTTGTCGTTGGGCTGCTACGTACAGATCTGTCAGTTAAGGATTATTTGATTTGCTTGATCTCCTCTTCAAGAAGTTGCGGAAAATCGAACTCCGCAGCCTTCTTGGCGAAGCGCACAAGCGAATCGGGTGCGTCCATGCGCGGCAAGATGATTTCGATCAGATGAGGTCTGGTCGAATCATCTGTCGCTCGAAGTGCAGATTGCAGTTCGGCCTCATTTCGGACACAGTGAATCATGACGCGTTCTCTAGGGTCTACGGCAGCGGAAAATTGTCCATAACGCCATGGATTTATGTCGTTGTAGCTTGAATCTGCCCCATATATCAGGCGCTCGATAGTGTAACCGTCGTTGTTGAGCAGGAAGATGATCGGGTTGAGATCGCGCCATAGAATGGTCGAAAGTTCCTGAGCTGTCATTTGGAATGCGCCATCACCGAGAAACAGCAGATGCCGCCGTTCAGGAGCTGCGAGGCAGGTTCCCAAAGTAGCGGGGAGTGCGTACCCGAGAGACCCCCAAGTGGGTTGTCCGATAAAGGTAGTCCCTTCAGGCAAATTCAGGTTAGAACTCGCAAAGAAAGAAGTGCCGGTGTCGCTAACCAATACATCACCGGGCTGCAGGAACTTCTCGATGCAAGGCCAGAATGCCGCTTGTGTGAAAGATGCGTTAGCATCTGGCTCCCCGCGGGCTACCGATCTTGGACCAAGATAAGCCAAAAAGGGGCGTGTTCTATGGTTCTTTGTGAGGAGTCCTGAGAGCAATTCAGCAGTTCCAACAGCATTGAAAGACTCTTTGCCTACCCTGAGCCCGAAGGGTTGCAAATCGATGATCGATTTTGAATCAAGTTGGTGGGTGAATAAGCCGGTTGCTACATCGGTGAAGCGCGTGCCGACACAAATCAAACAATCCGAATTTTCTATGGCCTGGCGTACTTCAGGGGGGGACCCAGCGCCGCGATATATGCCGATCGCTAAAGGATGTGTTTCGTCTATCACACCTTTGGCTGGGATCAGGTATGCCATAGGAATTCCGTTCGCCTCTGCGAGGAGGACAATTAGTTGCGCCAAGTCAAACCGCTCCGCATCCGCATCCAGAAGAAACGCAGGAGCACTTGCTCGCGAAATGCGGTCAGATACTCTCGAAATTGCACGAGCGAGTTGCGTTGGGTCGCTTGCTGGAAAATCAAGATCCAGGGGTGCAGTAATCGGTTCAGTTCTGACACCTGCCACATCAGACGGAAGCTGAAGATACACCGGTCGCTTTTCGATCCAGCATGTCCGAAGGACCCGATCAATCTCTTGGCGAGCATTGGTGGGCTCGATTCGCGTCTGGGCCACGGTGAATTCTCGATAGCAGTTCAACATGTTTTCATAATTGCCGTCTGCGAGCGTGTGGTGGAGCAGTGCCCTCTGCTGCATGGCTGGAAGGGGTGGTGCTCCCGTGATGCACACAATCGGAACTCGTTCCGCGTAAGCCCCCGCTATTGCCGATAGAGATGCAAGCTCACCCACTCCATATGTAGTAGCCAGAGCGGAGATGCCGGCTAGGCGCGAGTATCCATCCGCGGCATAGGCAGCATTCAGTTCGTTGCAGCACCCAATGAAGTTGATTGAACCTTCCCTGATCGTTTGCTCCAGGAACCAAAGGTTGAAGTCTCCCGGCACCCCAAACATGTGGCGAACTCCCATCTCCGAAAGCCGGGCTAGAAGATATTCGCCGATGCAAATCGACATTGTGTCACACCTTTCTTTTTATATTCTGTTCAGGGCGCATGGCGCGGTTTGGGTGATCGCTTTAGACACGAGGCTTATCAAAGTGTGCCGTAGTATCGACATCGCTAAGCGCATGCTTAGGTGCCATGAGCGTTGCACAGAGTCCGACAACCGTCACAACCGCGACGTAGTGTGCCGGCCCGATTCGGTCAAGATGTACCAGCCATGAAACCAAAAGGGGTGTCAATCCGCCGAACAGCGCATAGGCGAAGTTGTAGGAGAATGAGACTCCGCTGAACCGTATCGATGTTGGAAAGGCGTGAATCATCATGATGGGCGTGAGTACAACTCCTCCAGCGCCGAATCCTGCCAATGCGTAGAGCGGCAGCAATGCGACTGGCATAGCCTCCGCACCGCGATAGAGTCCATATGTTGAAGCAATCAGGAGCAACAGTATCGGAATAGCGACACGTCTGACCCCGAATCTATCTGTAGCAGCGCCAACAGCCACGGTGGAGACACATAGTGCTATAGTCGCGACGAGATTAGCTGTTTGCACTTGATCGGATGCAAACCCAAATAATTTAGGCAAAAGCGAAGGGGTCATTAAAATTACGACTACGATGGCTGCGGTAAGCATCCAGGTGCTCAAGATTGAGGTTACGACGGCTCGGCCATGATTTTTCAAGACAGAGCCCAAAGGTAACTCACGGGAAAGCTTTGCACGGTTCCGCATTTCCTCGAACATCGGAGTTTCTTTCAGCCAGCGGCGCAGCCACATGGCGATGAATCCAAACACACCACCGGTCAAAAACGGGATTCTCCAGGCACCTGCGGCTAGCTGGACCTGGCTGAACACCCGGTTAAGACAAGTCGCCATCGATGCCCCGAGGAGGAGGCCGAAGCTTAAGCCGCTGGTGAGCAAGCCCACCGCGAAGCCAACCCTTCCGCGTCGCGCATGCTCTGCAACGAAGACCCAGGCGCCGGGGGCTTCTCCACCAATGGCCACGCCCTGCAGGACCCGCATCAACAAGAGAAGCAAGGGAGCGGCCACCCCGATCGATTGATAGGTTGGGAGAAGCCCAATGAGAAGGGTCGGAATTGCCATAAGCAAGACGCTGAGCGTAAACATGCGTTTACGTCCACGAGTGTCACCGAAATGCGCCATTACAACGCCACCGATAGGCCTTGCCAGATAGCCAGCGGCAAAGATACCAAAAGTCTGAACTTGGCGAACCCAATCAGGCAGGCTTGCGGCAAAGAATAACTTACCGATTACGGTGGCGAAGAACACGAAGATGACGAAGTCATAAAACTCCAACGCGCCCCCGATAGAGGCGAGTGACAGGATGCGAACCTCCGACGTTGATAGTTCACTGGCTTTCTGAGAGATCATCATCTTTGTGTGAGCTTCTTTCTATGGGGTTTGAGGCAGGTTGGAAATTCCAGCCGTTCACGGAGTTTCCGTCGGACATCACTCATGATGTCGACTTATCGAAATGCGCACCAAATCAGCAGCACTAGAACGCATCTGGCCCTTTGTTAATAACCCCCGAGACATCGATTTATTCCCATGATTTACTCTCAGCAATGCGTTCTCGTGATGCGGCTTACCATCGTTTAGCCGTTGAAGATCCATTACCGCTGTGAGAAACAATAACCGGTCAATAACCGTCAACATCGACGATGGCCTGGGCAAAAGCCTGCGGGGCTTCCTGCGGCAGGTTATGGCCGATGCCGCCCTTGATAGTCCGGTGCGTATATTTGCCCGAGAATTTGTTGCGATAGGACGCGGGATCTGGGTGCGGTGCACCATTGGCATCACCCTCAAGGGTAATGGTGGGCACGGTGATGGCTGGACTTTCGACAAGCCGCTTTTCCAGGTCATCATACTTCGGCTCCCCTTCAACCAGGCCGAGTCGCCAGCGGTAATTGTGAATCACGATTTTGACATGATCCGGGTTGTTGAAGGACGCTGCACTGCGATCGAATGTGGCATCATCGAAGTCCCATTTCGGCGAAGCAAGCTGCCAGATGAGCTTCGCAAAATCATGCCGGTATTTCTCATACCCTTCCTGGCCGCGTTCCGTGGCAAAGTAAAACTGGTACCACCATTGAAGCTCAGCCTTTGGTGGCAACGGCGTCTTCCCGGCTTCCTGGTTGCCGATCAGATAGCCACTCACAGAAACGAGCGCCTTGCAGCGTTCGGGCCAGAGTGCCGCCATGATGTCGGCCGTCCGTGCTCCCCAATCAAAGCCGGCGATGATTGCCTTATCGATCTTGAGCGCATCCATCAGAGCAATGATGTCGAGAGCAACCACCGATTGCTGGCCATTTCGAAATGTCCCATTCGAAAGAAAACGCGTCGTGCCATATCCACGTAGATACGGGACGATTACCCTGTAATCTTTCGATGTCAACAAGGGGGCGACATCGACAAAGCTGTGAATGTCGTAGGGCCAGCCGTGCAGAAGAATAACCACAGGACCATCGGCGGGCCCAGCTTCAGCGTATCCAACATTCAGAACCCCAGCAACGATCTGCTTCAGGGAGCCGAACGACGTGTTCGTGCCTGGTTTGATGGTGGACAGATCTGATGGTTTTGCGTTGCTGGGTAAGGACTGGATACCTTCCGCTAAGAGTGCGCTCGGTGCAAGCAGCGCGGCTCCGGCGGAAAGGCTGGCCATGGCGAAACGACGACGTGATATTCCAATCAATTCTGCTTGCTTCATAGTCCATCTCCTTTTGAATTCCCATGCTGCTTGTCAGATAATTTTCTCGATAGATTTGCGCGAGAGGCGCCCGACTCTTTTGCGGGACGACGAGCGGTCAGCGGTTGCTTTTCGCCACGGGAACCACGAATTCCACGACGGCTCGATCCAGAGGCTGGTGGTTTGGGTTTGCGAGGACGATCTCAACCTTGTGCGGTCCTGAAGGAAGACCCACGAGTATGAGTGGCTCGCCACTCGTATCGGCCCAGTGCCACGGCGCACCGTCGACACTGACATGGATGTGCCCAATGCGAGGCGATACATCGAGAGCCTTCGGGCCAAACACCGGTAAGATCCGTGGGTTCTCAGCTCGATACTGAATAAATACCAGTCCCCGGGACAACGGTTCGGCCAAAGGCGGATCGACAATGATTTTTGCGGGAGGCTGCTTCTCTGTGAGTGGCACAACGGCGGCAGGCCCGAGCACATCTCTTGCGGTCTGTGCCATTGCCGTAAATGCGAACAGAGCGAGTACTGCTCCTATAAGCTGACGTGAAATCCTGGTTAGTTCGACTGGTTTCATAATCTTCCTCTTTCTGCATTTTTCGTGCCGCATCCGTTCACATATCCCGGACGTTGTAATCGGGGGAATAACCTCTGCCTTTCGCCTGTGTCCTTCCCTCCACAGCCTCCGTAAAAGGTTGCCCTCCATTGTTCGGCTGCTTCACAAGTACTACGGCACAGCCCGACTTCTCCAGCGCCTGCATGTCTGCCGTACGGCTTATGGCCTTCGCGGACCGGCCTTGATCGCTAGACGAAGGCGCGCTGGAGATCTCCCGGTTCTCGTGGATGTTGTTTCTCATCGTGCGGGATTCTTGTCCACGCAGGACCGGACAACCACTCGCGAATAACGTGGCCGCTGTGTTGCCTTCCTCTTACTCGGAATGGAGTCGGCATCCTAATCCACGGGCTTTTGGCAGCTCAATACCTAATCCGTTGTGCATCAGGCAAAACTTCGATACCCCACGGATTATCTAAACAGAGGAGCCATGATCCGTCTTGCTGTCTTCTCAGCACATCGGTAGTGACGCCTGTTGAAACAGTGATCATCCCATTGGATGTGTTTTCACGCGATCAACGCGACTAGTGAATCGCAACGCCGTCGGCTTCGATAATGGTGCTCTGCTCGAACATAATCGACAGCTTCATGACGTGCTCATTGAACTCCCTAATGACTTCGGTTCCGGATAAAACCTTGCCGGGTTCGACTACGACCAAGCTCGTGGGTTCATAGCAGCCGACGACAGCTACGATGTAGCCCCTCGGCACGAGATTTTCTTAAGCTCTCAATCAACGCGAACGGTGTCCCTTTCTTCATAAGTGTCCTCTTTGAATTTCAATTCCCTTTGCATGTTGGAGATGCCGACGATTATAGCGATTCGAAAGCATCGGCAGCGCCTCGAGAATTTGCAACTTCCATCTACCTTGCAAGAACTACAATGTTTTGCCAGCCGGGCAACAAGAAGCCATAACAGCTACGCGTGAAGGAGCGTGGTGTTCACTTATTTCGCTGCTGCGACAGGCCATCGAGGAATACCAAGCTTCGGCAAGCTTATGCTTCTCGATGCGCAAGATATCCTCGCCTGCGCGGGTGGACACTTGACCTTGTTCGCCTAGTTGCCATTTCACACCGAGGCATCCTGCTCTTGCCGGGGCAGTTTGAAAGCGTCTTCCAACAAATCAACTGCTTTTTCGAGTCCCTTTGTCCGAACTATTGCCTGCTTCATCTTGTTGGCATTCTGGTTATACTCAGGATTGCTCAAAACCTCGTCGATAAGTGCCGAAAGTTTGGGAGCTGTCAGCTCCCGTAAAGGTACATAGCCGCCGGTTTTTGTATAGACAATCCTTGTAGCGACTCCCGGCTGATCCAGAGTAACTGGAATCGCAACCATTGGAACGCCCTGCGCCAAAGATTCAAGAGTTGTGTTCAGTCCAGCGTGTGTAATGCATAGTGCCGAACGCCTGAGAAGTTCCACTTGCGGTGCATTGGTGACTACGATCGAATTGGCTGGCAGCGATTTGATCTGTTTCG
>JAOAPF010000460.1 GCA_025462755.1 Edaphobacter sp.
CGTCGACACCCGTTGCGCCACTCTTGACCAGTATGGCGATCGAGACGGCGTTACGTGCCGGCATGCCCCCGAAGACCAGGGCCTTCTCAATGTGCTGTGTATCACGCTGCCATGCCGCAACGCCTGCGGACTGCTGTGCGGTGTAGTCCAGCAGATATCGCATCTGCTGCACGCTGAGACTGGACGCACAACCTGCTGCGGACGCGGCCCCGAAGTTGCTCGCGATGCTATGCGTACTGCGGTGCGTCTCGGTCTGCCACGGCAGCCCCCCTAAGGTCATCGTCACTCGAGGCCCTATATCGTAACCGAGGGTGACAGCGCGGAGAAAACGAACTCCGTCAATACCATATAGTTCACCTATGGCCATTGCTGCTGGAACAACGGCACAGCCGGGATGCGAATGTGACGGCGCATGCGAGTCGTCTGTCTCATCCGATTGCGCGAGCATGCCGTTGGTGAGCGCCGCCTCAATAGGCCCGCAAACCATATCGGAGGCCACAACGGTCGCGACCTTTTCGCCGCCATAAGATCGGGCAAATTTCAATGCAACCTTGCCGGGGGGCAGATCGGCACCCGAGATCATCGCAGAAATCGTGTCCAGTATATGCTGCTTCGTCTTTTCTATGATCTCTGGAGGCAGATCGCGAGAGGCAGCTTCGCACATATAAGTACTAAGGATTGCCATGACAGATTGCGTGGAAGAGGAATCCGCCTGTGCCTGCATCTCCACTGCCTTGGCCATGCGAGCGGGAAGCACGGATGCTGCCAGAATCCAACCGCAATTCTGAAGAATGCGACGACGGGTCAGGCTATGTGCCTCAGCCTTCCGCGGCACCAGTGGCTTCTTGGATTTCATCTATGTGCTGCGCCCCTCTTCGCTTTGTTGGTTCGTTACGTCGTAGGTCAAAAGGTAAGTTTTGCGCCGAGTTGGATGATCCGTGCTGGAATTTGCGTCGAATCGATAGTTCCAACGTCGGGTACAAGCACGCCAGTCTCATCGAAGATGACATTGTTGTTCAGCGGCGGATTGAAATTGGTGTGGTTGATCACGTTGAAGGCTTCGAGGCGAAACTGTACATTTACCCTCTCAGATACGTGCGTGTTTTTTATGAGAGAGGCATCAAGATCAAGCAACCCGGGGCCGATCAATGCGTTTCTTCCTGCATTGCCATAAAGGTTGACGGGGTTCGGAAACGTAAAGCACTCTGTCTTGACGAAGTTCGTTGGGTTGCCGGGATTTATGGGATTGCTGCAGGCGCTTGAATAAATGCGGTTCGGTAAATCTTGTACATTGACCGTCTGTTGCCCCGTTGGGTCTCCACCCAGGACGACATTGAAGGGAATTCCGGTGCTCAGTTGGAGGATGCTTCCAAACTCCCATCCATTCTTCAGAAGCGCCAGCCTCCTTTCCTGCTTCCTGGATGGTATTCGCCTCCTAAAGCCCAGGTGAGATGTATCGTCGCATTGTGACGCACATCGAAATCAGAACGAGCACGGTTTAAGCCAGTGTCTAGGTATTGTGTGTTCGTTAGAGAGTTAGTGAAGGCGTCTGTTCCGACCGAAGTTGATCCGGTATCCAGACTCTTGCTCCAGGTGTAAGAGCCCTGCGCCTGGAGACCGTGCGACAAGGCCTTCGTCATCTTCACTTGTAATGCGTTATAGGCTGAACTGCCGAGCCACTGGACACCGCCGATGCGGCCAAAGTTGGGGTTAAGACGCGTCCCATCGATTGGATATAGCAATCCTGCTGGTGTCCTGGACGGTATCACCGTGTCGAGGTCTTCCTGCGGTGTGGCGTTGTGCACACCATGAGAACCGACATAGGCCACCATGACAGTGCTTCCTGCCGGCAACGATTGCTGAATATTCAAGTTCCAATTCATGACATAGTTGCGGGTCGGATTTGGTTGGACATAAGCAGAGCGCAACGTATTGGAGTTAGCCGAGATCAGAGCATAGGCACCCGTGGGAAACGATCCCTGCGGAAGGTTCGTTACGTTGCCTTGTTGAAAAAACGGAGCTGAAAACTCAGTCACGAGTTCGAACAGATAAGGCAGCGGCAGAATATCAAACATGCCAAACCCGGCTCGAATCGCAGTTGAGCCATGCCCGGTTGGGTCCCAGCTAAGGCCTAACCGCGGTTCGAAGTTCTTCAGTGTAGGGTTTTGAAAGAATGGTGAGCCAAGGTGAGGCGTGCTGTCTGTGAGGCTCCTGAGTGTGGCGAGTTTTCCATTCACTTCGCTCAGCACGGTAGCCATCTCATAGCGTATCCCTATATTCAGGATCAGATTCTTGGTGGGGCGGACGTCGTCCTGAAAATATACGGCGGCAATGAGTTGCCTGATACCCCGCTCGGAGAGCGAGCCGGGTAAAACTCCCTGAAAGCTCTTTGGTTGATTGATCAGGAAATTCTTGAGCGAGCCGAACCTAAAGGCGCCGGTTGGACTCGCCACGGCAAATTCATTGCTCTGTATTCGCTCCATTGACGCTCCAAACTTGAAGGAATGCTTGCCATGACTGAAGAAGGCGTCATCGTTCACCTGGAAGTCGTTGAAGTGATAGTTATGTTGAGAGAATGCGCCTAGGCCTCCGCTGAACGTCGCTATTCCGGGGACAGTTACTTGCGAAGCCGCTTTGCCTGGCGCTGACCCGAAGGAGAGATCGCCGGCGGCGGGTGTGCCAGAAGGCGTTTGGCCCTCAAGCGCCACCACGCGGTTGAAACCAAATCGCGCTGCATTGAAGAACGACGAGCCAAAAGTATGATCTTCTTCCACCGTGAATAGATTGCGATGGGTGGAATAGCCGAATTGCTTGTTGTTCAGTTCGTCAGGCTGAGATGTGTCTCCGATATCAAATAGATAGGTTCCGTCTAGGGTATCTTTTTGCGATATGTGATGGTCTATCTTTCCTGTCACGAAGTTCTCGGATGTGACCTGGGGATCGGCGAACTTGAATTCTCCTGTGTCTCCCGAAGCACTGATTTGCCCATTAGGAAGCGGATATAAGGCATTGATGAATTTTAGGACCGTTGGATCGACTGTCACGTGGCCGCTGGAAAGATTTCCCGCCCGGGCACTTTGCGTAGGAACCTGAGACGTTTGGGTGATGCCGAGAGTCTGACGGATGCCCTCATAGTCCGCAAAAAAGAAGGTCTTCTCCTTGGAGATCGGCCCTCCGATGGTGCCGCCGAACTGATTGCGGCGAAACACAGGTTTCACTGTATCGAAGTAGCTGCGACTGTCCAGCGCGCTGTCTCGAAAGAATTCGTATGCTGATCCGTGGAATTCTTTTGTGCCGGAGCGTGTGGCGGCAGTTATGATGCCGCCTGAGGACCGGCCGTACTCAGCCGGATACCCACTGCTGATTACCGAAAATTCCGCAATGGCGTCGACCCCGAGGTTTATGCCAAGCGCGCTTCCTGGAGCTCCATTCGCATAGTCGTTGATACTGATGCCGTCCAGTCGATAATTGTTCTGCCAGGGCCGGCCGCCTGAAATCGATAATTGGGCCCCTTCACCCTGCTGTACGCGGTTTCCAAGTCCGTTCTCCGTGCGGATTTGAGAGACGCCGGGTTCGAGGGTGGCCAGTTGTGTCCAGTCACGACCGTTCAGCGGCAGTTCGCGAATGCGCCCGCCGCCGACAACCCCGCTAATCGCCGATGATCCGAGTTCGATGGGAGGATTGATCGTAGTAACCTCAATCTTCTCTGTCGTAGCACCTACCGTCATCACGAAACTTATGTCATTGACGCTGGCGACATTGATACGTACATTTTCCCGAACTTCAGTCTTGAAGCCCGTGGCCTCGACTCGAACGAGGTAATTGCTCGGCGTAAGGTTTGGAGCGTTGAAAGCGCCGTCGTCATTCGCTGTGACCTCGCGTGTTATCGAAGTGGCGGTATTCACGATCGTTATGTGTGCATTTTGAACGACGGCCCCGGTTTTGTCTGTGACTGTTCCCATGATTGTGCCGCCGGCAACTTGCGCAGCCGCCTCGATGCTGCATGTAACACCAACAACGGCCGCGATCAAAATGGTAGTGAACCGGAAGATCATCGTTGCGTCTCCTGATATGCCCGTTCGCAACATGCCACTGCGATAGTATGCGGAGTGGCTGATCTCCATTCGAGTGCGTCTGGGACGTACTCAAAACGAAAGACAGCGAACCTGGCTCTTTCAATGCGCAGCCATTGATACGGGCCTTAGGATTAAGGGAACCTGAAGTAAAGCTATAAAATTGTCTTTTTACAAAGGGCTGCTTTGGGCAGTTCGCAGACGCGGTGATGGATCGGCCGATGCTTTGTTCAGGCCCAGACGAAGAGGGCAGACTCGAGCGAAACGCCCCTCCAGGTTCGTGGGTACAGTGAGTTAGCCGTCTGCATTGGAAGCCGGTATTTGCTGGATCGCTGAAGGTTAGCGCCGTGTTCTTCCACCTTTGTCAGCGGTGGGGGCGTAGAGTGACTTCCCATCCCGGGAGCAATGGGGTGTGCTCCTTCACGACTGACTGGAGTGACCTGGGATCGAGGCCAATTTGACTCAGAATCGTAGGTGCAATTTGGGCGGTCCGAACGAACGATTTAATTTGCTGAGGCGGAATTCCCGGTAGGGACATCAACAGTGCACCGTGAGTGTCATCATCCGTGAAACCACCATGCTCCTCGATGAAGCGATCCGCAGACTCGGCATAGATCATGCCTTGGTTGGGCTGGATGATAATGTCGGGCATGCGGGGGTCATTGGCAGGATCATTGAACAACAATTTCAATGAAGTGCCAGAGAACACCTGCTGAAT
>JAOAPF010000463.1 GCA_025462755.1 Edaphobacter sp.
TACGCACAGGCTGTCGAACCCTTCACGCAAATCGCACACGAACAGCCGACTGTCGAAAACCTATACCCACTCGCAATGTGCCTGCTTCAAACCCGGAAGCCGGATGACAAAGTACGAGCAGCGGCGGCGTTCGAGCAGATGAAGCAGACAGCAGGAGACAGTGGGTCGTTGCATGTCCTTTTTGGACGCGCCTACCGCGATGCGGATGACATGCCTGCCGCGATCCGCGAGTTCCAGCGCGCGGTGGCGATCGACCCGCGAACTCCTCACGCCCACTATTTTCTCGGCCTCGCGCAACTCTTCCTCAAGGACTGGAAACCAACTCCCGAGGCAGAAGCTGAGTTGAAGAAGGAAGTGGAGCTATACCCGCACGACTACCTCGCCAACTACATGCTCGGGTTCCTCATCTCGGGAGAGCGCCGCTATGACGAGTCCAACATGTATCTCAAGGCCGCAGCAGAGATCAATCCCTCCGCGCCCGAGCCTTTTCTCTACCTGGGCCTGAATGCCTACTCCCAAGACGACATGAAGCGTGCCGAGGAAATGCTGCGGAAAGCAGTTGTGCTCACCGGTAACGATGAGACGCGCTCCAACTACCAAATCCGGCGGGCGTATGTGGATCTCGGTCGAATCCTGGCAACCAGCGGGCGAAAGGATGAAAGCGAAATTTACCTTACAAAGGCGCGCAATCTCCAGAACAAGACGATGGAGCAGAGCCAACAGCAAGTTGCTTCGATCGCCGGTTCGGGATCCATCGCGGGCGTCGTGCCGCTCAGCCGCCAACAGGAGAACCAATCCGCGCCCCTTCCGCAGACAAGCGTCGACCTCGTAGCCAGAGTCGACCCTGCCGCCATATCAGCAAGCAACCTCACCTCCGAGCAGCGCGCCGCGGTCGAAGCAGAGGAAAACCAATTAAGGTCGGTATTGGGACTGGCGTTCAATGACCTCGGCACCTCGGAGGCAATCCGAAGGCAATATCCACGCGCCTTGGGCTACTATCAGCAGGCAGAACGATGGGACAGCACCCTTCCCGGTCTCGAAAAAAATCTCGGCCAATGCGCCTTCCGAGCAGAAGACTATCCTGAAGCGGTTCGCGGACTCTCAAAAGCATTGAACCAGGAGCCCGAAAAGGCCGCTCTACGCGCCCAGCTTGGCATGTCGTACTTCGCCACGAACCAGTATGCTCAGGCCGCGCGAACCTTCGCGCCTCTGGGAATCCGAGGAATGCATGATAGCGCGACAGGCTATGCCTGGGCCGCCTCATTGGCACATACAGGAGACGTGAAGAACGCATCCGAAGTGTTGGTCGCGTTTGAATCTGAAGCGCGTCCGGACGATACGCTCCTACTCATCGGCCGGCTTTGGACAGAGATCGGCGACTACACTCGCGCAGTATTGACGCTGCAACGAGCGCTTGCCTCCAATCCGTCCCTGGCGAAAGCGCACTTCTATTCAGGACTCGCCTTTATTCGCTGGGAGCACTGGCCAGAGGCGGCCAAAGAGTTCCAAGCGGAACTGAGTCTCTCGCCAGGTGATCCCGACGCGCAGTATCACCTCGGCTTCGTCTATATGCAGCAGTCAAAAACCGACGAGGCTGCCGCACTGTTTCGGCAGGTCGTCGCTGCGCATCCAGACTACTTCAATGCCCAATATCAGTTGGGAAAGATACTGCTGGACCGGGGACAGCCGTCGGACGCTGTCACATACCTTGAAGCTGCTGCCCGTCTCCGACCCCAGAACGACTATCTCCACTATCAGTTGCAGGTCGCCTACCGAAAAGAAAACCGCATTGCCGATGCCGACCGCGAGCTGGAAATCTACAAGCAGATCAAAGCAGCATCGCGAGACCGCGCCGCCGAAGCAGTAAAATCCAACCCGTAGTGCCGGACAGGACTCGATTGCGTCATCGCCACTTTTACTTTAGCCTTCTCCAATCTATTGCAACAGCTTTTTGTATCTTCACCTTTGCAAAGGCACAGAGCGGCCACCCCACGGCTCCGCCGCCACCCTCTGGCGCAAAGTTGTCAAACTGTAGTGGACGCCCGGTCCCACAACTCGAAGACATCACTTCCACGACCGGCATCACCTTCAAACACACCTCCGACCCGGCCAAGAAATACATCGTAGAATCCATGAGCGGCGGAGTGATCCTGCTGGATTACGATCGCGACGGCTGGCCGGACATCTATTTCACCAATGCTCCAACGGTCGAGATGGCTGTCAAAGGCACAAAGAGCCTGGGCGTTCTCTACCACAACAATCACGACGGCACGTTTACCGACGTGACGGCAAAGTCCGGTCTCTCCACGCGCTGCTTTGCCATGGGTGGAGCCATAGGAGACTACAACAACGACGGCTGGCCAGATCTCTACGTCACCTGCCTGGGCGGCAATATTCTCTATCGCAATAACGGTGACGGCACCTTCACCGACGTAGCAGCCAGGGCCGGCGTTGCCGACGGGCGATGGTCTACGGGTGCCGCATTCGGCGACTACGACGGTGATGGATTCGTCGACCTCATGGTTACCAATTATGTCGACTTTCATCTCGACGATCTGCCCGGTTTTGGAAGCGCTCCCTTCTGCAAATATCGCGGCATCGACGTGCAGTGCGGCCCTCGCGGGCTGCGCGGTGCCGGCGACTCGCTCTTCCACAACAATGGTGACGGCACCTTCACCGAGGTATCCAAAGCAGCCGGCGTAAACGATCCCAACGGATACTATGGGCTTGGGGTGATCTGGGCCGACTTCAACAACACCGGGCGCCCGGATATCTATGTCGCCAACGATTCCACGCCGAAGTTTCTTTATAAGAACGAAGGGAACGGCAAGTTCAAAGACATTGGTCTCGAGTCCGGCACCGCAGTCAGCGACGACGGCTCCGAGCAGGCTTCCATGGGCATCGCGATCGGCGATTACAATCACACCGGCCGTCCGTCGATTTACGTCACGAACTTCTCAGACGAAAACGATCTGTTGTATCGGAACGAAGGTGATTGGAACTTCAAGGAGGTTTCGTACCCGGCCGGGGTTGCCCTGCCATCCTTGCCCTGGGTGAAATGGGGCACCGCTTTTGTGGACCTGGACAACGATGGATGGCTGGACCTGATCGCTGTAAGCGGTCACGTCTATCCGCAGGTCGATTCGCTGCCTTCAGGCGGCGGTTATCGAGAACCAAAGTTGCTTCATCTCAATCAAAAGGACGGCACATTCTGCGATGCAAGCGAGATGGCCGGTAAAGCCTTGCAGGAACGTCATGTGTCTCGGGGCCTTGCGGTCGGCGACTTGTTCAACGACGGAAAGGTGGACGTTGTCATCGGAGACATCGATGGTGGCCCGATGATCCTGCGCAATCGAGGGATTCCAGGACGTCACTGGGCGAGCTTTGAACTAACCGGATCCAAGAGTAATCGCCTCGCACTGAACGCCCGCATCACAATCGTGGCCGGCGGCATGACGCAGACCGACGAGGTTCACAGCGGAGGCAGCTATTTATCGCAAAACGACCTGCGAATACATTTCGGCTTGGCGAACGCAACCAAGATCGATAAAGTCGAGATTCACTGGCCATCCGGTCACAGCGAAGTTCTGACGAATCTCGCGGTCGACCAGCACTATGCTGTCGTCGAAGGGAATGGGATAGTCCCTCCTGAACGGGCCAGACCTCTCGCACCGAAACACCCATAGCGTTATTCGGTCTTCAAACGGACTATGTTCCGGATTTGAGTGACGCCATATCGATGACGAAACGGTATTTGACGTCGGCCTTCACGAGCCTTTCGTAGGCTTCGTTAACCTTCTGGATGGGAATGATCTCGACGTCGGCGGTGATGTTGTTTCTGCCGCAGAAGTCGAGCATCTCCTGCGTCTCGGCAATGCCTCCGATCGGCGACCCGGACAAACTGCGCCGGCCGAAGAGAAGATTGAACGCAGCGACAGACAGCGGCTTTTCAGGTGCGCCCACCAGGCAGATGTTGCCGTCGCGGCGAAGAAGATTGAGATAGACATTGATGTCGTGATCAGCGGAGACAGCATCGAGGATGAAGTCGAAGCTGCCCGCGTGCTTGGCCACCTCGTCGGCGTTGCGGGAGACCACAACCTCATCGGCGCCAAGGCGGAGAGCGTCTTCCTTCTTGTTGGGCGATGTGGTGAACAGCACGACGTGGGCTCCAAGAGCGTGAGCGAACTTAACGCCCATGTGGCCCAGTCCGCCGAGGCCGACGACGCCGACCTTCTTGCCCTTGGCGACCCCCCAGTGGTGCAGCGGCGAGAACGTGGTGATGCCGGCGCAGAGGAGCGGCGCGGCCCCAGCGAGGTCGAGGTTCGAGGGGACCTTCAAAACGAATCTCTCGGTGACGACGATGCTGTCGGAGTAGCCCCCGTAGGTCACGCCGCCAGTGTGCTTGTCGGGAAAGTTGTAGGTAAGGATGAGGTTGGGGCAGAACTGTTCGAGGCTCTCCTTGCACTCCGGACAGGTGCCATCGGAGTCGACGAGGCACCCGACCGCGGCAATGTCGCCGACTTTGAATTTTGTCACAGCGGGGCCCACTTTGGTGACGCGGCCGACGATCTCATGGCCCGGAACGCAAGGATAGACGGTCGGCATCACGCCGCTCCACTCATTGCGGACCTGGTGCAGGTCGGAATGACAGATGCCGCAGAAGAGGATTTCAATCTGCACGTCATTCTCGGTCGGATCGCGCCGCGCGATCGTAGTCGACGCAAGCGGCGATTTCTCACTTGTGGCGGAGTAGGCTTTTGAGCTGTACATGGATCGAGTATGAACCCCTTGACTTGAATTAAGATATGCAGAACACGCCGCAGTATATGCAGAGCATGCCATGCTTCGCAACGTAACGGCTTCTCAGGTGGTTTACTCCACAGCGGATAGCCAAACGCGGTCACTTACACTGCCGGTCGAAGCGACCGGCGCAGCACAGTTCTAGCGCGCAACAAACGCGATTTGGCGGCCGCAACCGAAATCCCTGCAACTTCGGATATTTCCTTAACGGAACCTTCATGCGCTTGCTGGATTTCAATGATGCTACGCAGGGCAGGCCGTAACCTGTGTATCGCTCGCTTCAAGTGCCTTTCTGTTTCCTTCCTAACGTAATGCTCTTCAATGTTTGCTTTCTTATCCGCCATCTCCCATTGCTGCCACGTCTCGCCATCGGCGCTCCAATCCATCGAAGTCTCTGGATGAGCACGTTTCCTGCGTAACGTCATGAGTGCCGAATTGATTGCGATTCGCGTTAGCCAGGTCGAGAATTTCGCTCTTCCATCGAAGGTCTTCAAATGCATATACGCTTTCATCCACGCATCCTGAATCGCATCTTCTGCATCGTCCCGGTTTCCCGTGATCCGATAGACCGTCTTAAATGCTCTATTCGAGTGCCGCGTCCATAGCTCCACAAACGAGGGGTGATCCCCTCGTTTGGACGCCGCAACCAGCACTTCATCGGTTGCAACAGAATCAATGTAGTTCACTTTGCTTTCGCTCTGCAGTCCGCTCGATTCCATGAAAAGTCCTTCTTGCAAAATACTCATTTCGTCTTTCCTTCTTGGTTACAGATCGCCGCAAAACACTGCACGCCACCGGACAGTAGTGGCGGATAGCAGCTGGGTTGAGTGGGCGTGCACAATGCCGGTCACGTTACAAAGCCGCTTGGGTCGGAAGAGAGGGATAAGGCTGTATTTGCAATGTATTCGGCATCGCGCACATCACTTGGGTCCAAGACTATGATTTGTGCCGAACGCCCGAAACCCCAAATCGAGCGTAAAACGTCAAACACTTTTGAGGTATTCGGATTACACCGATTCGGGTGTAGCTCCAATCCATCAATGGCACAAGTCCGCTCCAAGACAAACCTGAGATATCCTTAACGGCCAAGGCCGACAAGAGAATCTTCGGGCAAATCCGGACCTCGAACTCATCGCCTGCCAAAGGTGGTACAGCGACAGCACGTTGTGCGATGCTGTGACTATAGGATTTAAGATTATGGTCGGGGTCTGACCACGCCCTGTTGGGTGCAGGCTGGGCAGAACTTGCAGGCAGCGCCGCCGCTGAACATTCCCCCAACGGCGGGAGCAATTGGAGATATATGAGGTCTATCGCTGATACCTCTTGCGTCAGACAACAATGGCCGGACATCATTCTGGTTTTTATGGCCGTTTTACTGGTTGGTTGTCACTCCACGAATTTGACGCCCCGTAAACCGTCCCTTCAACTGACTCGCGTACCAGTGGCCAACCCTGGAGGCCCGGAGCAGTTGGATTATATTGAGGGGCGAGCCATCGATGCGAAACCCGGCCAGCAGATCATTCTGTATGCCCATAGCGGCCTCTGGTATATACAACCCTTTGCCAACCGGCCCTTTACTGAGGTCCAGGAAGACTCCACATGGAAGAACTCGACGCATCTCGGCACCGACTACGCCGCGCTGCTTGTAGAAGCTGGATATCACCCGGAATCGAAGGTCGAGACACTTCCCAAAGAAGGGAATGGGGTAGTGGCCGTCGCGACAGTAACGGGCAAAGCTGCTACACCCATCATCTCGAAGCTCCTCCATTTCAGCGGCTATGATTGGATGGTTCGGTCCGCAGCAAGCGACCGCGGCGGGGAAGCGAACTCGTACGATCCGGCGAACGCGTGGGTCGATCAAAAAGGCTATCTGCACCTTCAGATGGCGGTACACGACGGCCGGTGGTCCTGTGCGAACGTGCGGCTAACCCGCAGTCTCGGATACGGCACTTACAGATTCGTTGTACAGGATAGCGCCGATCTCCAGCCGTCCGCAGTCCTGGGAATATTCACCTTGGACGAAGCGAAACCTGATGAAACTCGAAATGAGCTGAACATAGAACTGAGCCGCTGGGGAGATCCCAGCAAGAAGAATGCGCAATACGTCGTTCAGCCATACTATGTCCCCGAAAATATCTCTCGGTTTATAGTGCCTGCGGGTGTTCTTACCCACACATTGCGTTGGGAACCTGGTGTTGCGTCGTTCAAGACAATCCGTGGTCCGGTAGTGAGCACCGCTTCCAAAAGTATTAGCGAACATGTCTTCACCTCAGGCATTCCTACTCCCGGGGGGGAGACCGTCCACATTGAGCTCTATGAATTCCATCACTCTAAGAACATCTCGCAACTCCCTGCCGAGGTTGTGATTGAGAAGTTCGAATATCTTCCGTGATCCAATGAATTGGCTACGTGGTTGTCTGCTGGCCGGGGTCGCGGGGATTTGTCTCGTGAACGCGGCTTGCGCTCTGGACCCCGCCAGGGCAGTGTCGCAGTACGTTCACGATAAGTGGGGAGCAAGCCGAGGATTCCTCGGGGGAACGGTCTATGCAATCTGCCAATCGGATGATGGCTACCTCTGGATCGGAACGGAGCGGGGGTTGGTCCGCTTCGATGGTTTTGCTTTCACCCTGATTCAGCGACCCCTTCCGGACTCTCCTCCCATCGGGGCTGTGCGCGGACTTGTATCAGATGCTGAAGGAAACCTCTGGATCCGCCTCGACGGGCCGCATCTGCTCCGTTATCGCCAGGGAAAATTCGAGGATGCCGCTGTTCGTAATGGTCTGGAGGGGGGCGCCTTCACCGCGATGTCAATCGATGGTGAAGGTCATCTGCTTCTGTGGGGAATTGAGAGCCGCACAGTCCGTTATCGGAATGGAAAATTCCAGAGTCTTGAAACCTCGGAAGATATGGACGGTATAGCCATTTCGGTGGCCGAGACACGCGACCACAAGATCTGGTTGGGCACGCGGGACCTGGGGCTATTTCGCATCGAGCAAGGGAGCTTGTCCAAGGTCTCGAATAGGTTCGGCGACAGAAGTATTAACGCACTGCTCCCGACGAACAATGGAGGTTTGTGGATCGGGACAGACGCCGGAATAGAATTCTGGGACGGAAACGCGCTTGTCGACAAAGGACTCCCATCGTTCCTCAATCACCTTCAGATTCTGGCTTTGACGAAAGATTCTGAAGGGAGCGTGTGGATTGGAACCAATCACGGTCTCTTCAGGTTGACTCCCGATGGCGCCATTTCGCCCGATCGCGACTCGGATGGAGAGGTGACAACTATTTACCAGGATCGCGACGGAGATATCTGGTTTGGAGGCTTGAGGGCGATTGAGAACCTGCGCGATGGAACATTTACAACCTACTCGACGGCCCAGGGTCTCCCTTCAGAAAGCAACGGTCCCGTCTACGTCGACCCCGAAGGACGCACCTGGTTCGCGCCTCTCTCCGGAGGCCTTTACTGGCTGAAGGACGGGCACGTAGGCCACATTACCAGTACCGGTCTGGATAGCGACGTCGTCTATTCCATCAGCGGCGGCGGCGGTGAAGTCTGGATCGGCAGGCAGCATGGCGGCCTGACCGTGTTGACCAAAAACGCCGATTCGTTCGCGGTACAGACCTATACGCAGGCAGACGGCCTGGCCCAGAACAGCGTCTATTCGGTTCATCGGAATCGTGATGGAACGGTGTGGGCGGGAACGGTCAGTGCCGGCGTCAGCAGACTGAGGGGCGGTAAATTCACAAATTATTCAACGGCCAACGGACTCGCATCGAATTCAGTCAACTCGATCGTCGAGGGCCACGACGGGACCATGTGGCTCGCCACGCCAAGCGGCCTCGCCTCATTCGCCGGTGAACGTTGGACCAATCACTCTGCGTCAAATGGTCTGCCTTCGTCAGACGTACGCTCAATCTTCGAAGATAAGAAGCAGGTACTCTGGATCGCAACCTCCGGCGGCCCCGCGTACCTTCTATCCGGCCACATCGCAGTGCCGCGTGCTCTCCCGGAGTCATTGCGCGAGGAGATCTTCGGAATCGCAGAAGACAAGAGAGGTTTTCTGTGGCTCGCTACCTCAGATCATGTGCTCGAGGTGGATCGTGATCGACTGCTGACGGGAACGCTCGATAGCTCGAATGTTCAGAGCTACGGAACAGCCGATGGTCTTCAAAGCGTCGAGGGAGTAAGACGCGAGCGCTCCGTGATAACGGATCCATCCGGCCGGGTCTGGATCTCCCTTAGCCGCGGACTGGCCGTCGCCGATCCCGAACTCATCCTCCGCACCTCTGCACCGGCGACGGTTCGAATCGAATCGATCTCGGCAGGAGGAATCCAGGTCAATCTGAATGATTCGCTGAAGTTCTCCCCCGGCAGTCAAAGCATCGACTTCAACTACGCAAGCACCAGTCTTTCGACGCCGGAAGTCGGCAGGTTTCGCTATAAACTTGATGGCTACGACCAGGACTGGAGCCATGTAGTCACCTCGCGGCAGGCTATCTACAGTCATCTGAGCCCAGGTTCCTACCGCCTTCACATCGTCGCCTCCAGCCGCGAAGGTCTGTGGAATGGCCCGGAGACAACCATCCCCTTTGTGATTGAACCGGCGTTCTGGCAGACTCGATGGTTTCGAGCTTTGTGCGCGGCATTGTGCGCCCTTCTGCTCGTGGCGCTCTACCGTCTCCGCATGTACCACCTGACGCGGCAATTAAACCTCCGTTTCCAGGAGCGGCTCGCGGAGCGGACACGCATCGCACAAGAGCTGCACGACACGCTCTTGCAGGGTTTTGTCAGCGCCTCAATGCAACTGGATGTGGCAGAGGATCAATTGCCCGACGACTCCCCCGCCAAACCTCTCTTAAGACGCGTATTGCAATTGATGGGGCGGGTCACCGAGGAAGGGCGAAACGCACTCCGTGGTCTGCGAACCGCGGACACCGATAGCCGCGACCTCGAGTTGGCTTTCTCTCGCATCTGGCAGGAGCTAGCCATAGACGAAAAAATTAGTTATCGCGTCATCGTTCACAGCGTAAGGCGTCCTCTGCGACCCGCAATACGCGACGAGGTATACCGCATCGGCCGCGAGGCCGTAGCAAATGCATTTTTGCATGCACAAGCGAATACTGTAGAAGTAGAACTAGAATACGCCAGCAGGTATCTTCGAATCATGGTGCGCGACGACGGTTGTGGAATCGACCCTCACGTATTGGAGACCGGTCGCAAGGGTCATTGGGGATTACCCGGCATGCGGGAACGCTCCGAACGCATCGGCGCTAATCTAAGACTCCGGAGCCGGATCGGTGCCGGTACTGAAGTCGAGCTAACCATTCCCAGTGCCATCGCCTTCGAGAGCCAATCTCCTCGTCCCGTATCTCAGTGGTTTACCTGGTTCAATCGGGAGAAGTTCGAGCCACAATCCGGCGAAAGGAAACGAGAACGCAAATGAGTAACCCCACGCCAATTCGTGTCTTCAGCATCGACGACCATCCGCTCATGAGGGAAGGAATCGCAGCCATCATCCGCAATGAACCGGACATGCTCCTGGTCGCCGAAGCGTCCAATGGCCGCGAGGCCATCCAGGGTTTCCGCGAGCATCGCCCAGACATCACCCTCATGGACCTCAGGCTGCCCGATATCAGCGGCATCGATGCAATGGTCGCCATCCGCACCGAGTTCCCGGATGCCCGCATTATCCTGCTTACCACCTTCGAAGGAGATGTGGAGATCCGTCGCGCACTCCAGGCAGGCGCCGTAGGCTACATGCTTAAGACCATGCCCCGCCGGCAACTTGTAGATATGATCCGCAAAGTGCATGCGGGAAAGAAGCACATTCCCCCCGAAATCGCGGCCCATCTTGCCGAGCATATGGCTGAAGAATCCCTGAGCAAGCGCGAAGTGGACGTCTTGCAGAAGATAGCCGGAGGAAATCGAAATAGCGATATAGCGGCGCTCCTCTTCATCTCCGAAGAAACGGTCAAAGGCCACGTCAAGCACATCATGGAAAAACTCGGAGCCGGCGACCGCACCGAAGCTGTCGCGATCGGAATACGCCGCGGGATAATCCATCTATAGGTTGCCTCTCGCAAAACATAGTTTTGAAAGCGAACGGAGAAAAACCACTAGATTTAGGGGTCCATTCCCATCCGGAAAAGCCTAGTCTCTGAAAACTGGTGCGCATTCCGTGCCCGAGGAGGCTCTCGCTGCAAAAGCTCTTCTCAACATTTCCGGAAGGATGGCCCGGCCTTGGTCTTGTGGTTCTCCGTCTGACAGTTGCCCTCAGCGCGATCGTTCAGGGTATAGGCACGTTCATGGAGTCACCTGCTCAGATACTCAGCTGGACCATTGGATCGCTGGAAGCGCTTGTCGGCGCGTCCCTTCTGATTGGCTTCCTGACTCCAATTGCCGGCGCGTCCGCATCACTCGTCAACCTGGCAATCGGCGTCTCATGGTTCATGACACCCGGCGAGCGCGCACATGACAGGGCCGTCGCCGACTTCTATTTGGTCGTGATATCCATCGCCATCACCGTCCTTGGCCCAGGCGCATTCTCTCTGGATGCCCGTCTGTTCGGGCGCCGCGAAATCATCATTCCTGAAGCCTCCCGGCGACCACTTCCCTGACGCACAGAATGCGCTACCCAATGATATTGAAACCGGCAATAGTAGTAACGGTTGGCCGCAGTAACGGTTCGGTGCGTATCTCGGCCCCGTGCAGAGCTTTACGATCCACACTTCCCCGTACGTCGGCGGCAAAGCTGACCGAGGAAACCGACGGCAAAGTTCCGCGCCTTTATCAGGCACTCCTACAGGACCCTCCGCAACCGTCTTCCGACCGAGACAAATTCGTCCTGGGCCACGAGGCCTTAGTCCTGAATTTTCCACACCGCTGGTCACTTGGTAAAAAAATCAGCCCATTGGGCGTCACGAGCCGTCATCTCTGCATCACATGAGACATCTAGAGGTTGATGCTGTCGTATTTTCACTGCGCTTCACGGAGCAGTTTTCTGCCAAGTTTACTAAGTGAGAATATGACAATGTCGATCCGCGGTTTAGCCAAAAAAGCTCTGAAAATTGACTCATGGAACTCGGACGACGACCAGGCTCGCCTGGTCGCCGATGCTCAGGTTGTCTTCGACGTAGGCGCCAATGTCGGCCAGTCCGCGAAGACCTACCGCCGTCTCTACCCGCACGCTGAGATCTGGTCCTTCGAGCCATTTCCCGTTACTTACGAACATCTTTGTCGCTCCCTGGCAGACGACAGGTTCCATCCCGTCTCCTTGGCTCTTTCCGACCGGATTTCGAAAGCCAAACTCAACATCGGGTCGGTAAGCATCACCAATTCTCTTCTCCGCAGAGAGACGGATACCGGCCAGGCGGTCGAGGTTCAGACAGACACGCTCGACCATTTCTGCAACGAGCACGGTATCTCCAATATCGACATCTTGAAAGTTGATGTCGAAGGTGCTGAGGACCGCGTCTTCAGGGGCGCAAATGAGATGCTCTCTCGCCGCGCCATTCGCTCTGTCTTCGTCGAGGTATATTTTCGTCCCGTGTATGACGGTATGCCGATGTTCTGGGATTTGAACGCTCACCTGAACAACTTCGGGTTTGGACTCTGTGGGCTATATTCTCTGAGTTCTTCTCACGACGGCCTTCTGAGCTTTGGCAACGCACTCTACCTGCAGCGATCTAACTCTTGACCCCGTGCAGCCCATGACACCTCGCGGCCTCACGCAAGTACCTGCACCGGCGCGAGCGCATTGGCAACAGCTTTGCCAGCGGTGGAGGTATCAGCTGTGCCGCCCACGTCGCGCGTGCAGAGGGATTTGTCGACCAGCGTAGTCTCAATCGCTTTCAGGACGGCTGCGCCCGCTTCGACCTCGCCCAGATGATCGAGCATCATCGCCGCTGACCAGATCTGACCGATCGGATTTGCGATGCCTTTCCCCGCGATGTCTGGAGCGGACCCATGTACAGGTTCAAAGAGGGAAGGGAAGCGCCTTTCCGGATTGATGTTGCCCGATGGAGCGATCCCAATCGTTCCCGTGCAGGCTGGCCCAAGGTCGGAGAGAATGTCGCCAAAGAGGTTTGAGGCGACAACGACGTCGAAGTGGTCAGGCTTCAGGACAAAGTGCGCAGTGAGGATATCGATGTGGAACTTGTCCCACGTGATGTCCGGGAAGGCCTTGGACATCTCCACCACACGTTCGTCCCAATAGGGCATCGTGATCGAAATCCCGTTAGATTTGGTGGCGGAGGTAAGGTGTTTTCTCTCCCGCCGCTGCGCAAGATTGAAGGCGAATCTCAGAATGCGGTCAACGCCCGTACGCGTCATCACGGTCTCCTGGACCACAACTTCGCGCTCAGTTCCAGGAAAAATTTTGCCGCCAATCGACGAATACTCGCCTTCAGTATTCTCGCGGACCACGAAAAAGTCGATATCCCCAGGCTTGCGGCCCGCCAGCGGGCAAGGTACCCCGGGCATCAGCCGAACTGGACGCAGGTTCACGTACTGATCAAACTCCCGGCGAAACAGGATTAACGATCCCCAGAGTGAGATGTGGTCAGGAACCTTTTCCGGCCAGCCTACCGCTCCGAAAAAGATAGCGTCGTGTCGGCCAATCCGTTCCTTCCAATCGTCCGGCACCATCTTGTTGTGCTTCAGGTAATAGTCGCAGGAGGCGAAGTCGAACTCATCGAGCTGCAGCTTGAAGCCAAACTGCTTAGCCGCGGCCTCGAGAACCCGCACGCCTTCGGGGACAACTTCTCTGCCGATTCCATCGCCCGGAATTACAGCAATTTTATAAGTCCGATTAGAATCACTCTCACTGGCATAGGGCATTGTCAAAGCGCCTTTCTTGTTTGAAGTTTACTCAACATCGCCTCGCGCAACCACGAGACGCATAATGATGATCGTGATAGCCGACACGATTAGCGTACCGCCGACCAGGTAGAGTCCGCGAGTGTAGTTTCCGCTGGTCCCCTGAGTCGAGCCAATCATATAAGGTCCAGCGAAGCCGCCCAGGGTTCCCAACGAATTGATCAGTCCAATAGAAGCGGCCGCGGCAGTCCCGGCGAAAAAAGTGGTCGGCAGGCACCACAGCGGCGGTTTGGCCGCGCTGACGCCGAAAGCGGTAAGCGAAAGTCCGGCGATTGCCAGAAAGGCAGACGACCCAGCCTGGGCGGCCAAAGCCATCCCGACAGCGCCGATCAGACACGCAATCGCAGCATGCCAATAACGCTCTCCCGTGCGGTCGGAGTTGCGCGACCACAGCACCATACCGACAACGGCAATAAGGTTCGGTATGGCCACAAGGAGACCCACATTGAAGACCGAGAACCCAAGCCCCTTCACGATCATCGGAGCCCAAAACCCTATCGTATACAGCCCCGCAGAGGTGCCGAAGTAGGCGAGCGAAAGCGCCAGAACCTTCCAGTCCGCCAAAGCACGCCAGGCGCTATGTCTGCGTGGATCTTTGATTCCAGCCTGCTCCTGCTCGATCGCAGACGAGAGCCAGTCGCGTTCGTCCGCAGTGAGCCAACTCGCAACGGCGGGACGGTCGGTAAGAAACCGAAAGGTAATAAAGCCCAGCACCAATGCCGGGATTCCCTCGAGGAGGAATAGCCACTGCCACCCGCGCAACCCGAGCAGGCCATTGAGCTCCATCAAAGCGCCTGAGACAGGCGAGCCAATGAATCCCGCAGCCGGAGCCGCAGCCATAAACATCGCGGTTACCCCAGACCGGTGATTCGAAGGAAACCAGTAGCTGAGATAAAGAATAATCCCCGGAAAAAATCCGGCCTCAGCAAGCCCAAGCAGAAATCTCAGAACATAAAAACTTATCGGGCCGCGAGTAAATGCCATCGCGACCGACACAAGCCCCCATGTGATCATCACCCGGCCGATCCAGAAACGCGCTCCCACTTTGTGCAGGATGACCGTGGACGGCACTTCGAAAAGAAAGTAGCCAACAAAGAAGATGCCCGAACCAAGTCCGAACATCTGCGGCGTCAGGCCGACATCCTTGTTCATCGTCAGTGCGGCGAACCCTACGTTGATCCGATCGAGAAAGGCAACGAAATAAAGCAGCATCAGAAACGGAATGAGTCGCCAGGTGACCTTGCGAATCGCACGTTCTTCGAGGACGCTGGAAGCAGTCGTTGCCGTGTCGCTCATACTCTCCCTTGATGGTAAACGGAGCTTAGAACTCCGAGCATACTAGCTCCGAACCCGATAGCTCTCGGCAAGCAAGCGTCCACCCTAAGACGACCGCGGCATAAAGACATCAAAGAACTCGGCTGCCGTCGAATGCAGACAGACATTCGCATTCGCAGCCCCATCTACCTTCCTCGTAAATCCCTTGTCATCCACCTCGATCCGCATCGGTGTAGTAGGACAAACCTCCGGCTTCACCGCATACGCTGCCGCAACCGCATCGAACAACGTCGGCGACTTACGATTCCCCGCCGCGCTCCACTCCGCCGTCAACTCCTGCAGTGCCTTGGTCATTCCTGTCTGCTTTCCAAACAACTGCCCCTGCCGCGTCAGATCGAGCTGGATCTGCGTCGAATCGAGCGGCATCATATATAGCGGCACCCCCGATGCAAACAGCGCCTTCGCCGCCGCAACATCGTTCACGATGTTCCACTCCGCATCAGGCTGCTCTTTCGCTCCATAACCATGCGCAACTGATCCACCCATGATGACGACCCGCTTCAGCTTGCCAAAAGTCTTCGGATCCTTCGCGATCAACGCCCCCACATTCGTCAGCGGAGCCACCGCCACCAGTGTGATCTGCCCCGGATCTCTGCGAATCGTATTCAGCATGAACTCGATCGCATCCGGATAGCTCCGATCGGGTGAGCCCTCCGCCCACTTGCTCTGCGAAAAATGCGTCTTCCCCGCGGTCTTCGGCCCCTCGTACACCGGAACATCCCTGCGGCCAGCCGAATCCAGGAACCGCGTCGCAAGCCGAGCCCGCAGATGGGTGTCTTCAAAAGCAGTCGTCACGCCGACCACCTGCACCTCGGGACTCCTCAGCAAAAACCCAAGAGCATACGCATCATCGATATCATCGCCAATATCCGTATCGAAGATAACCTTCGCAGCCGCGGCCTGCGGCGTCGCAGAATGAGTTCTGCCAACCAGCAGCAGAAGACACATCAACAAAGCGAGCGTCTTAATCATGGTCCCCATGCTACAAGACTGGCTGCACCCCCAGCCCGACATACACGGCAAAGGCAGCTCCCTTTTGGCCCTGAGAACTGCCCTGCCGTAACCTGGAGAACCGACGCGTCTATCAAAATAGATGATGCATTGCCTCGTCCGGGATGCCTGGTACTCATCGGCGCCCGGACGCACCGGACACGCGTGGATTTCCAACATTCCAGGTTTTCTTAGCATCCTACTTCCAGGCAAAACCAGTCCTCCAGTCAGAACCAGGAGAGTGCATCATGGCTGCAAGCCACGAAAACACCAGCAGCAACATGGGCAAGCCCGCCATACCGGCCGTCGAATCTAATCCGCCTTCCAAAATAGATCCCACAGCACCTGCCGGCAGCGAAAACTCGCTGGGTGCGGAGAGCGTACGTGACGGTCGCCCCGCAAGCGACGACAGCACGGTCGAAGCAATGGACGAAGAGAGTCCCGACATCACCGGCACGTTGGACACCGCTACATCCAACGGCAGCGACTAATCTATCGAAGGCTCGGGACACAGAACAATAAGAACAAGCCCCGAGCCATGTGGCGCCCGCCAAAATGCCAAGGCCTGACGTCGCAAGTACCATAGAGACTAATGCGCCGCCTCGCTCCCTCTAATCCAGTCTCTCTGCTCCTCCTCGTCACTGCTCTCTTCACCTTCCTCATCCAGTCCGGCGAGCTCGGCACCTCCGACACCACCCACCGTCTGCAAGTAGCCCACTCCCTCTGGACGGGTCAGCCTCAGGTCTTTCCCAACGAATACCCCGAGTTCGGGCTTCACGGACGCGGCGGCCGCCTCTACGCCTGGTACGGTATCGGCCAATCCTTGCTCATGTTTCCACCCGACCTCGTCGCTTCCGCCGCAACCCATCTGCCGCTTTGGAGCAGCTACGCAAGCACTCACGAACACCCATCCATCCGCAGCATCATCGTCAGCATCAGCACCAACATCCTCGTCAACGTCCTCACCGCCTTTGCCGCCTTCCACCTTCTCGGCCTGCTCGGCTTTTCAACGCGAGAATCCGTCGCCGGCACCCTGGCTCTGCTGTGCGCGACCACCCACCTCCACTACGCGCAGAACATGACGGAGAACAACTACATACTGCTGCTCACCCTCACCGGCTTCGCCCTGCAATACAAATGGCTGGTGACCGGCAGCCGGCGCGCCCTCCTCTGGGGATCGGCAGCGCTGGGCCTCAACCTCCTCACACGCCTCACCACCGCCCTCGACATCTTGGCCGCGGCCTGCTTCATCCTGCTTACGGTCCTGTTCGTTCGCCAGGAAAAATCTCAACACAAGGACATCTCCGGCGCGTCTGGACAAAAAGCCGCCACCACCGCAAACCCCGCCGATCACCACACCATCCGCACCTATCTGCGCACTGCTCTTCCCATCTACGCCGTCTTCTTCCTCCTCGATCGTCTCTATCAATTCATCCGCTTCGGCTCCTGGACCAACACCTACGTCGATATCTTCGCCCGCGAGCAGCGGCAGATGGACCCATCGCTTCCCGCCAGCTTCCCATTCAACGGAGAATGGATTCGCACCGGCATCGACTCCGGCATCCTCGGTCCATTCCTCTCCCCCGTGAAGTCCGTCTTCCTGTTTGACCCAATGCTCCTGCTGGCTTTATCTCTCACCCCTCTTCTATGGAAGCGCCTGACGCCCGCGGTACAAGCATTTCTAGCTGCCACCTTCGTAATGCTCGGCGCCTACATCATCTTCTACGCCCGTTACTTCTGGTGGGCCGGCGACTTCGCCTGGGGCGATCGCTACATCTCAAGCGCGGTTGAACTCACCACTCTGCTCGCCATCCCTCTCCTGCTCCGTTACCGAAAGGCTCTCGGCCGAACAATCTGGTATGCCGGGCTCACCATCACCGCCGTCAGTGCAGTCATCCAATGTGCATCTCTCGCCTTCTGGTTGCCGCTCGAGATCTACCAGCTGGAAACCTTCGGACCGCATACCTTTACCGTCCTTCTGCGTTTCAAGAACATCGCCGCATTCGCGCTGGGTCGGCGAGCCGCCTGGGGCCTCAACACCCCCGCCATGTTTGAGGACCCCTGGGATGCAGCCCACATCACTACATGGAATTTCCTGCCGTCCATGTTGCGCCACATCGGCGTCGCTCCACTTTGGGCGGTACACGTTCTCTATGGAGTCTGGCTCGCCATAGCCATTGCCTTGGTCTTCGCCTCACTCAGGCTCGTCCGCCTCCTCCACCCCTCCGAAACAGACCGGTGATTTAACGGAGGCCGCCAACATGGTTATCCCACTGACCGTTATCCCACTGACCCATACGTGTCAGATTCAACCTGATCACCGATTGAATCGCCCTGCTGTCCTGGGCTCTCCAGGATCAGGCGGCAGTTCGCTACAAACTCGCGAGGAGGCACACTGCTTGATCTGTATTCGTTCTTTGATAGCTGCTGGAGCGAAAGCAGCTCGCTGGTCAAAAACAGAATGCGAATCCCGGGCCACCGTCGCCGAAGTTCCTCGACAATCGCCTTCTTGTCTCCTTCCGCCAACGACCGTCCGATGACGCCAAGGCCAAAAGCGGACTCGTCGGGCAACGATGCAATCTCCTCCGGAGTGCACGTCGAGACAACAGCAAATCCAGCCCTGACCAGCACGAAATAACGTGTTTGCAACAGCGAAGGTTCATCCCCACAAATCAAAATGCGACCTGACATGCCCAGCCCTCAATAACCGCAGATTTGCTACAAAGCTTCCGAACCGTATCCATCGTTCTTAGGTTGAGCAGATAACTCTAAAACACCGTCCAACTCATAATCTGTCGGCTGCATCACATAACGGCGGCAGGACAGCCGCCGCCACCTCTTGCCGCATCACAGCATGCATTCTTCGGCGCGGAGGCGCTTGTGTCTTCTGAAAAAAAACCAGAGCTAATCTACAACATCTCAAATGGAATAGAGGCTTTAGGAAATCTAATTTACCTTATTTGTGAAGAGGCCGACCACCCACCCCAAGTCCGCCACTATGCAACCATGTGTGAAGAACGCCTCCGATTCATGGCCAGCCTCGTGAACGCAACACACGA
Source organism: Edaphobacter sp. (assembly GCA_025462755.1). Lineage (GTDB taxonomy): Bacteria > Acidobacteriota > Terriglobia > Terriglobales > Acidobacteriaceae > Edaphobacter. The sequence continues at coordinate 19,063 of JAOAPF010000463.1, forward strand.
ACAACCCTGATTCCGGCGTGCTAAATACCAGTAAAACCCAGAACTAGCCCGGCCCTGCGCGGCACAGGGGGAAGCTTTACGCAACGGCCTTCTCCACCTGCCGCCGCAGCAATTTAAGCAGCGCCTCCTCGTGAAGCCGCAGAGCCGTCCGTTCCGCCGCTTCCTCCTCCTCCTGCACCCGCCGCTTCATTCCCTCCAATATCGCTCCACTCATATAACAATCCAGCACCACCGGATGCACATAACACTTCCGGCAGATCGACGGCGTATTCCCCAGCCGGGCCGCCACCTGCTTGATCGCCTGCACCACGTTCTTCTTGGCCTGGGTCTCCGACTCGAACCTCTCAAAATCCCACAGGATCTCGCATGCCAGCACCGTCCCCGCCCAGGTCCGAAAGTCCTTCGCCGTAAACTCCTGCCCCGAAACCTCCCGCAGATACTCATTCACATCTGCCGAATCCACCGAGTGCCGTGTCCCGTCCCTGTCAACATACTGAAACAGCTCGTACCCCGGAATATCATGGCACCGTTGCACAATCCTCGCCAGCCGCCGGTCCCTGATGTCGACCGTATGCTGCACCCGGCTCTTCCCCTGAAAATGAAACGTCACGGTAGACCCATCCACATCCACATGCTTGTTCCGCATCGTCGTCAGCCCGTACGATCCGTTCTGCCGCGCATACTCCTCGTTCCCCACCCGAATCAGAGTCGTCTCCATCAGCCGCACAATGGTCGCCAGCACCTTCGCCCGCGGCAGCCCTGGCAACCCCAGGTCCTCCTCGACCCGTTCGCGAATCGTCGGCAGCGCCGCCCCGAAGATCATCATGCGTTCGTACTTGGTCTCGTCCCGCACCTCGCGCCACCGCGGATGATACCGGCTCTGCTTCCTCCCCCGCGCATCCCGCCCGGTGGCCTGCAGGTGTCCCTTCGGATTGCTGCAGATCCAAACTCCCGTCCATGCCGGAGGAATCACCAGCGACTTGATCCGCGCCAGAGTTTCCTTATCCCGAATCCGTTTCCCGTCCGCGTCCACGTAGTAAAAGCCCTTCCCCGCCCGCTTCCTTCGAATACCAGGCTGGGTATCGAACACATAACGCAATCCCGCCGCCTTTGCCGATTCAACAGGGTCAGTAACAATCTCTATGGTTTGCTTTGTTCGCGGCAACGTCGTTTCCCCAGGGCCTCTCTGAGACCCTTGGATGCAAATATTGCCCCCGCGTCTCCCCGCCGATCAATGAAGTGGGAATCGCGAAAATCACCGGCGTATTTTTCATTCAAGAAAAGAAGACCGTCGATTCACCGCACCGTTCCCCGCAAACTCACCGCGGAAGTACGATGTTCTGCGAGCCATCTTCCCCCAGCCTGATAGAAATAGAAAGACCCAGCCCCAGCCCTAAAAAAATACCAGTTCCGCGCCTCGCCCAAGGCAAGTCGGCAGGGAACGCATATAAGTGTGTTAGCGTACCAGTCAATCCAATCTCAAGCTCCTCGAGGCTATTGAAATGTCAAAGGATAGACAGACAGTCGGAACTGATGGACTCCCCCTTCCCATCCTGCCGGCCGAACGCGATGCGCGCGTCTGGGCTCGCCTGGTGCGCGTCATGTTCTACACCCCCGGTTTCATGGGCCTGTTGCTGATCAAAACTGGAGAGCCCGCAAGCTTCGGCATCACCGTCGAGCTGCTCATGCTGTCCAGTGCAGCCGCGATCGTCGGCGGCCTGTTCATTGGCGCCGAATCAACCGGGGCCGGTGCCGACACCTCCTCCAAAATCGGCGTATGGAGCGGATGCCTCGTGCTCGAGCTGCTCGCCGTCGTGCCCTTCCTCAGCGCTATACCCGCGCTCTTCCATGAACTCGCATCTAGTAATCTCCTGCACTCCCATGCGCCAGGTGCTGTCGACGTCGCCCTGGGAGCCTCCGAACTGCTGCCAATGATCGCCATCCTGCCGTTCCTCCTCTATCAGCTCTCAGGCTTCGGCACCCTGCACTTTGTCGTCTCAAAGGCGGCGAACTGGATCATCAACACCGTGATTCTCCTCTTGATCATCGCCAGCTACGTCTTCTATCGCCAAGGCGACTACGGCCTGGAAAAGAAGTTCGCCGGAGCCTTGGTAATCATCATGGCGTTCACCGTCTTGTATGGAGTCCTGAAGCTCAAGCAGATGCAGGCGAACTACGACGCCCGCGCCCCGCAAAAAGCTCCGAAGTAGCCGGCAGCCAGACCTGAGCCCGCAGCCCGACGCAGAAGGACACAACACCAGGCAGCACGACATAGAGGCGCGTGCACAAAAGCCACGTGGACGGTACCTCCCGCGAACACCTCTCCTCTCAATCAGGAGATCGGCGCAACAATACCAATTTCAATAGACAAGCTGATCTCTCAGGAGATCCGACAAACTTCCACCGTCTACTGGTCACCGTTCACACTAGGTTCATCCCCATAAAGTAAACATTCGTCACAGGCTATAGTTAACCAAAGAAGGGGTCGGTTGATTCTCTAAATAAATGGAGATCGTTAGAATTTGTGCTGGCGTTCTGTTATTTCGTCACGCATGGCCTTCACATCTCCTCTCCGTCACAATACCTTCCGTCACAGGCTCATGCCTTCTCGTCACATATATCGATCTCCATCGCTCTTCGGACACTCACTTGCACAGTTCATTCGCACTGAGGCCAGTGAAGTCTCTGCAGAAACGCATGGGAAGCCGGCGAATACAACTCCGTCTCTTGGGGGAGGCAGGACCGAGAGTTGAAGCGCGATTCCAGCCGCCGCCGGCTCCATCATGCAGGTAATCGCGCCACATGCTTGTTTGCAAAAATTTCAAGGAGAAGAAAATGAAGTTGAAGGGAATTGTTGTATCTGCCTTAACATTGTTTCTGGTCTTGGCATCTATCGTTCCAGCTACCGCACAAACCAGCAAAGGAATCCTCGCCGGCATCGTGCGCGACAAGACCGGCGCTGTCATTCCCGGCGCGAAGGTCACCCTCACCTCGCAGGACACCAGCGAGGCCCGCGGCGTCGTAGCCGACGAGCGTGGAGCTTACCGCATCGACGCAGTCAACCCCGGCCGCTACACCATCAGCGCACAAGCCGGCGGCTTTCAAACCGCGAATACCCACGACATCAACATAGTCCCATCGATTGTCACAACCTACGATCCAGTCCTCGCCGTCGGCGAAGTGTCGCAAGCCGTAAACGTCGAGGCTAATAGCAACAACATCAACACCGAAAACGGACAGCTATCCAGCACCATCAGCACCTCTGAGCTCGCAAATGTCCCCATCGTCACATTGAATCCAATCGAATTGCTGCAGACAGTGCCCGGCGTTCAAATCGTCGACCAGAACCTCGGCATCGGCGGTGTCGGCGGCAACTTCTATCAGATTGAGGTGAATGGAGCGCGCCCGCGCAGCAACAACTTCATGATGGACGGCCAGGACATCAACGACGTCGGCATAGGGGGCCAGGCTTTCAGTATCAACATCCCCGACGCCTACCAGAGCATCACCGCCCTGACGAACTCCTCTTCGGCAGAGTATGGCCGCTCAGGGGGTGCCGTGGTCAATCTCATCACCAAGGCCGGCACCCACCAATATCACGGCAATGTATGGGAGCTCTACACGGGCTCCGGTCTCGACTCCCTCGACGGCATTACGCGTCAAGGCAAGCCCTACACCTCCAATCCCAAGGCGCGTTATGACCAGCACCAGATCGGCTTCACCATCGGCGGCCCCATCTGGAAAAATAAAGTTTACGGATTCGGCGCAGCCCAGTTCTCGCGCTTCTACGGCAATACCCAGCCCGGTTCCGTCGAACTCCCCGACGCCGCCGGCTACGCGCAGTTGACAGCCATCGGCGGGCCACAGGTCGCTCTGCTCGACAGCTACCTCTCCGGAGGGAAATACCTCACCTCCTACACCAACGTCGGCGCAGCCAATGCTTACAAGATCAGCCCGCGACCCGGTTGCACCGCAGGCTGCTCCATTTCAACTTCCTTGTTTGAGCGTCCTCCCGTGCCGCTACAGCAACCCGACACCCAGTGGCTCTATCGCATCGATTTCATCCCTTCAGCGAAAGACTCATTCAGCTTCCGCTATCTGCACGACCGCTCCAACTTCAATCCCTATCTCGGGCTGAACTCCTCAGGCCTGCCCGGCTTCGATGCTGAAGTAGGCGGACCCGCCGAAGTCGCCCAGGGAACATGGACGCACGTGTTCACGCCGCGTATGCTCAACGAGCTGCGCGCCTCCGAAACCCGCGTCAATTTTCTCTTCCAGCCCACGCCGGAAACCCTGGCCAATCCGCTGTCGAAGAACTCCAACATCACCTTCAGCGGCCAGGGTTTCGGTGGAACCAACCCCCTCGGCATCTCGCAGAACATGCCGCAGGGAACCAACGAAGAGCTCTACCAGTTTCAAGACACCGTCAGTTGGACGCACGGTCGCCATACGCTTCGCTTCGGTGCCGACGTAGGGCGTCAAATTGAAACCGACATCGTCGCGCAGAACGCTCTCGGCGGCCTCCTCTTCGCCAAAGGCGGCGCCTTGTCTGCTCTGGATAACTTCCTCGACAACTACCTCGGCGCATCCGGTTCAGCCGGAAAAACCTTCGGCCCAACCCGCATCGATCCGCATACCTGGAAGAGCGCATTCTTCATTCAGGATGACGTCAAGCTGACATCCGACCTGACCATCAACGCCGGCTTCCGCTATGACTATCTCACTCCTCCGGAAAACTCCCTGCCGTACCCGGCTCTTGATCTCAACAATCCATTCGCTCCAGTCAATACCGTCGTCAAAGCGAAGAGCGACACCAACAACGTAGCCCCGCGCTTCGGCTTCGCATGGAACCCTCACGGCGCCTTCTTCAACGACGGCAAAACCGTCTTCCACGGTGGCATCGGCGCTTTCTACGACACCGACTTCACCAATATCGCCACCAACGGAGCACAGTCTTCGCCGAACGCTCCCACAGGCCTCCTCACCTCCACCACCGGTCGCGGTCTCGCGAATGCAACTTCATTGATAGGCACTATCTCACCCGTCCTAAGTCCCACGTCGTCCGTGCTGAGCATCTCCAGCAACCTGGTCAATCCTCTTACATGGCAGTGGAACGTCGGCATGGAGCGCCAACTCCCCGCGCAGATCAAGCTCACCGTCAACTACGTCGGCAATCACGGCGAGAAGCTCTACGCCAATCAACAGCTCAACTACTTCATCAACGGATCACGCATCAACCCGACGCGCAATGCCATCAACGTGCGCGCCAACCGCGCCGATTCCGAATACAACAGTCTTCAGACGGAAGTCTCCCGCCAGTTCTACCGCGGCGTATTCTTCCGCGTAGCCTACACCTACGGAAAGGCCCTTGACGACGCCTCGGATGTATTTGCAACCTTCGCATCGCCCACATCCTACTCGGCAAACCTCTCACCCAACGGCCTGAGGCAGGATTGGGGCCCCTCCGTCTGGGACCACCGTCATTACGTGTCATTTAGTTACGTCTGGTCCCCCGCAGGATTCCACTCCAGCAACGCCGCGGGAGATCTGTTCCTGAGCGCCTTCACGCGTCACATCACGATCTCCGGAACCACCCAGTTGCAGTCCGGCTATCACAGCACGTTCAACGTCAGCGGCCAGGATATGAACCTTGACGGCAGCACGGCCAACGACCGTCCACTCGTTGGCAATACAGGCAGACCGATCGACACCGCCGGCTTTGACGGATACTACTTTGGCCCCGGCTTCAAACCCGGTGTCTACTACGACGCCGTAACCGGCGACCCGACCACAGCGGACAAAGTACATTGGCTCGTACCCCACGGACCGCAATTCACAACCCAGGAAGTGGGACGCAACAGCTTCGTCAACCCCAGCGCACAGTATTGGAACATTTCCGCAGAGAAGGATGTTCCGTCGACATGGCTGCACTTTGAGCGAGGCATGTTCGTCTTCCGCGCCGAGGCGCAGAACTTTACCAACCACAACAACATCGCTCCGCTCGACATCAACCTGTTCGATATCGGCACCAGTAGCTATCTCAATAAGCAGAATGCGGTCGAACCAACCTTCCGTCACCTGCTGCTGTGGGCGAAGTTCCAGTTCTAGTTCTTCTCCTTTTTCTTAAGAGGGTCAGAAGTTCCACTCCTGGCCCTATTCGTTTTTTAATAGTGAAAATTTGTGACGAATGAACAGATTGCTTCTGCCAGCGGCACGTAAGCGGGGTATAGCGTCCGCTTTTGGTGGTGGGCCTCCCGGCATGGCGGAACTATCGCGATGACCACTGCGTAGCGCTTACGTCTAGCAGGCACCGAATTCGCTCTCGGTCGGCCCCTCACAAATCAAAAGTAAGACCGCCTCGAGATGCACTGCCTCGAGACTCTAGGAGGCAATCATGACGCACACCACCTGGACGATCATCCGCCGCTCCGGACTCCCCGTTCTACCCCTTGCAGTCGCGCTCTGGGCCGCCATGCCTGTCTACCCTGAAGCTACCGGCACGGCAGACCTGACAACGATTCGTGCGCATGCAGAACAGGGATCGATTCTCGATGAGATCCTGCTCGCCGGAGACTACTTCACCGGCACCGGCGTGGAAAAGGACCCGAAGATGGCAGCTTATTGGTACGAGAAAGCTGCCGGACACGGAAGCCCCGAGGCGCAAAACCAGATCGGCTACTTCTATCAGGCGGGAATCGGAGTATCAAAAGATCCCAAGCGAGCCGCCCACTGGTATCAACTAGCCGCCGCTTCCGGCTTCCCCAAAGCCAAGGTCAACCTGGCCGTCGCCTATCTGCGTGGAATCGGTGTCCAGCAGGAAAATGAACTGGCAGTGCGGCTCTTCAACCAGGCTTTTCAGGCCGGCAACGGCACCGCCGCCACTTACCTCGGGCTCCTCTACTACTTTGGCATCGCGGTCAAACAGGACAAGGAAGCAGCGGAAAAATGGTTTGAAGCAGGGTTGAAGCTTCACGACCCCCTCGCCGCCTACGATCTCGGGTCGATGTATTCGATAAATCCCGACCATGCCCATGATCTACGCAAGGCGGCGTCGCTGCTGCGTCAGGCAGCCGACGGTGGATATGTGCCCGCAATGCATTCGCTCGGACTTCTGTTGGTCAACCACCCCGAAGTAAAGCAGGCTAACCCTCAGGAATGCCGCATGCTTCTGGAGACGGCGGCCAACGCCGGTAGCTGGAAATCTTCTATCGTGCTCGGTATTCTGGCTCGCGACGGCCGCGGCACTCCCGTCGACTACAAAACGGCGTACTATCATTTCCGCGTCGCTCTTTTGCAGGGAGGAGCAGATGCAGAAAAAGTAATAAAGAAGGACGTCGAGATTATGGCCGCGAGAATAAGCGCAGAGGATGGCCAGACAGCTCTCTCGGCTGCGAACACCTGGTTCGAGCATCACTCTCTTTCTCTAATTTACGTCTATAGAGAGGGATCTCCACGGCGCGATTTCCCGATGACCGGCATAGCCTTGGCGCCCGATGGATCTGCTGGCCAATTGCTCCCTCCCTCCGGCTCCTGAAACTTGGGTTACAGTTCGCTCAGAAAGTACAGGGTCCCTCACTGAAATTGTTCACAACAATTAAAGGCCGAACCGTACCACCATTCCTGCACCCTGTCGTCTTCGTGGGAGCATTCACCTTACTGGGCCTCTTGTTCGGATTGCAGGAGTGGGTCAGCATGCACTCCTGGGACAGCCACATTCGCATCACCTTCCAGCTTTTGATGGCAGCCTGGTGCGTCCACTATTTTCTTCTCGGAACCATCGGCTGGATACTCTGGTGGCTGCTCGGACACTATATCCAACGGGCAAGCCTGTTCACCATGGCAACCCGCGTCCTGCCATTGAGCCTGGCGGTAAGTGTCTTCGAAGAGATGATTTGGGTCGCAATCTTCCCAGGATTGCCGATCGGCCTGCCTCACATGACCTACTGGCATCGCCTCGCATTCCATCTGGATTCAGACATCGTCGATAGCCTGGTCATGTTCTGGGCCGTCTTCTTTCTGCTTCGCGGCATCGGCTACTACCAGCTCTATCGCGAGACCGCCTATGCGGCCGTTCAACTGGAGACCCAGTTCGCCAACGCCCAACTCCGCGCACTGCGCATGCAGTTGAACCCGCATTTTCTTTTCAACACGATGAACAGCATCTCCAGCCTCATGCAGATCGACATCGCGGCCGCCGACAAAATGTTGGAACAACTCAGTAGCCTTCTGCGTATCACGTTGGAGCGCGGCGACGTGCAATTGATCCCCCTCAGCGATGAGATGGAGTTCATCGAGATGTATCTCGCGATGCAGGACCGCAGGTTCACCGGCCGCGTACGTCAGGAAGTATCCGTCGAACCGAATCTCTACGATGCATTGGTTCCAGCCATGATTCTGCAGCCGGTTATCGAAAACGCGTACGCTCACGGTCTTTCCAAGTTAGATAGTGATGGCTTGATCGCTATCGATGTGCGCCGCGACAATGCAACGCTCGTCGTCAGCGTGATCAACAGCGGGCTCGGCCTTCATCCAGAGAGTTCCAATGGCGCTGGACGGCGCGGTGTCGGGCTCGCCAACGTAAAGGACCGCTTACGGTTGCACTACGGGAACAGCCACGCTTTCACCATCGAGGAGCTGGCAAACGGTAAAGTCCGGGTGGCGTTATCGCTGCCCCTGCAGTTCTCAGAACGTCCAACCAGGCAACTCACAGGATATGGTGTGTGATGATTCAAACTGTTTTGGCCGATGATGAAGTGCTGGCTCGACAAAAGCTGCGTCAGCTCCTGCGCAACGAACCCGAAATAGACGTCGTTGGGGAAGGCGCCACCGCCGGCGAGACCATCGATCTGGTGCGCGCCACTAAACCGCAACTCCTTTTTCTTGATATCCAGATGCCCGGCATGGATGGCTTCGATATCGCGACAGAGATCTGTTCCAGCAACATCTCGCCCAAACCGCACATTATCTTCACTACCGCGCATGATCAGTACGCCCTGCGCGCCTTTGAAATCCATGCAATGGACTATCTGCTCAAGCCCTTCACGCAGGAGCGCCTCTCTTCTGCCGTCGAACGAGCGCGCAAGGAGATTCTTTCCAGCAATCAGCACCCCGCCAGCAGCGGCGCTGCAGGTCAGACCGGAAGCCACTACACCACCCGCATTGTCTTCAAATCGCGCGGAAGAATCGTCTTCCTACCCGTGTCCGACATTCGCTGGATCTCTGCCGAAGAAAACTACGTGCGCATCTGCACCCAGAACGAGACGCATCTCCTCCGCGAGACCATGGCCCGCCTCGAAGAGAAGCTCGACCCGGACATGTTCCTCCGCGTCCATCGCTCCTCCATCGTCAACCTGCAGCATGTGAAAGAGGTGCGCACCGAAGCCGACGGCGAATACGCTGTAGTGCTGGTCAATGGCGAAAAGCTCACCATGAGCCGAGGCTACCGCTCTCGCATCAACGGCTGGCTCACCCACAACTAACGCCCTCCCCTAACATCAGGTGCCTCGAAATGGGTGGCCCATGGACGTTGAGTGGCCCACATAAATAGGTGGCCCATCTTCGCAGTCTCACCGCGAAGGGTGGGGTTATTCGCACTACGCGAACCTTTCTCTTCCCACTCGGAAACATACACATTTCTGCATTCAAAACCGTGATGGACAAACCATCCCGCGCCGAACCATGTAGCACACGCACCGTCTCCCGCCATTCTCCCCGACCGGCGGCGCTTCACCTCACAATCTCAAATTATGGACGGGCTCACACACCGGCTTCTGCAAATTCATAGAAAACAGCCCTTCCCCGTCACCATGACCATCCGCGAATTAACCGCCACCACCGGTGGTCCCATCCGCAAATCCATTCATCCCTCATCCCTGCATTGTTGTCACATTGTTCCTTGGTCACGGCCATCATCGAGCCGTTGGGAACGTAAAATGCTTTCTCCTCCTGCATCCGAGGTGAGATGAAGTGAACGCACTGACCGGCACAAAACACGACACCTCCATTGATCCCGCACTCGATCCGGGCGCACTCAACCCCGGAATGATCGCCAGGATTCCCGGCCGCCACGAGAGAGACGTCGCTCTCTCGTTCCAATTCAAGGCCGACAGCAGCCGCGTCTTCTACGCGCTCAGCCTCCCGGAATACATCGAAGCGTGGCTGCAGGCCCCAGACACCGACGACCTGCACTTGGTCTTCAATCAGATAGCAGAAGAGACCTTCCGCATCGATCTCTATCGCGGCGAAACCCTCCACGCACGCGTCGATGGCTCCTGCTGGGTCGTCGGCGCCAATCAGGTCCGATATATCTGGAAGACCACCTCACCCTTCGACACCACCGAAACCCTCGTCGACATGAAGCTTCTATCCGGTTCAGGCGGATGTGTCCTCGCCCTGAAGCACAGCGGATTCAACGACCCGCAAGAAAGCGCCCGCTGCCGCAGGATGTGGCAAGAGTCCCTCGAACGCCTCTGCCGCCTGATGGAAAGGAATTAAACGAAGCAATCTGCAACGCAGGAACCTGAGCCCGCTCTAACCTCGAAGAATTTCTCTGCGCCAAAAGCGCCATACAAATCCACCACATCAACCACACAATTCACCACAAACTCACCATCAAAACACCACAACCTGCACCGCCATTTCCGCACAAAAACCCCGCAAAACCACACAAAAACAACCGAACCCCGCCGCGGCAAAAAAACCTGCCACCGATTTCCCGTAACCAATCCGCCACCCAGCGTTCTAACATAATGCAAACAATGACGCTCGAACCACTAGCGATTGAGAAGCCATGACCGGAATCTCCGGCACCACCGACGAGGCGCAGATCATAACCTCCATACTCGCCGGCAACACGCATCTGTTTCACGACCTCATTCGCCCGCACGAGCGAAGCGTCTACGCCATGGCGCTCTCCCTGCTCCACAACGAAGCCGACGCCGAGGACGTCGCACAGGAAGCCTTCCTCAAAGCCTTTCGCAACCTCGCAAACTTCCGCGGCGAATCGAAATTCAGCACATGGCTCATCAGCATCACCCTCAACGAAGCCCGTGGCCGTCTGCGCAGCAAAAAGAACGTAAAGATGGAGTCCCTCGACGAACCCCCAGAGGGCCACGCAACCGTAACCCCCGCCCTCCTCCGCGACTGGCGCGAAATCCCTTCGGAGGCATTGGAGCGGCAAGAGATCCGGCAAATGCTCCAGCAGGCAATCACCGACCTGCCCTTGATCTACCGCGAAGTATTCCTGCTCCGCGATGTCGAAGACCTCAGCGTAAACCAGTCCGCCCAGGCGCTCGGTATCTCCGTCGCATCCGTCAAAGTACGGCTGCACCGAGCCCGCATCATGTTGCAGAAAAAGCTCGTCCCGCAGTTGAAGCGGGCAAACCCGAAACGGAGGTGGTTCTCATGGTCATAGAGTGCAAGCACGTTTGGGAGCACATCTCCGGCTACCTCGACGGCACCCTCTCCCCAGAGGTGCTGGAGCAGGTGCAAAAACATCTGGAGCATTGCGAAATCTGTTCAGCGATCCTCGACTCGACGCGAAACATCCTCATCCTCACCGCGGACGAACGCGTCTTCGAGCTCCCCCTCGGTTTCAGCGAGCGCCTCCACGCCAGGCTCGAGGACGAAATCCGCGGCATCGCGCCCGCACCCTCCGACATCAAGGAATAGCAACGAGAACAGTAACGAAACAAGCGGGCCTTACTTTTTTTGAAATAGTCCGTCCTGCTTGGTGTACGGCTTCAGCCGTGCCGAAAGCACTTCATTCTGCAACGCTGCTTTAGCCGCTGAGGTACGTTTCTTATTTCGCCAGATAGTCGCTCGGTAGTAACTTACCGAACCCGATGAACCATTGGATGAGTAATCCACTCTGCCGCCAGCAGAACCAGCGTAATGATCGAAAGCAAAATCTGAAACAGTTCGGATCGCCGCTGCTTCGGAGTCACAGGCTGCACGCGCCACTGCGAAGAAGGCCGCGCACGCAACATACGAATGCGCCAGATCACGTACAGGTTGATCCCCGACCCCGCCAGCGCCGCGATCATCATCGGAATGCGAATCGCATCGCGATGAAAGCCATGCGCCGGCGCGTGAATCCCAAACGTTGCCGCGGCCAGCCCACTCAGACCAATCGCCACGCGAATACCGCTGATAGCAATCACCGCCGTGCACGCACTCTGCAGGACGATAAACACCAGACTCGTCATGCTGACGAGCCACGCCCCTCTGCCTACAGGCTCTTCCGCAGCGGGCGCAGGATTCAGGGAACGCCTCGTTTCAAGGGCCATCTCTGTACCAACTTATCGCCGCACAGAACCCATGTCGAGTACCGCCGCTACTTTGCCGCCTGCTCCGCGAAGTTTCCGATAAACGGAATCTTGTAGCGCTCTCCCTTGCTCGCCTTGATCATCACAAAGATCCAGAGAATGAGAAATGCGAGCCCTACCGGGACCATCAGAATCCATCCCAGAATCGGAATCACCCCGAGCACAAAATGCACGACCGCCACCGCGATCCCCAGGAAGATGGACTGCCATGCATGGAAGCGGATAAACGAACTGCGGTTATACGGCTCCATCACCAGAAAGATGATCGCCGGAATAATCGTGATGTAAGCGATCACACCCGCAGCAGTCTCAGACAAACCGCCCTGTTGGGCAGGCAGCGCAGCGGCCACACCCGTTGTTGTATTCGCACCGCAGTGCGGGCAAAATTGCGAGTCGCTCCCTGTTTCGTTCTTGCAGGCTGGGCAAACCATCGCGGTGCACTCCTTGGCTGGAAGGTATAAGTTCGAGGCGGTTTCGCGCCTGTCGCTTCGGGGCCCGAGTAACTGCCGGCGCCTATCCAGGAGTCCGATGCCGGAGGCTGATAGCGTAGCACCTGCCGAGGTCGCCCGGAACCGAAAAATCTCCACCTCTCCCGCGATCCTGCACCCGCCCTTCGGACGCTTCTTTATCCACATTCCTTCAAAACCGAGTGCTGGCTCCCAGCCCTTGATTTTGCTGTGCTTTTGTTGCCATCTTTCGCCGTAGGCGGAGGATCTGCTTTGGCTTCTCCCTTTCCTCTGCTTTTCTTGTTGTAATCTCGAAGCGATCTGCTTTTATTTGTTGATCTTGCATTTATTTTTCGCGTTTTCACCCCAAAAATCGCATGTCAAGCCCCTAAGACACATAACCCCTTACCAATCAATCACTTCCATTTGGCATGTTAGTTATACCCAAACCGATATACTGGATATAGATAGAAAAATGGAAAACCAGGAAGCCAAAGACGGCATTCGTCGGAGGCTAACTTATTTCGATGCAATATTTTGCGGGCAACTCATTTGCTTTGAATATTTTACAGGGAGTGACACCCCGCAAACCACTGAATATAAATATCTTATGCCCAAAATACCCCCCGGGGGGGGGAGGGGGTACCCCCAAGAAAAGGAGAATCAGGCAGGTAAACTGTTCGCACCGCCCTACCAACAGACAAAGCGGCACCAAAAAGTGACGTCCTGAACGGAGAAAAAAGAAGCGCATGAAGAGCTGCCGTTGCCTGAAGAACCTTGTTCTCCTCCTTCTTTTTATCTCCTCCTCTTCCGCGCTGCTCCACGCCAACGGAGACCCGGAGGTCGCACGCTGGGAGCGAGAGGCGGCCAACGTCACCATCATCCGCGACGACTGGGGAATCGCCCACATCTACGGCAAAACCGACGCCGACGCCGTCTTCGGCATGGAGTACGCCCAGGCCGAGGACGACTTCAATCGCATCGAGACCAACTACCTCAACGCAATGGGCCGCCTCGCCGAGACCGAAGGCGAATCCAGGATCTACCTCGACCTACGCATGAAGCTCTTCATCGACCCCGAGACGTTGAAGACGCAATACGCATCCAGCCCCGCCTGGCTGAAGAACCTGATGAACTCCTTCGCCGACGGCCTGAACTTCTACCTCTACAAGCATCCCGAAGTAAAACCACGAATCATCCAGCACTTCGAGCCATGGATGGCCCTCTCCTTCACCGAAGGCAGCATCGGCGGCGACATCGAGCGCGTCAACCTCAACCAACTCGAAGCCTTCTACAGCAAACCTCCCGTCATCCAGGCCCGCACCGACGCTGCTCCCATTATCCAAACCGCCTACATTCACGACAGCGATCCCGCAGAGCCAACAGGCTCGAACGGCATGGCCATCGCACCCTCGAACACCGTCGGCCACCACCCTCTGCTTCTCATCAACCCCCACACCTCCTTCTTCTTCCGCTCTGAACTCCAGATGTTCAGCGATCAGGGGCTGGACGCCTACGGTGCCGTCACCTGGGGCCAGTTCTTCATCTATCAGGGCTTCAACGAACACACCGGCTGGATGCACACCTCAAGCGGCGTCGATGCAGTCGATGAGTATCTCGAAACCGTGGAGAAAAAGGGCGACGGCTTCTGCTACAAGTACGGCAACGAAGAGCGCCCCCTAATCGCAAAGCAGATCGCCGTCCCATACAAGACCGCCACCGGCATGGCCGAAAAGAAGTTCACCGTCTACTTCAGCCAACACGGCCCCATCATTCGCAACGACAACGGCAAATGGGTCAGCATTCGCCTCATGAACGAGCCCGTCAAAGCCCTGACACAGTCCTACATCCGCACCAAGACGAAGGACTACAAATCCTTCCGCAAAACGCTGGAGTTGAAAGCCAACTCGTCCAACAACACCATCTTCGCCGATTCCAATGGCGACATCGCCTACTTCCACGGCAACTTCATCCCCCGCCGCGACACCAGCTTCGACTTCACCAAACCGGTCGACGGCAGCAATCCGGCCACGGACTGGAAGGGCCTCCTCACCGTCGACGAACTTCCGCAATTGCTAAACCCCAAAAGCGGCTGGCTCTACAACAGCAACAACTGGCCATGGTCCGGCGCCGGCGAGAGCAGCCTGCGCAAGCAGGATTACCCCGCCTATGTCGAGTCCGGCACAGAAACCGCACGCGGACTTCACGCTATCCGGGTGCTAAGGGATAAAAAGGACTTCACCCTCGACTCGCTGATCACCGCGGCCTACGACAGCTTTCTTCCCTGGTTCGAGAAGCCGCTCCCGGCGCTCATCAAGGCATGGGACGATGCTCCCGCCTCCGATCCTCTGAAGGCCAAGCTCACCGATCAGATCGCCGCACTGCGAACTTGGGACTACCGCTGGGGAGTAACCTCCATCCCCACATCTCTCGCAGTCTTCTGGGGCGAGGACGCCCGCCGCCACGCAATCGACGACGCCAAAAAAGCCGGCATATCCGCCGAAGAATACATCGCCACCCGAACCCTCCCGCACCAACTCCTGCAATCTCTCGCCGCAGCCTCCGACCGGCTCACCGCAGACTTCGGAACCTGGAAGACACCCTGGGGCGAAATCAACCGCTTCCAGCGCCTAACCGGCGACATTGTCCAACCGTTCAACGATGCCGGCCCAAGCATACCCGTCGGCTTCACCTCTTCACTCTGGGGTTCGCTCGCCTCCTTCGGAGCACGACCCTACCCCGGGACAAAAAAGTGGTACGGCACCAGCGGCAACAGCTTCGTAGCCGTAGTCGAGTTCGGAGAAAAAGTGCGCGCAAAGGCCGTCACCGCTGGTGGCGAAAGCGGCAACCCGTCCTCGCCTCACTTCAACGACCAGGCTAAACGCTACAGCACCGGCGATCTGCGCGATGTCTACTTCTACCGCTCCGACCTCAAGAACCACATCGAGAGGGAGTACCATCCGGGCAAGTGATTCCCGTCGCATACCTCATGGACAACAGCACGGCCGGCACAACACGATCGTCCAGTCTCCGCGATCTCCTCAAGCGAAACCGGCAAACTGCTTCAACATTTCTAGCCGTCCTGCTGGCGTGCATTGTGCTCCTGCCTCTACTCGGCCACAAGCCACTCACCAATTGGGACGAAGGCATCTACGCCGAAATATCGCGCGAGATGCTTTCACTCGGACCGCTCGTCCCCCACTGGAACTATCAACCCTGGTTCGAAAAGCCTCCCCTGATGCTCTGGATCACCGCCGCCTTCTTCAAGATATTCGGTGTCACCGAGTTCTGGGCCAGAGCAGGCTCCGCTCTCTCCGGCGTCGGCATCGTCGCTCTCCTGCACGCATGGTTGGCCCGCAGGGACATCCTAGCCGCATGGCTCAGCACCTTGATCCTCCTCGGCACATTCGGCTTCCTTCACATCTGCCGCGTCGGCGAGATGGATGTTCTCCTCTCCCTCGGCTGCTGCATCGCGCTCTGCGGCCTCACCGCGATTCAGGATCGCCAACTCAGCGGATGGTATCTCTTCTGGATCGGCCTCGCGATCGCTCTGATGACCAAAGGTGCAGCCAGCACTGTCCTGATCGTCGCCGCTCTCCTCTTCGCCGCCCTCGAACGCTGGAACACAACTCGTCTTGGCAGATCCTTCTGGCTCGGCCTCCTGCTCTTCCTCGCCCTCGTTCTTCCCTGGCACCTCTACATGTTCCGCAGGTTCGGAGCCACCTTCCTCACGGAATATCTCGGCTTCCACGTCCTGGCGCGAGCAACCCACCAGATCGAAGAGCACAGCACCCACTGGTGGTATTACCCTTGGGTGCTTCTAATCTCAGCCGCCCCCTTCGCCCTCCTCTATCCGTTCGCCATCGTAGAGTCCTCCAGACGGAAGGAACTTCGCGTCTGGGCAATCTTCGCTCTTGTCGTCATCATCTTCTTCACAGTGGTTCAGACTCGTCTGCCCCACTACATCGCACCCGCCTATCCAGCGCTCGCTCTGCTCACCTCGGTCTTCCTCGCAAACCGTCTCAGAGAGTTCCAGCGCAGACGCCGGCAGTCGCTTACTTCGTTTTTGACCACATTCACCATCATCGCTACTTCCATCTGCATCGCCGCCGCATTCCTGACCAGCGCACCGCGACGAAAACTCCACGAAGCAAAGGTCAGCCCCGACGTCGTCTACGCCGAGAAGGAGTCGATCCAACTCCTGCGCGAGGTCTTCAGCCGACCACAGCCAATCCAAGGCCCGCTCCTCGTCTGGTGGGAGGGCAACGCGAGGTCAATTGCAACCAGCGTCTTCTACGCCAGGCGTCCCGTCCAGCAAGTCCAGCTACGGCCTCTACCCACCGGCGTTCCCACCGACAGATACCTCTTCCAGCCTGAAACGCTACAAGAGGCCGTCACCGATGGACCAAGACTTATCCTGCTCGACAAATATCTCGTTCACCAGATTCCCGGCGAGTTTTCCTACAAGCCAATCCTCTCAGGACGCTCGATGGAAGTAGGTGTGATCGCGCAAAACTGACATTTTTTCGGTTGGCGGTTGACTTCAAGCGGCGACACCTGAAACTCAGCCGAAAGTCTGCAAAAATTAACTACTTTGCTTTCCGTGCAGCAATCCCTACCTTCCAGTCGTGTAAAATCCACGAAACCTATATCAATGATGATTAAGCTCGCAAAAATTCCGAATCTTACCGAACTCACCTATCGCAGCATCAAGCAGAACCTGCTCGATGGAACCTTAGGCGAACTCTCTCGCCTGACCGAGGAGTCCCTCGCCACGCAGCTTGGAATCAGCAAGTCTCCCGTCCGCGAGGCGCTGAATCGGCTGGAAGCCGAAGGTCTCGTCTGTATCGAACCCAGGCGCGGCGCCTACGTCCGGCAGTTCTCCGCCAAGGAGATTCGCGACCTGTACGAACTTCGCGAGATCCTCGAAGTCCACTCCATCGATGCGGCCAACGTCACCCCAAAGCTGCTCAATGACCTTTCTGCCAGCATTAACCGCACCAAGAAGTTTCTCAAAGACGGTAACAAGCTGGAACACATCGAAGAGGACATGCGCTTTCATGCCATGATCACCGCCGCAACCGGCAACGAGGAACTTTGCCGCGTGCTCGAAAATATTCAGCAAAAGACCCTGTTGTGCCGATCCAAATCCTACGAGCTCTCCGCAACAACCGCGCCTGTTGCCCATATGAAGATCTACCAGGCTCTGAAGAAGGAAACCAAGCGAGAGGCGAGGCTTGCCATGCGCGAACATATTGTCTTTGTTCGCGAACGGCTACTGGCTTCTTTCAAAACCGTGAGCTAATCCTCGGCTCAGAAAACTCCCAGTTCCCTTTGAATCACCTGTCCTGATCGCGTCGCCCGCAGGCAGCAGGGGTAAGCGATAATACCTCTGTGCCTCCGTCCAGTCCCTCCCCGTCCGAGGAGTACAAAAAGCGCCAGCAAGCCCGCGAGATGCAGGTAGCGCACTTCGAAAACGTGCACCGCCGCTTCGGAAATATCCGTCTTCTCCTGGTCATCGCAACGCTGATCGCCGCCTGGTTCTCCCTCCATCGCGAAGCCTTCTCCCCATGGTGGCTGCTTCTCGCTGTCGTCCTATTCCTCGCAATCGCCATTCTCCACGCAAAGGTATTGCGCCAGCGCGCATGCGCCGAACGTGCCGTCGACTTCTATCGCAAGGGACTGGCCCGCATCGAAGATCGCTGGCTCGGCACGGGACAGACCGGCGAGCGCATAGACGTTCACTCCAGCCTCTACGCCACCGACCTAGATCTCTTCGGACAAGGCAGTCTCTTCCAGCTCCTGTCCCTCGCCCGCACCCGCATGGGAGAAGACACCCTTGCCGCATGGCTCCTCTCCCCATCATCTGTCCCGCAGCTTACCCAACGTCACGCGGCCGTAGCCGAACTCCGCAGCCGCCTCGACCTTCGCGAAGACATCGCCATCCTCGGCGACGGCCTTAAAGTGGGCATCCACCCCGATGCGCTCACCCAGTGGGCCGAAGCCCCCAATCAACTTACCCATCGCTGGCTCCGTTGGCTTTCTCTCCTGCTCGCCATCGCAGCCATAGCGGCGGCCATCGTCTGGGCTGAGTTCGGAACCAAAGCTCCCTTCTTCGCCATCGTCATCATCGAAACCATCATTACCGCGCTCCTGCGCAAGCGCACCGATGCCGTCTTTCACGCCACCGAACACGCCCTCGAGGATCTGCAGCTCCTCTCATCGCTGCTCGCCCGCCTCGAACGCGAACAGTTCGAAGCCCCGCGTCTGCAGGCCCTCAAGGCCGAGCTCTCCTCTCACCATCTCCTCGGCTCTCAAGCCATCGCTCGTCTGCGAACCATCGTCGAATACATCCGTTCTCTCGACAACCCGCTCATGCGCATTCTCAACATCCCGCTACTCTACGTCGTTCAGGTCGCCTATGCGGCCGAGGCCTGGCGCACCGCTCACGGAGCCGCGCTCCGCTCTTGGTTGAACGCAATCGGCGAAGTAGAAGCTCTCCTCTTCCTCTCCGCCTACAGCTACGAGCATCCATCCGACCCCTTCCCGGAGTTCCTCGAAGGTCCCCCTTGCTTCCATGCCGAGCAGCTCGGGCACCCCCTCATCCCAGCCGCAAAATGTGTCCGCAACGACATCAGCGTCTGCGACGAAACGAAAGTCCTCCTCATCAGCGGCTCCAACATGTCCGGCAAGAGCACGCTCATGCGCGCTGTAGGGGTAAACACCATCCTCGCCATGGCCGGCGCTCCCGTACGCGCACAACGTCTGCAACTCACACCGTTACAAATAGGCGCAAGCATTCTCATCAACGACTCCCTCCAGGAAGGCAACTCCCGCTTTTACGCCGAGATCACCCGCCTTCGCCACATCTGCGACCTCGCCGAAAAGCATCCCCCTGTCCTCTTCCTGCTCGACGAACTCCTTCAGGGCACAAACTCGAAAGACCGCCTCATCGGTGCAGAAGGCGTCGTACGCGCTCTGCTGGCAAGCGGTGCCATCGGCCTCATCAGCACCCACGATCTGGCGCTTACCAAGATCGGGGGACAACAAGACAACCGCCTCCGAAACGTCCACCTCCAGGACGAAATTCAGGACGGCAGGATGACCTTCAATTTCAAGCTGCACGAGGGCGTCGTCACCAAAAGCAACGGCATCGAACTCATGCGGCTCATCGGACTCGAAGTTTAGTCAACGAAAAGCTCTTGCCCCGCCCCCATCCAGTCCTGAGACAATCAGGTCATGAAAGAAGCATCGAAGCGCGCTCACGAACCCTGGAAGGCCTTTCAGGCTCGACAGCGCAATCAAGACATCAAGCGCGATGCCGTCCTGCAGACCGCCGCGCACATGTTTCTTGAGCAGGGCTATCGCCGCACCTCGATGAGCGAGCTGGCAAAGCGGCTGCAGATCACAAAGCCCGCGCTCTACTACTATTTTCACAACAAAGAGCAGATCCTGGTCGAGTGCTACCGCGCCGGCATCACTCTCATCGAAACCCTACTCGACAAGGCGCTCGTCAGTCGCGGCACCGGTCTCACCAAGGTCAAAGCCTACATCGAAGCCTACGCAAAATCCGTCGTCCTCTACGACTTCGGCCGCTGTGTCGCCATGCTCGACGAGAATGAACTCTCCACCGAAACCCGAAAAGAAGTGCGAGCCCTCAAGCGTCGCATCGACGCCTCGATCCGCGGCTATATCGAAGAGGGAATCGCCGACAAATCCATCGCTCCCTGCGACGCCAAACTCGCCTCCTTCGCCATGTCCGGAGCCATCAACTGGATCGGGACCTGGTACAAACCATCAGGCCCTCTCAGCGGTGTAGAAATCGCGGGACGCTTCACGCATCTGCTCACCGAAGGCCTCCATGCCCGAACCTCAACCGCCTCGCGTCAAAACACAATCACGCGTACAACGCCACGCAAAACATCGGCAACCAAAGCAGGAAAGGCTTCGCGTTGACTTTCTGACCCAGCGTTCAGTAAACTTCTCGCCAGCGTAACCCCACCAATCGCCTGCAACGCCGGACAGCTACCAGGAGGCAAACCACAAACATGCAACGGGTGAGAGAGTGAATACATGCGGATACTGACCTACCTTCGCCAGGTCCTTGACGCCGAAGAAAGCGTACACGTCGCCAACGGCGCAGTTGCGCTCGAAAACAGCAAGCTTGTCATGGACACAATGGACGAGTACGGCGTCGAAGAAGCCCTCCGTCTCCGCGAGAGCGGCGTCGAAGCCGAGATCGTCGCCATCGCCATCGGCCCCGCCCGCGTACAAGACGTTCTCCGCACCGCGCTAGCCATGGGCGTCGACCGCGCCATCCACGTCGAAACCGACATCCGCCTCGACGCCGTCACCCTCAGCAAAGTCCTCGCCCAACTCGCGACGCAGGAAGACGCAAGCCTGATCTTCTCCGGTGGCCAGCAAGCCGACTGGGACAGCCACGCCCTCGGAGCAGCCACGGCAGAACGTCTCCAATGGCCCCAGGCCACCTGGACCTCGGCCCTCGAACTCAAGGGCACCACGCTCACCGGCAGGCACGACGCCGACGAAGGCAGCGAAACCTTCACCCTCGAGCTGCCCGCCGTCATCACCACCCAGCAGGGCCTCAACGAGCCCCGCTACCCCACCCTCCCCAACATCATGAAGTCGAAGAAAAAAGAGCTCCGCAAAGAATCGCTCGACCAATTCAACGTCTCCCCAAAGCTGAAGTTCGTCAGCGCCGAGATCCAGGTCAAAAATCGCGTCAACAAAGTCCTCGATGGCAAAGACGCACCCGCCGCCGCTGCACAACTCGTCGATCTTCTCCGCAACGAAGCAAGGGTGATCGCATGATTCTCATCGTCGCAGAGCACGCCATCGGAAAAGTAAGCAAGAGCACCTGGGAGATGGTCACCGCCGCCCGCGAGCTGGCCCAGGGGATGGGCCGCGAAGTCCCCATCACCGCGCTCGTACTAGGCAGCAACATCGCGCCCATCGCAGCCGAAATCGCCCGCGCTGTCGACCAGGTTCTAGTCGCCGATCTTCCGGCACTCGCTCAATACGACGCCGAGCTCTGGTCCGCCGCTGTCGCTCAAGTCGCCACCGAAGGCGAAGCGTCTGTCATCCTCATCGGAGGCAGCCGCAGCGGCCGAGAGTATAGCCCCCGCGTCGCCGTCAAACTCGAAGCCCCTCTCCTCGAAGACGTCATCAGCCTCAAAACCAGCGGCGAAACTCTAACCGCGCAACATTACATCCATCTTGCCCGTGTGACGGAGACCATCGAAACCGCGAGCCCCGTCACAGTCGTCACCATCAAGCCCGGCGTCTTCAACCCAGCGACACCACGCGTCGAAGCAGCCGAACAATTCGACGTCGACCTCAAGCTCCCGACCCCGCGCCTCAAGGTCACCGGCAAGACCGTCGAGCGCAGCTCCCGCGTCGGGCTCGCGGAAGCAGATATCGTCGTCTCCGGCGGCCGCGGCGTCGGCAGCGCCGAAGGCTTCACCCAGTACGTAGAAGCTCTCGCCGACCAGCTCGGTGCCGCAGTCGGAGCCACCCGTGCCATCGTCGACGCCGGCTGGCGCCCCTACTCCGAGCAAGTCGGCCAAACCGGCAAGACCATCCAACCCAAGCTCTACATCGCCATCGGTATCTCCGGCGCCGTCCAGCACCTCTCCGGCATGAACAAGAGCAAAACCATCGTCGCCATCAACCGCGACGCCGAAGCCCCGATCTTCAAAATTGCCGATTACGGCATCGTCGGCGACGTTCCCCAACTCCTCCCCGCCATCCTCGCGGAACTCAAAAAATAATCGCAGCGGGACCTTAACCCGATCGTCCGTGATCCTACTGAAACCGCAGCGCATAAAAACGTCTGTCATTCTGAGCGGAGCGAAGAACCCCCGCATTTGCTTTTGTTCTTGCTGTTGCTGTTATTGCTCGACGACATCAACTCAAAGTTGTTCTAGTCTGAAGCAGTTATGTACTAACCAACCAGATCAAGCGGTGCCGGATCAATGCTGCCACTCCCTCAGAAGATCGCCTTCCTCCTCTTCGCGCTCATCACCCTCGCGCTGGGCTTCGAAGGTTTCTACCGTCTCTATCTCCGCATCCGCCGCGGCACACCCGACCCCGAACCCCGCTTCAACAATCTCCCTCGCCGCCTCGCCTTCTCTCTCGCCACCACTCTCACCCAACGGCGCACCTTCAAAAAACGCCCAATCATCGGCCTATTTCACTCCTTCATCTTCTACGGCTTCATCTTCTACGGCCTCGTCAACCTCGTCGACGCCGTCGAAGGCTACCTCCCAATCGCCGTCTCCTCCGCGAATCCTATCGGCGCAACCTACAACCTCCTCGCCGACATCCTCAGCTTCCTGGTCCTCCTCGGCGTCATCGCGCTCGTCATCCGCCGCTTCGTTCTCCCCAGCCGCCGCGACTTCAGCTTCAACGCCCGTACCCTCCTCCACAAGGACGTCCAGCACTCCAAGATCACCCGCGACTCCCTCATCGTCTCCGCCTTCATCCTTTTCCACGTCGGCAGCCGCGCCATCGGGGCGGGCGCCCGTATCGCAGCCGAAGGCCCCGACCCAGTCCAACCCTTCGCCACCGCACTCTCCCGACTCTTCACTCCCGTCAACGCCGAAGCCTTCCGCATCTTCGGCTTCTGGGGAGCGCTAGGCAGCGTCCTCGCCTTCCTCGCCTACTTCCCCTACACCAAACACATCCACATCTTCGGCGCACCGGCCAAATACCTCGTCGCCCGCGAACCCACCTCCGGCGTCCTCCCGCCGGTCACGCTTAATCTGGAAAACGAAGCAGAAGCCGAAACCCAAACCATCGGCGCCAACAAGCTCGAAGACCTCGCCTGGCCGCGCCTGCTCGATGCTTACGCCTGCATCCAGTGCAACCGCTGCCAGGACGTCTGCCCCGCCACGGCCACCGGCAAGTCTCTCTCACCCGCCGCGCTCGAGATCAACAAACGCATGGAACTCAACGATCTCGCCGCCCAGCAAAGTCCATTCAGCTTCAACCCCGCCCCCTTCGAAACAAATACCCCCAGCCCTCGCCCTCTTCTACAATTCGCACTCTCCCCCGAAGCCGCCTGGGCCTGCACCACCTGCGGCGCCTGCATGGAAGTCTGCCCCACCCAGAACGAGCAGATGCTCGACATCATCGACATCCGGCGTAATCAAGTCATGATCGAAGGCGAGTTCCCCACGCAACTCCAAAGCGCCTTCCGCGGCATGGAGCGCGCCCAAAATCCCTGGGGCATCAACCACGAGCAGCGCCTCGCCTGGGCCGACGGCCTCAACGTCAAAACCACCGACGAAAATCCCACCCCCGACGTCCTCTACTGGGTAGGCTGCGCCGCCAGCTACGACCCGCAGGCGCAAAAGACTGCCCGCGCCTTCGTCGAGCTCCTCAACCACGCCGACGTTAACTTCGCCGTCCTCGGCAAAAAAGAGTGCTGCACCGGCGACAGCGCCCGCCGCGCGGGCAACGAATACCTCTACCGCCAACTAGCCGACAAAAACGTCTCTACCCTCAACACCGTCCAGCCCAAGCTCATCGTCGCCAGCTGTCCTCACTGCATGAACACCATTGGCCACGAATACAAGCAAATCGGCGGCAACTACAAGGTCATCCACCATACCGAGTATCTAGAAACCCTCGTCGCCAACAAAAAACTTACTCCCGCGCCGAGCGAAGCCACCATCACCTACCACGATCCCTGCTACCTCGGCCGCCACAACGGCGTCTACAATGCCCCCCGCAACCTCCTCCACATCCTCTCGAACACCGCCACCCCCGAACTCCCCCGCAACCGCGAAAACGCCTTCTGCTGCGGCGCCGGCGGAGCCCAATTCTGGAAAGAAGAAGAACCCGGCGACGAGCGCATCTCCGACAACCGCTTCCGCGAAGTCCAGCAAACCCTCGCCCCCGCAACCGGAGAAAAAATCCTCGCCGTAGGCTGCCCCTTCTGCAAGAGCATGCTCGGCAGCACCCCCGGCAAAGCCGCCTCTGAAGACATCGCTATCAAGGACGTCGCCGAACTCCTCCTCGAAGGTGTCCGCCGCAGCAAAGGCCTCACCACTCCGGTCGCCCAAACCGAACCCACTCCAACCGCGATCGCCACACCGTCAGCCGCCGCCGCCGTTTCGGTTCCGCCCACCGCACCAGTCGAAATAATCTCTATCCACGAACCCGCCACTCCCACCGCACCCGCACCAGAAAGACAGAAGTGGCAACCGAAAGCTACCCCCTCTACTTCGCCGCCTGCATCCCAGCTCGAAGAACAACCCGTCGCCGCTGCGCCTGCAAATCAACAGTCCTCGGCAACC
>JAOAPF010000489.1 GCA_025462755.1 Edaphobacter sp.
GCCTGCGCGAAGACGAGCACTTCCTCCGCCGCATCACGGAAGCCCTCCCCAAGGGCCTCAAGAGCAATCTCCACATGGTCGATCTCAACCTGAAGGACGCACCCATCCGCCTCCGCATCCCTCTCGAGGCGTTAAGCGACACTCCCGTCAATCCCGCAGATCCCGCCATGGAGAAGATTCGCAAGACTCTCACTAAACAATCCGAAGCCGGAGCCATGGAAGCTCTCGTCCTTCCCGCAGCGTTGGGCAAACACGTCGACCACCTCACCGTCCGCGAAGCCGCGATGCCTTTTACTTCAACCATCCCCACCGCCTTCTACGAGGATCTCCCCTACGCCGCCACTCACCCCAGCGCCGCAACCGATCTTGAATCCCTGCGCGAGTCCGCTGAACAACGCAACGAACCTCTAAGCCCCGTGATCTATCAAATCGACTCAGTGGTTGAATATAAGCGTCGCCTCGTCCTTGGCTACGCCTCGCAGATCGATGAAGAAGCCGGCACCCTCATCAGCAACTTTGCCACCCGCTACAACGGCGGCGAACGTCTCTGGGCCAACCGGGCATGGCTCGAAACTTTCTCGGCGTCCGAATAACCGACGCGGCACTCTGCCGGATCGATTCGAACAAAGAGACCAGCATCTTGAGCTATCGCAACATCCGCCGAACCATCCGCCGCACCGTCTCCGTCACCACCCCATAGACCACATGCGTCGCCATCTCACTCGTGCGCTCACGCGCGGTCTGCTGTTCCGGTTCCGCCGAGAGCCCCATCGCCGGCAGCATCGTCCCATGCGTCAGCGAACTCAGCGCCATCCCGAACCCTGCCCCATCCTTCGACGTTGCCGCAGGGTAGTACTCCGCCAGCGCGCCATACGCCGCTCCGGTCAGCGCGCCAAAGCCCCAATGGATCGCCTCGGACGCGACCTCCTTCTGGGTCTCCTCCAAGTCATGTCCGGCAACCTTCTCTGCCAGCACCACCGGAGGCTCCGGCTCCCCATGCGTCCGCGGCGGATAAATCCTCTCCGCCAGAGTCTTCGCCGCCGTTGCCACCAGCCCACCAATCAACCCCGCCAGCAAACCCTTCGCCAGCGATGGCCTATACGTCGTCTCTTTCAACTCATGTGTCTCGCTCATTCATCCGCCTCAGGCCAAAAGTTACTTGCTGTGAGATGCATCGCAGCCTCATCGGGCTGTGTCCTGCTCAAGCTCTACCCGACATAAGCCGCCGCATCGGTCACATCGCTCCCACCGTCAACCTTGGCCGCGCGCAATACCAGCGTCAGCAACACTGACACCACAAGATTCAGCATCAGCGCAGGCACCGCCGCATACATTGCATATGTCCCGCCCAAAAACGCGGGCAGATGCAGCGGATACACCGAGCTCTTCAGGCCGAGCGCCAATGCCATCGCCGTTCCACTGGCCATCCCGGCCACCCACCCTGCAAAAAGCGCCCATGGGTGAAACCATCGCGTAAACACTCCAACCACCACCGAGGGAAACAACTGTCCCATCCAGATTCCGCCCAGCAACTGCATCTCAATCGCATACGTCGCCGGCAGCTTCAGCACAAACAACAGCGCGCCAAACTTTACTACCAGTGAAACCACCTTCGCCATCTGCGACTCTTCCGCAGGCAGCATCTTCCGCCGCCGCACCGCCCCATACAGGTTCCGTGTAAACAGATTCGAAGCCGCAATCGACATGATCGCCGCCGGCACCAGCGCTCCAATCGCCACCGCCGCCAGGCAGAACCCTGCAAACCACTCCGGAAACATCTTCAGGAACAAAAGCGGCACCGCCGTGTTCGGATCCTTCGTCACCACGCCCGCCGCCAGCGCCACATACCCCAGCAGCGCAATCAACCCCAGCAGAAAACTATAAGCCGGCAGCATCGCCGCATTCCGCCGCACCACGTTCGCGTTCTGCGCACTCAGCACCGCCGTCGCCGTATGCGGATACAGCATCAACGCAATCGCCGACCCGATCGCCAGCGTCGAGTACCCGAGAAACTGTCCCCGCTTCAGATACACCGTAGCCGGCGGCGTATGATGCGCCAGCAACTGATTCGCCGTCTCAAACACTCGCGCATACCCACCCAGCTTCATCGGAATGTAGATCAGCGCAGCCAGCACCATCACATACAGCATCACGTCCTTCACAATCGCGATCACCGCCGGCGCCCGCAGCCCGCTCGAGTACGTATACGCCGCCAGAATCACGAACGCCGCCGCCAGCGGCCACTCCCCCTGCACTCCCATCGCCCCGATCACAACCCTGATCCCCACCAGTTGCAGCGCGATATACGGCATCAGCGCCAGCACCCCCGTCAGCGCAATCGCAATCGTCAGCCAGCGGTTCCCATACCGTCCAGCGACAAAGTCAGCAAGAGTTATGTAACCGTGACGGTGACAAACCGTCCATAGCCGCGGCAGCACCATCATCATGTAGGGATACGTGATCACCGCATATGGCAGTGCGAAGAACCCCATGGCTCCGCTGCCATACAGCAAGGCCGGCACCGCAATCACCGTATACGCGGTGTAAAGATCTCCGCCAATCAGAAACCAGGTCACCCACGTGCCGAAGCTTCGCCCCGCCAGCCCCCACTCTTCGAGCGAACCCATTCCCGTCTTCGGCCTGCGCCACCGAGCCGCCCAAAAACCAGCCAGCGTCACCAGCGCAAAAAAGAAACAGAAGACCACCAATGCCGTCGTATAAAGTTGCAACCGTTCACCTGCGCAGGAGATTTGTCCGCCTTACAAAAATAACAGCACCTTGGCGCATGTCCTGCCGGAAGCGCCCACTGCGCGTCGTGGCGAAGGAAGTGTACTGGTCCTTCCGTTGGTCGGAATCATCTATCGTCCCGACCAACGGGAGGACCCAAGAGGATCGTGTCGCCCAGACCGGTATACGCGTCACGAAGTGACCGCCCCACGCGCAGTGGGCCCGTCCGGCAGCACACGCCTGTAAGAAATCAACTCCGCCCGCTATCGCTCCACTCATACACCACCACACCCAGATCATTCAGCGTCTTGATCACCGTCTCCACATTTCGCCGAACCTGCGGCCGCGCGCTCACGGGAAC
>JAOAPF010000515.1 GCA_025462755.1 Edaphobacter sp.
AAATGCAGGTACAACTGGCCAAAACTGCAGTGGTAGTTCTACGTAGAACAATCTGCTGCTTCGTCATTTGTGCCATTGTGGTGGTCCTTTCTATCGGTAGGAATAAATGGAGGATGGCGAACGCAAATACGACTAATGCCTTGAGCGTCGGGCCCGGTGACGGTCCATGACACTGGTAGGGCGGATGAGTGTGTAACTCGGGTATAGCATGTGGGATTTGCAGCAACCTACAGCATTCACCTGCGATCAACGCATTCAATACGGCGTATCAGAAAAATTGATACTCACGTAAATCCGCCCCGTTGATGCGAGTGCCACCAAAGACCACCCATCCGTGGCTATGCGTCTTTCACCAGCTACTCAATAATCGTCGCCTCTTCATAGTCCCCATCGGAACAAGGAGTTGCGCAAATATCCTATGAAGAAAGTGTTAGCGCAATCGGCGCCCGCTTCTGTTCACGCGGGACGACGGCAACCAAAACTCTAATCTTGCTGTTCACCTTCGCGTCGCGCAACGGAGGGCACGGCACAACCAGGACGCTTTCTCTAGGAACTTTCAAAGAATGCTTATTCGGCAGCAGCAAAGTTACGCCGACCACTCGCTTTCGCGACGCGCAATGAAAGCCCCAGAGGCAAAGCAGAAGGAATGGAACTGTCGAAAGTATCAGAAAGCCGAATGTTAGCGCCGACATGTCGAATCCTCCGCCGCTCTCTCACGGCCTTGTCTGATTCCATGCCGATCTCCATAAAGAGTGCATATTGAGGTCATAAAGAATGCATAAAGGGACCTAGCGCTCACCACAGCTTTCTAATCAAAAATCACAAAAGTAATGCTCCCCATAGAAAAAAGTTTTGCCGCGAATGAATCCTTGCGGCGACGGGTGAGGCCTGTGTACGTTACAGCTACCGCAAAGGAACTGGTAGCCAACGCCCTGACGGAGAGCACACAAGTGCATCCCACAGGGACGGCTATATGTATTTTTCGCCGCATTTCTTACCCAGACAGTTTCACAATTCTCGAACGAAGGAGTTCCCTGAATGTCTCCAACAACAGTGAACCAGGAAATAAAGCTACCCTTTTCGCGGAAGATCAGCCGACTTGGCGGCCGCTTAAAAGATCCTCAATGGCGGCGCTACGGCATGGTCCTTCTAGCGGGAAAGGTTCTTGGTGTTGCCGCCGTAATGTTGATCGCCGGCTTCGTTACTGAACTATGTTTCACTACGGTTTTTGCGGCCGACGCGCCGGCAGTCAAGGCAGCCGACATTGTGAACCCGGTCAATACAGCCTGGACGTTGATCGCTGCATTTCTAGTGTTCGGCATGCAGGTAGGCTTCACCATGCTCGAGGCCGGGTTCTGCCGTTCGCGTGAGACGGTGAACGTGTTGATGGAATGCATCGTTGATACGTGTCTCTGCGGCTTGCTCTTCTATGCCATTGGCTTTGCTTTCATGTTCAGCCACGGCAATGGCTTCATTGGATATCACTGGTTCTTTCTAAAAGATATTCCCGCAACCTATGAAACTTCCGGTGTCGCCTTCCTGGCCTTCTGGATCTTTCAGTTTGCCTTCGCGGATACCTGCTCGACGATTACCTCTGGCGCCATGATCGGCCGCACCGGCTTCGTTGGCGACCTTCTCTACAGTCTGGCGGTCTCCGGCTTTATCTATCCAATCATCGGCCACTGGGCGTGGGGGCCGGACGGCTTCCTCGCAACGATGGGGTCTACAGGCTTCTTCATGCCAAACCTCGGACAGAGTTTCCACGACTTTGCCGGTTCGACGGTGGTGCACACCATTGGCGGAATGGTTGCGCTTGCGGGTGCCATCGTCCTCGGGCCGAGACTTGGACGCAAGTTCAAGCGTGATGGCGGCGGACCGATGCTTCCCCACGATCTCACCATCGCAGCGTCGGGCGGCTTGCTCCTGTGGTTTGGCTGGTACGGCTTCAACCCCGGCAGCACCCTTTCGGCAATGGACTTTGAGGGCATCGGCCGCATCTCCGCGAACACAACACTCGCAGCCTGCGCTGCTGGTCTGACAGCGATGTTCACTGCTTACTTTATGAGCAAGAAGTGGGACGTTAGCTTCACCGTCAACGGATTCCTTGCGGGCCTCGTCGCAATCACTTGCCCCTGCTACTGGGTCAGTCCGACGGGCGCAATCATCCTCGGTGGTATCGCTGGTGTCATCGTTGTCTACGGTGTTGAACTGCTCGAATATCTCCGTATCGATGACCCCATTGGTGCAGTTCCCGTGCACGGCATCTGCGGCATCTGGGGGACGTTGTCCCTTGGGCTGTTTGCCGTCGGTAAGTACGGCGCCACGGGCCCCCTCGCTCCCGATAACAGCGTGCCGTTGAAGGGACTCTTCTATGGCGGTGGTCTGACGTTGTTCAAGGCGCAGTTCATAGGCAGTGCGATCGTTACGCTCTCAACTTTCGCGGTTGCGATGCTCGTGATGTGGCTGGTCAATCTGACCGGAACATTGCGTGTGTCGAAAGAGGGCGAGCTCTACGGCCTCGATCTGCACGAGCACGGAATCTCTGCCTACCCCGAATACGTCATCACCGCGCTCGGCTCGCCATCAGGGGCGCCGACCTTCAAGGACTAAGGACGGCGCAGGGAATGGCCATTCATTTGGCTATTCCCTGCTTGCCTCTCTTCTGAAGGCTGACCAAACCCACCATTCAACCCGATGAATCGATGCGAGGACAAAATGACCAAAGTTGAGGCGATTGTAAGACCGAGCCGGTTTGATCAGATCAAAGATGCGCTCTCGGAACTTGGCGTAGAGGGAATGACGGTGTCGGAAGTTCGCGGGCACGGGCGGCAAAAGGGCCACAGTGAAACGTACCGTGGTCGAGAGTACGAAGTCAGTCTTATCCCTAAACTTCGCATCGAAATCGTCGTCCCTGACGAGCGTGTTGAGCCTATTCTGGAGGCCATTCTGCTGCATGCTGCTACGGGCGAGATAGGGGATGGAAAGATCTTCCTCTATAAGGCCGACGA
The DNA here is from genome assembly GCA_025462755.1 of Edaphobacter sp. GTDB lineage: Bacteria > Acidobacteriota > Terriglobia > Terriglobales > Acidobacteriaceae > Edaphobacter. Next base: position 3,009 of record JAOAPF010000515.1, read on the forward strand.
CGCAATCCGCATCCGGAACCGCGAACGAGGTGAGATCGCTCTGTAATGGCAAGACTGTCCTCTCCAGGCGCAAACAAAGCCCGCACCGAGTTAATCGCTCTGCGGGCTTTGTTGTCGATATGAAGATCTTGCCATATTAAGGAAGCGGCTCCGCTGATGGTGGTGGAGGCTTTCGGCGAACGGGCATTGGAGGCGGTTCGAGCCGGACGCCGCCGATCGCGATCTGCAGAAATGCCTTTGCCGCATGGGTGAGGGACTTTTCCTTGAGGTAGATGAGTCCCAGATCTCGTGAGAGACGAACTCCGTCAATTTTTACTACCTCGAGGGTGCCTGACTTCGTTTCTGCCTCTACATTGATGCTTGGCAGGAATCCGATTCCTAGCCCTGCGCCAATGAATCGCTTCATCAACTCGCTGCTCTCTACTTCCATCACTGCCTTGGGGTAGACATCGTGCATCCTGAAGATATTCAGGAGTAAGTCGCGCTGGCGTCCTTCTTTTGGCAGCAGGAAAGGATGCTTCACAATATCTTTGGGACATGCTGACCGAACACCGCTGAGTGGATGTCCTTTCGGGATGGCCAGTACCAACTCGTCTTCATGGATCGTTTCGACGATGAAGCGCTGGTCTGTCACGGGCAGCGAGACGATTCCGAAGTCGACCTCGCGGCTGAGAAGTGCTTCGATGGTTCGCAACTTTTCGGCGCGGGCAATCTTCAATGCCACCTTGGGATATTGCTTCTTGAACTCTCCAAAGACCTCGGGCAGAACGTAGAGGCTTGTGGATTCCTGAGCGCTGATCGAGACTTCACCGCGTGGCGAGCGGCGCTGCTCGGACACCATCAGCAGCAGATGACGTTGACAATCAAGAGCGTGTTCGGCGAATGGCTCGAATACTCGCCCGGCAGCCGTGAAGGTCACTTTGCCGCCCTTGCGATCGAACAGCCGCTCTCCTACTTCGCGTTCCAGCGAGCGTATCTGTGCTGAGACGGCGGGTTGGGTAATCCGCAATCTCTCGGCTGCTCTGGAAAAGCTTTTATGGTGCCACACTTCAAGAAAGGTCTTCAGTTGTTCGAAATCCACGTGCGGCTCTCCGTGTGTCACTGCCAGGGGAATGGCGAATCAATAACGTTCCGATTGTTTCATCGTAATCTTACGAAGCATCCACGGCTCCTTTTTATAGGGGTACCCCCCTGGGGGGTATTTTGGGCATAAAATCCTTTGATTCAGCAACTTGCATTCCTTAGCTTTTTGCAAAATAGTCATTCTAAATGAGTTACGTGCAAAATAGTCATTCTAAATGACTTAGATAAGGCAATAAAGAAAGCCCCGATGGGTGACCGGGGCTTTCTTTAGCTCTACTTCTATTCTAGCTGAGCGCATAAAACTAATACGCCAACTTCCTGGAGAAATCATCTGGTTTGTTATCTGCTAGTTGTGGAGTAATCCACAGATTTGGGGGGTTGACAGCTTTTTGGGAGAGAAAGCAAAACGGCCGAATGTGTCGTGCACATTCAGCCATTTCTGTTTTGCGATGTTGGAGTTGCGACTTAGTCGCTTGAGCCCTTGCGCGGACGGCGGTTGGCCTGAAGCACCCTCTTGCGCATGCGGAGCGACTTGGGTGTGACCTCGACCAGTTCGTCGTCGGCGATGAACTCGATGCACTGCTCGAGCGTGAGTTGCTTGTAAGGCACGAGGCGCACAGCGTCGTCCGAACCAGAGGCCCGCATGTTCGAGAGCTTCTTCTCACGGACGCAATTGACGTCGAGGTCGTTGTCGCGGCTGTGTTCGCCGACGACCATGCCCTCGTAGACCTCAACGCCATCGCTGACGAAGAGGATGCCGCGATCCTGCAGACCTTCGAGCGCGTAGGCAGTGGTTGTGCCCTGACGATCGGAGATCAGCGCGCCCGAGAGACGCTGGGGAATCTCACCCTGGTACGCAATATAGCCATCGAGAATCGAGTTCATGATGATGGTGCCGCGCGTCTCGGTAAGCATCTCGGAGCGAAGGCCGATGAGACCGCGGCTCGGGATGCGGAACTCCATGCGGACGCGACCGGAGCCGTGATTGACCATCTTGACCATCTCGCCCTTTCTAGGTCCGAGACGCTCGATGACGGTGCCGACGAAGTTTTCCGGAACGTCGAGGGAGAGGTGCTCGACGGGTTCCATGACTTCATCGTTGATGCGCTTGGTGACGATCTCGGGACGGCTGACCATCATCTCGAAGCCTTCGCGGCGCATCATTTCGATGAGGATACCGAGCTG
>JAOAPF010000289.1 GCA_025462755.1 Edaphobacter sp.
CCCGGCATGCCGGTCGTCATGTTGTCCGCGATCAGCGACATTCACGTCGTCACCAACGCCTTTCGCCGCGGCGCGATTGACTATCTTCTAAAACCCTTTGACCGCGCGGAGTTGGAGAGCATCGTCATGCGCGGCGTCGAGCATGGACGCCTCCGCAAACAAAACACGATCTATCGCCAGAACCTCGAGTCCATCGTCTCCTCCAGAACCGGTCGCCTGCGTTCGACCATGCAGGACCTCGAGCGCAGCTACGACATCACACTCGAAGCGATGGGCGATGCGCTCGATCTGCGCGACGAAGAGACCGAAGGACATTCCAAGCGAGTAACCGCGTACACCATCGCATTGGCGCAGGCCATGAGCGTAGAAGCGGATGATCTGCGAGTCATCGCACGGGGCGCCTTTCTGCACGACATCGGCAAGATCGCCACGCCGGACAGGATTCTTCTGAAGCCCGGCAGACTAAGCGCCGAAGAGATGACGATCATGAAAGAACACTGCGAACGTGGCTACGAGATGGTACGCAAGATTCCCTTTCTGCGCGAAGCTGCGGAGATCGTCTATGCCCATCAGGAACGGTTCGACGGTACCGGCTATCCACGAGGCTTACGAGGAGAAGAGATTCCTCTCGGCGCACGCATCTTCGCCATCGCCGATTCCCTGGACGCGATGACTTCGGACCGGCCTTATCGCAAGGGAACAACGTTCGCGGCAGCGACGGAGGAGATCATCCGATGTGCCGGACAGCAGTTCGACCCGCAGATCGTCGAAGTATTTCTTGCCATGCCAAACGAAACCTGGTCCAAGTTGCGCAATGAGATCGGAAAGCGGTCCCCCTCAGCCCAATCCATCAGCCTCTACCATCCGGCAGTTGCACAGAACAAACAACGCAGCTAGCATCGCAGACGCGAGGTATCGCTCATGTCCAACACGTTGAACACGGCGGAGATTGAGGAAGTCCTGAAGACCCATCCAGACTGGCAGCTGGACGGAGGCAAGCTTATCCGAAGATGGACGTTCAAGGATTTCGGTGAGGCAATGGCGTTTGTAAACCGGGTGGCAGCCGTCGCGGAGGCGGCTGGGCATCACCCGGACATAGACATACGCTACAACCAGGTGACCCTTGGTCTGATCTCCCACGACGCGGGAGGGATTACAAGGCGGGATGCGGCGATGGTGGGCCGGATTGACAATGAGTTGAAAAAATAGTGACTTAGCACGCCAAGAGATCAATGACGTCTAAGTCATTGAAATTTAGCTGCTTATCCAATTATTTCGGATTTTACCAAGCTGGGCCAAGCTCTACAAAGTGACAAATTTCTATGATTGGACATATTTTCATTTTTCCATCTCCATATTGTGGTATATTCAATTCAACGGAAGCGTGAGTCGCCGCCCGTAAAAGTTCTTCAGCCAGCACTGTCTTACCGGCTGATACAAGTTGCGTCACTGGCCTCCCGGCACGAGCAAATCACCGTTCGTGCCGCCTTTTTTTTGCAGATTAGGGGGACCTCAACCAGCGTATACCTATAGTGCGGTCTGCCTGGGCCGGCTTTCTAGCTTCCTTTCGCAGGGTTTAGCATATGTCCATGAAGCGAATACTCGGATGCATTGCTTTAGGACTCGCGACTTTGGTTGCTTCGGCGCAGTGGACGAACCCTTCGGAAGATGTGCCTGCCTACAACGCAAGCGCTCCGGTAAAGCCTCTCCCGCCTGTGCTTAGCGGAGATCAGCTGACCGGAATCTACTTCACTCATCCCTATCAGGTCACAACGTACAAGATGGCGGCGGCAATTCCTGTCGTACTGCACCAACAGCCCTGCTACTGCCATTGCGACAGGGTGATGCGACATAACAGCCTGCATAGCTGCTTTGAGGGAACGCACGGAGCCACATGTTCGACGTGCATGAAAGAAACCGTCTATGCCTACCAGCAGACAAAACTGGGCCGGACCCCCGCGCAGATTCGCGCAGGCATTGAGCGTGGTGACTGGCAGGATGTTGATCTGGAAAAGGCTACGCTCTAACTAGCTCACCCTACAGGCTACTCAACGTACGGCGCCACGGCCTTCCCTTTGGGTGAAAAATAGGCAGCAACTGGGTCGGCCGGAAGCGCCTTCAGACCTGCCACAACACACTCCGCATTGAGTTCTGCGCCAGCGCGGCTGGTGTGGGTATGCGGATCACCGAAGAGCGGTTCGACTGCGGCTTCTCCTAACGCGTCGTACTTTCGAGCAATAATCTCGTTCAGGTCGATGAAGCTGACGTGCTCCTGATCCGCGACCTGTCGTGCCCAACCCCCGTAGGTGGCAGCGTTACGAACGATCTTGCCGTCTTTCCATGTCTTGCGAGGAATCGGAGAGCAGATGATCGGGACAGCTCCCTTTGCCTTCGCATCTTCGATGTACTTCCGCAGATACCAGCCATAGGTGTGAACAGTCTCGTGAATCTTGAGGATTGGATTGTCGACCTCTTTGGTCTCGTCACCGGTGCCATGCAGAGTACCGCGGGCACGGGCGAGATCATCGAGGGGTCCATCGTCGTTGTGGCCCCATTGCAAGAGGATGATATCGCCTGTTTTGACGAAGGCCAGAGTCTCCGCCCACTGATTTTCCATGATGTAGGAGCGGCTGCTGCGGCCTCCGATGGCGCGATTGTCGACGTTGATCTTGCTGGTGTCGAAGAGACCGACCAAGGGCTCACCCCAACCCCACTGACCGCCGGCACCGTCGGCGTGGCCGTTCCGGACTGTCGAATCTCCAACAAGGAAGAGAGTTGGAAGTTTCGGGTCGGCAGGAGGTCTAAGACCAATCTTCGCGTGAGCGGCAGGGTCGGTGGTGGCGCCCTCCATGGGGAGGGACTTGGCGGGATCCTGGGCCAAAAGTCCAGGAACTGTAATGACGAGGAGCGGAACAGCGAGTGACAAAATGGTGCTCAGGACGATTCGCGGCGACAATTGTTTCAACATGGGAACTGTTTACGCCTGAGGGATACACCACGTCAAGCGGGGGCCGCGCGTATTCTCAAAGACATGAGATGGGGTTTTTGGTTCCTATCCGCGTTATTTGCTGCTGCGACCGCGTTGTTGGCAAAGGTTGGCGTCTCCGACATCGACTCAAATCTTGCAACTGCGATCGGACGACCGTGATTCTGGTCTTTAGGTGGGGCATTGCGCTGGGTCTGGACAAGCACCATGGTTATCGGAGATCAGTCGCCGAAGTTGGATATTTCTGGTGCTCTCTGGGATATGTACCGGCCTGTCTTGGCTCCGGTCGAAAGCCGAGCGTAGTGCTGGTGATCCTCGGCGCATGGCTCTTCCTCGGCGAACACCTGACGCCGGTCAAAATTGTGGAGGGTCGCTGACTTTCGGTGCCGTAATCCTCGCATTCGCTTAGAGATCACGGAACGGGCCAAGCAAAGCTTCGATGGTGCGCGGAGAGTTATAATGGAGTTAGTTCTTTGAGTGCCCAACGCAAGGTTGGTGCCAGCTTCCAGATGGGGGCGTCACGGCTTCGACGGGATTGCTTGTGGCAGAGAGGCATGCCGGGGTGTGGACACCCGTAATCGCTCACAAAACTATAAGTGCCGAACCTCAATTCGCGCTTGCTGCTTAATATTTAAGTAGCCGATCGCTCAGGCTTCGCCTACGGGCCTGTACCGATCGTCGCACAGTAGGCTGGTCTTCCCTGCTCCGTCTGCGCGGCGGAAGACGAGATCGATCAGACTGGTCGTCGCCGCATCTTTGTCCGTTCTAAGCGGCGATGACGAGACAAAAATGAACTGGAAAAAGCATGAAGGCTCTCTGTTGTAAGCTCTTTCGGACGTGGGTTCGACTCCCACCGCCTCCACCATTTTCAAATTTTTTGTTTTCAAGAACATAATTAAGTCTGGACGTTTTGTGCTAATCCTGTGCTAGGCTCGCGGAATGACAGCACCGCTGATCACTATCTTTGTCCGTCACGCCGCTGACTGTAAGTACGCGGGGACGAGTTCTCCAAACGCTGCGACTGCCGGAAGCATTTCCGCTGGTCTGCAAACGGCGAGCAACACAGACGGAAGGCCGGGACGCGGAGTTGGGCCGAAGCGGAACTCGTAAAGCGGAGCCTTGAGGACCAACTAGCCGGGCGGTGTCCTGGAGGTTCCGGGACTGCTCGTCCTTGATGGCCGCATCGGTAGCGGCGAGCCGTTCGGCGGAGCCTTGTTGGGTCCCATTGATCTTTTCGCGCTCGGATTGCTCATAGTCCGTCAAATCCTTGCGGGCCTGGTCCTCCGTGGCTTTGGCCCTTAGTTGGGCAATCCGGTTTTCGTGCTCGCGGGTAAGCTCTTCCGTTTTATCCTGAAGGCCCTGCCGCTTTTGGGCAATTTGCATCTTTAGAACATAGATCACTCCGTCTACCAGACTTCTCAGAAAAGGTCCCTCGGTCCTCAACTCTGGGTCATTGAGACTGATTGAAGATCGACTTCATCTCAGTTTGACGTTAATTCTGATGTCGTATGTCGATAACGAGATTCGATAATGAATGGTGATACCGGAAATCGCGATCTTTACTCCGGCATGATTCGTCTTCACATTCTTCATCCTGCGGAACATGAAGCCATCTTTGGTGCGGGTATGGCGGAGGAACTCGCCCGTCACGGATACAAGATCAGTCCTGGGACCCTCTATCCGATCCTCCACGGCTTAGAAAGGCGTGGCTATCTGAAGTCGGAAGAGGAGCGATCCGGCAGAAATGCGCGCCGCCTCTACAGGATCACGGTGTCCGGTCGTCGTGCGCTCAAAACAGCAAAGCTCCGGGTTCGCGAGCTTTTTGGAGAGCTCATTGAAGGCAAATAGTCCATTCATCCGAGATGCCCGCTGGATTCGAAGAATTGGTGTCGGCTGTTTCCTGATAGTTGGTGCTTCTGCTATGGTCCTAGCTCAGTCCCATGCCGTAGCTACTCCCGTTTTAACGGTTGATCTCACGATCACTCAGGTCGTTCAGGATGCACAGCAGAACTATCCGGCAATCCATGTCTTCGAGGAGGAGCTCAACGCCTCCGTGGCCAACATCCGGTTTGCAAGGACCTCCTACCTTCCGCGCCTGGATGGGATCGTGGAGGTCAACAGGGCTACGCGAAACAACGTCTTTGGTACGCTGCTCCCTCAAAGCATACTGCCGAGTATGTCCGGGCCCGTCATTGGAACGAATAATGGCGGGTCCGTCTGGGGGAGCGCCACAGGACTCTTAGTCAATTGGCAGCCATTCGACTTTGGTATGCGTCACGCCAAGTTGGAATCAGCCGCAGCAGCACGCGACCGGGCGAATGCCTCTGTACAGAGAAGCCAACTTGAGGTGTCGAGCGCAGCGGCGATTGCTTTCCTGACTATTGTCGCGGCCGGTCAGGCTCAAAATGCAGCTCAAGTGGCGGTCGACAATTGGGAAACCCTACGGAAAAACATTCAATGCGCTCACGGCTGCGGAACTGCGTCCCGGAGCAGATGAATCACGAATTGAGGCCGAGAAAGCGGCTGCGAATACTCAATTGGCCCTCGCAAGAGAAGCTGTCGAAAGGGGCCAGGCGACCCTTTCCAAGTTTCTCTCGAAGCCGGATGACATAACGAGATCACTTGACTCCGCACATTTTCTTGGAGGGCTCCCTTTGGCAGCGGAGGATGACGGGGCATTTCATCCAGAGAACACCCCTGCGTTGTTGGAACAGCGTGCGGTCGTATCCCAATCCGCATCGGAGCTTCGCGCAACCGACCGCAGTTGGGTGCCTCAGTTCAATCTGGAAGCAGCAGGTTACGGGCGAGGCACCGGCGCCGAGACAAACGGACAACGCCTGAGCGGAGCGACTGGTCTCGCTCCAAGTGTAGGAAATTACGCCGTTGTTTTGAACGTCACCTTTGGCTTTCTCGATTTTGCGAGCATCCACGCTCGCGAAGCCTCCCAAGCGGCTACCCTTAGAGCGGAGCAATCTCGAGAGACTCTGGTAGGCCGGCAACTTCAGGAGCAGTTTGCTCAAGCACAAGCGGCCTTACGGGCGATGCGTAGCATCGCGAAGAGCACTCCCATCCAGGCAGCGGCTGCTCGAACTGCCCTTTCCCAGGCCACAGCCCGCTACAAAGCGGGCCTCTCGTCAATTGACGATGTGGCGCAGTCGCAACGACTTGCGGTGCAAGCCGAGATGGATGATTCGATCGCACACCTGAATGTCTGGCGCGCGTTTCTTCAATTGCAGGCTGTGCGCGGCGATCTTCAGCCCTTTCTTCAGGCAGCTCAGTAACTCAGGTGGTCATTTGAAATGCGTTTAGTCCTCGCAGCTCTGGGTCGTCCTTTCACCGTGATCGTGGCGTTGATCGCAATCGTCGCCGGGTTCTTCATGGCGGTTGGAAGAATGCGCAAGGATATCTTCCCTGAGGTGGGAAATCCTGTGATCTATGTCGCCCAGCCATACGGTGGCATGACTCCCGTGCAGATGGAGGGCTTTCTTACCTACTACTACGAGTACCACTTTCTCTACATCACAGGCATTGAGTCGGTGGACAGCAAGAGCATTCAGGGCGCTGCTCTCATAAACTAACCTTCCGCGAAGGAACGAACATGCAGCAGGCGATGGCCGAGACAGTCGGCTATGTGAATCGCGCTCGAGCCTTCATGCCGCCCGGTACGGTCCCACCCTTCATCACTCGCTTCGATCCTGGCAGTGTTGCCGTTGGCCTCCTATTGTTTACGAGCAACAGTTATACGCAAGGTGACCTGCAAAACATCGCTCTGAACCAGGTGCGTCCTCTATTTGCGACCCTCCCTGGAGTCTCAGCCCCTCCTCCTTTTGGTGGCAACCAACGCACGATAGTCGTCACGCTCGATCCCGACAAGCTCAAGCAGTATGGGGTCTCGCCCGAGCAAGCAATTGCTGCGGTGACCTGCGGTACGGTCGTGTCGCCTTCGGGCAATCTCTATGACGGAACGCTGAATCGGATCGTTCGGACAAACTCTACCCTCGGGCCGGAACTGAACGACTTGATGGCAGCTCCGATTCATCTCCGCTCTGGAGCCAATATTTATTTGCGCGACATCGGAATCATCGAGAATGGGACGGATATCGTCACGGCATACGCTCATGTGGATGGCCGTCGCACGGTCTATATCCCCGTCACGAAGCGGTCGGACGCATCCACTCTCGCGGTCATTCAGGCTGTGAAGGCAGCTCTTCCCAGCTTCAAAAAGGTGATGCCCGATGATGTAGATGTGCAGCTCGCTTTCGATCAGTCCGGCTATGTCTCGAACGCCATTAATGGCCTCGTCAGGGAGGCGGCGCTTGGTGCAATCCTAACGGCACTAGTAGTTCTCCTGTTCCTGAGAGACTGGCGCGGGGCGTTGATCGTCGTGGCGAACATTCCTTTTGCACTCTTTCCTGCAGTGCTCCTCCTTTGGGCGACCGGTCAGACCATTAACATCATGACCCTCGGCGGACTGGCACTTGCGGTTGGAGTGCTTGTGGACGAGGCAACAGTCGAAGTCGAAAACATCCATACTCAACTCCTGCCAGGCGTCTCTCGCGCGAGAGCTGTTCTTGAAGCCTGCCGCCGCACCGTACTGGCGCGCCTGCTCTCGATGCTCTGCGTTTTGGCGGTGTTTGTTCCCTCCTTCTTCATGAACGGAGTGGGGCGGCAGCTCTTCGTTCCGCTTTCGCTTGCTGTCGGCTTTGCGATGGTCGCCTCGTACTTTCTGTCGAGCAGCCTGGTTCCGGTCTTTGCAACGTGGATCATGAAGGAATCGCATAAGGGAGAAGAAAAACAAGGCAGTTTCGGCAAGTTGAGAACGCGCTACGAACGATATCTGAATTTTGTGCTGGATCGGCGCTGGCCCGTCATACTCGGTTACTTTGCAGTGACTACCATCATCCTCGTCATTGTTGCGCCTCATATCGGAAGCGAGATTTTCCCTGATCCCAATGGTCCTGTGCTACGAATGCGCCTAAAAGCGCCCGTTGGGACGAGAATCGAAGCGACAGAACCGATGGTGATTCAAGCTCTCGAATTGATCCGGAGGACAGTTTGAAAAGATAACGTAGAGATCACCTCCGACTATGCCGGGGTTCAACCATCGAGCTATCCGGTGAATCTGATTCACCTCTTCACCAGCGGCCCGGAAGAAGCTCTGGTGCAGGTTCAACTCCGGCCCGGACATCCCCACGATGAGCGATTACGAGAGGATCTTCGCGCGGCGTTTCGTAAGGAGATGCCGAAGCTGACGATGGCCTTCGAAGCGGGAGACATCATCTCGCAGGTCATGAGCTTCGCATCACCCACACCTATTCAGATCGATGTACAAGGTGTCGACATCGACCAGGATTATGCCTATTTGGCAAAGGTGGAAACCGAACTTAATAAGCTCGATTTCCTGCGGGATATCTCCATCGTTCAAACGCATCTTTATCCAACTGTCGAGGTGACTATAAATCGCAATTACGCAGGTCAATTCGGACTGACGATGGCTGACGTGACCAACTCTCTAACGCCTGCAACTGGTTCGTCTCGCTTCACAGCGCCTAACTACTGGCGTGATCCCAGGATAGGAAACGCATTTCAGATTCAGGTACAGCTGCCATCAAACCGCATTCAGGGTTTCGGGGCGCTCTCGACCTTGCCGCTCATGCGCGATGGACAAACTCAGCCGCTACTCGAACAAGTTGCCAAACTTGAGTACGGAACCATGCCTGAGATGATCGAACGTTTAAGCGGACAACGAATAGTGAGTGTGACTGCAAACCTCCACGGGATGCCCCTCGGTGAGGCTCAGAAGCGCATCGCCGCACTATTGAAGAACATGCCGGCAGCTCCAAAAGGCTCGGCTGTTGCGGTACGCGGGCAGATACCCGCTCTTGACGAGACAATTTCTGGTCTTCGTCATGGACTTCTTCTCGCCATCGTTGCGATCTTTTGGTTACTGATGGCGAACTTCCAGTCCCTTCGGCTTCCACTGGCCATACTTTCAACAATTCCTGGTGTCCTCTGCGGTGTCGTTCTCATGCTGCTCTTCACAGGAACCACGCTTAACATCCAGTCCTTTATGGGAGCGATCATGGCAGTCGGAATCTCTGTTGCCAACTCCATTCTTCTTGTCAGCTTTGCAGAGCAGGCGAGGCACCAGAATCAAGCTGTCGAGACCGCAATCCGATCAGGAGCGACAAGCCGCATTCGGGCCATTTTGATGACTGCAACCGCCATGATATGCGGGATGATTCCCATGGCAATTGGCTTTGGAGAACGAAGCGCGCAATCAGCTCCTCTCGGGCGAGCTGTAATTGGCGGCCTCTTTCTCTCCACTTTGACGACCCTTACAGTCCTGCCGGCCATCTATGCGTTGCTGCAACGTAAAGCGTCCCCTACCTCAAATTCACTCAACTCCGAAGATCCATCGAGTCGATACTATGTTCACCAATAAACGCGTCTGCCTTCTCTTTCAATTGGTGTGCTGCTTACCCGCTCTCTCTCAGAATCCTGCGCACGTGGAAATGGTGAAAGTGCAGAGCCGTTCATCAGCTCGAACGGTTCCGTTGACTGCGGAGCTTGCTCCATTCCTGCAGACCGATATTGAAGCCCGCTCCCCTGGCTACGTGGAATAGGTGCTCGTTGACCGGGGCAGCCTGGTTCACCGCAGGCAACTACTCGTTCAACTCTCCGCGCCGGAGATCAACTCACAAACGGCAGCTTCGGAAGCGAACCTTCATCAGGCTGAAGCCGACGTCGCACAGGCTCAAGCTCAAGCTGCGGCGGCGGAAAGTACCTCGACGAAACTCCAGGAGGCGGCCAAGACCCCCGGCGCCGTTGCTGGCAGCGAACTGCTGCAGGCCGAAAAGCAACGAGATGCGTCGCAGGCATTGGTCGATAGCCGAAAGGCCGCAGTCAAGACCGCTAAAGAGCGTCTTCAGATTAGTCAGGCGATGGAGTCCTATCTCCGCGTAACCGCGCCGTTCGATGGAATGATTACAGACCGGTTCGTAAATCCGGGAATGCTCATCGATGGCGTTCACAAACCTATGCTCAAACTCCAGCAAGTCGCCCATCTGCGGTTGATTGTGCCCGTCCCGGAAACCTATACCGGATCTGTCGTGAAGGGAGTGTCAGCGGTGTTCCATGTTCCGGCGCGTCCTGGAAGAGCCTATACAGCTAATGTGGCACGGATCCCTAACGCTCTCGATCAGCGAAGCCGGGCGATAATGGTCGAACTTGATGTGTACAACAAAGACGGAAGTTTGGCTCCTTGTATGTACCCGACCGTCGATTGGCCCGTCAGTGCAGGAGAGAATCTGCTATTCGTTCCCACTACAAGCGTAGTCACGACGACCGAGCGAACTTTCGTTATCGCGTCAGTCAACGGTCGAGCACACTGGGTCGACGTGCGGAAGGGACCGACGGTTGGCGAGAGCGTTTCTGTCCAGGGTCAAATCTCCGCCGATCTGCCGGTCGTCAAGCGGGCCACGGACGAGATTCGCGAGGGAACACCACTCAGCAGGTAATGTAAGAATCACAAATGCGATTCTTAGCGGCTAAAAGGGATTTCGTAAGCAGTGGTATATGAATTATCTGTCAATTTATAAGGACAAGGCAATCTTATCCGGAAATCGCTTTAGCGTGCTGTACCAGGTGGGCAGGAGTGAAGCCGCGAGCTGCCCGTATCCATCAACCACGTCCTCTGTTGTGAACCAATCTTGGAATGGAGGACTCGCGCCATGACGAGAGTTCAAATGAGAGTTCCGGGGGAGCAGATCGACTCTAGGTCCTATCTGAGAGGTTTAGTTCTGGACCGGCAAGGACGCCCGAGGCCCGTTCCGCAGAAGGGGCGCCATCTCGATCCCCTTCTACAAGCAGTCACTTCAGCCATCGGAATCAATGTAAAAATGATGGTCATGGATCGGTGGCGTGAATAACTCGTTGGAATGCCTTCGGCAGGCGATTAAGAACCAATCGCCTGCTAATGTCGGATCTCAGTCTACTTTCTAGTTCAGGCATCCAATGCAAAAAAGTCTCTTCCTCAAAAACGCATTCGTTGTGACTATGGATCGCGATCGCCAGGAACTGCAAGGCGCGCACGTTCACGTTCTGGATGGCAAGATTAATGATCTGGGAAACGATCTTCGAACGCCTCCCGATGTCGATGAGACAATCGACCTATCTGGGTTTCTCGTCTGTCCCGGCTTCATCAATACCCATCACCACATGTATCAAAGCCTGACCCGGGTGGTGCCCTCGGCGCAGGACACCAGTCTATTCGGATGGCTCAGGACGTTGTATCCGATTTGGTCAGGGCTGACCCCTGAGATGATCCGTATATCCACCCAGACCGCGATGGCGGAACTGCTTCTAAGCGGCTGCACCACTTCCAGCGATCATCTCTATCTCTACCCGAACGGATCCCGATTGGATGACGCCATCGAAGGTGCTGCAGAGATTGGCATGCGCTTCCATGCTGCTCGGGGGAGCATGAGCATTGGCGAGAGCAAGGGTGGACTGCCGCCCGATCGGCTAGTGGAGAACGAGGCCGACATTCTGAGGGACACACAGCGCCTGATCGAGACCTTTCACGATCCCTCGCCCTATTCCATGCTGCGTATCGCCGCTGCGCCGTGTTCGCCATTCTCAGTCAGTGAGTCTCTGATGAGGGAATCAGCGATTTTGGCGCGACAGTACGGAGTTTCGCTGCACACCCATCTCGCCGAAAACAAGGAAGACGTGAGCTACAGCCTGGAACACTTCGGGCTCACACCAGCGCGTTACGCTGAAAAACTGGGCTGGACCGGGTCCGACGTGTGGCACGCTCACTGCGTGCAACTCGATGCGGAGGGCATCCAGCTATTCGGCCGCACCGCAACTGGTGTCGCACACTGCCCCTGTTCCAACATGCGGCTGGGTTCAGGGATCGCGCCTATCCCGGAGATGCGCAAGGCAGGCGTGCGTGTCGGGCTGGGAGTCGACGGTTCCGCGTCTAATGATGGCGCAAACCAATTGGCCGAGGCTCGGCAAGCTATGCTGTTGCAGCGGGTGCTTGGCGGACCGGCAACACTTACGGCGCGAGATGTGCTCGAAATGGCCACACGCGGCGGCGCCGACGTGTTAAATCGCGATGACATCGGCCAGATCGCCATTGGAAAAGCCGCCGACCTGGCCGTCTTCGATTTGAATCACATAGCGTTTGCGGGAGCTTTGCACGATCCGGTAGCCGCCCTGGTTTTCTGCCAGCCAGTTCCGGCTGCCTACACGATCGTCAACGGCAACATAGTTGTTCGCGAGGGAAAGCTCGCCACCCTGGATCTGCCCAATTTGATTGCCCGTCACAATCGCTTGGCGACGAAACTCATGACTGCCTGAAGGCGGTACCACTTGAACTGTGTGCCAGCGAGCATATGGTCCGAAGAAAGATGGCGCAAGAATGATCACGATGGGAGACACGTCGGACAGGAGTGCAGTCGATCTGCCTACAGCTGGGGGCAGCGCTAACAGAGCGATCAAGTTGACCGCGTTGCTGTTCGGAGTCATCGCTTACCAACTGAACGCGTCCATGGTGGCTCCTGCCGTGCCCGAAATCGCACGCAGGCTCAACTCGACGCCCGGACAGGTCGCGATCTCGCAAACCTTGTTCTTCCTCGTGGGCGGCATCAGCGGAGTAGTGCTCGCCAGGTACAGCGATCATACCGGAAGACGAAAGGTGCTTCTCTATTCCCTGATCGTTATGTGCGTGGGAACGATTCTGGCGATGTTGGCACCGAACGTCGCG
Organism: Edaphobacter sp.; assembly: GCA_025462755.1. GTDB lineage: Bacteria > Acidobacteriota > Terriglobia > Terriglobales > Acidobacteriaceae > Edaphobacter. Next base: position 12,762 of record JAOAPF010000289.1, read on the forward strand.
ACGCTTATGGCCGGGCGGCTCCTGCAGGGGGCCTGCGGAGCGACCTTCCAGATCACTTATCTGATCATGCGCGAGATTCTTACACCGAGGCAGTTTGGCCCTGCTCTGGGGCTGGTGACCGCAATCAGCGGCGGCGTCGGCGGTGCCGATCAATTCCTTGGCGGATTGTTCTCCGACCATTGGGGCTTCCGCTCAATCTTCCTCTTCATCCTCATCGTCGGCATCGTGGCGATCATCTTGTCGATTGCGTACGTGCCTGAGTCGACGGCAGCGACGCCAGGCAGGATGGATTGGCCGGGCGCAGTGGCACTCTCGGCGGCATTAATATGCGTAAACATCGGTGTGAATCGGGGAGGTTCCCATGGATGGTCCGATCCTGCGACTGCGTTTCTTCTTTTGGCAGCCCTCGGATGTTTCGTAGCCTTCTGGTTTGTTGAGAAGCATCGCGCCAATCCGCTCATCAGCACAAGTGATTTGAAGTCGCGCCAGGTATGGCCGATCGTCACCACCACGCTTGCTACTCTCACTGGTGTGTTCGCCGCCATCAACTTTACGGTGATCGTCTTTAGTCAGGATCATCATGTCGGGTATGGAATGTCGGCTACTGCGTCCTCCCTGATGTTCCTCTCACCCGCCGCATTCATCGGACTGATGTCTGCGCCAATCAGTGGCTGGCTCGCGCCCCGCATCGGATGGCGAGTTCTGATGTGGAGCGGCTTGTCCCTGTGCGGTGCGACTTTGATGATAGCCACACTGCTGCTCGACCATAAGTGGGTCGTCTGTGCAGCCTTTAGTCTGTTGGGAATTTTCTACAACGGCCTGGCGCTAACCGCGATCAATGGACTGGGTGTCATTCTTTCGCCCAAGGACAGCCTCGGGTCGCTTCCTGGATTGAATGGTGCTTGCTTTGGCATAGGCGCCGGGCTCGGCATTGCCATTGTGGCCCCCGTTGCCGCCGCAGGAACGTATGGCAGCTATCAGTCGGCGATGTGGATCTCCGTTGGCATAACCGTGTTGGCCCTTATGGCGTCTTTGTGGGTTAGAAGCTCAATGGAACATGCGGAAGAAAAGGTTTGAAGGACTGTATCTTAAGGAGAGATGGAAGATGACTGAATCCAAGCACGGAAATCCCGTCGACAAAAACACCATCGGTGTCGGCGTACGGCAATTTCACATCGGAGTAGCACCGGGTGAAGTATCGACCGTGGCCCTGCTCCCTGGCGATCCATTTCGCGTCCCATTGATAGCGGAGTTCCTCACAGATGTCTCTGACGTCGCGCACAACCGGGAACATCGGACCATGACCGGGATGTACAAAGGAAAGAAGATCACCGCAACGTCTACTGGGATGGGCTGCCCATCGACGGCTATTGCAGTCGAGGAATTGGCCCGGGTTGGCGTGCGTTCTTTTATTCGTGTGGGCAGCTCAGCGGCTCTCCAGCGTCACGTCAACCCTGGTGACCTGCTGGTCAGCGAAGCTTCGCTGCGCAACGACGGTACGACCGCCGCTTATGTTCTACTTGGCTATCCCGCAGTGCCAGATCTGCGTATCACCATCGAACTGGAACGGTGTGCGCAGGAGATTGCGGCGAAGGAGGGCAAATTCTCCGTTTATTCTGGCATTTCTGTTTCCGACGACGCCTTCTACGCTGAGACGCCTGTCTGGATCAGCCAACTAAATTCGCTAGGTATTTTAAATGTGGAGATGGAAGCATCGGCTCTCTATGTTGTCGCTCGCCTGCGCGGGCTTCGTGCTGGAATGATATGTTCCTGCTCGAGTAATCTTGTTTCCGGAGCCAGCCTCTATGACGATGTCCACGCTGCCTTGAAGACCGGATGGATGAACAGCATCGAAGCTGCGCTCGAAACCGCGGTAAAACTGGACCTCTAATGAAGCTGAATCTGCACTCACACCTCGAGGGGCGTCTTCGGCCGTCCACTGCAGCCGCGTTAGCTGCCGAAGCCGGTGTCGTTCCGCCGGAAGCAGGATGGGAGCAGGCTCTCCAACTCGACGGTCCATCGAACCTCACGGTATATCTCGCCAAGGTCGCTGCCACCTATCCGTTCTTTCGGTCTCCGCAGCACATTGCGCGCATCGCGTGTGAAGCTGTGGAAGATGCCGCTGCGGACGGAACCGATTATCTGGAATTGCGCTTCGGCCCCGCAACCCACGTCCACATGGGCTTTGACATGGATTCAGTGATGGCCGCAGTCTGCGATGGCATCGCGGAGGGTTCGCGCCGTACCGGGATTCCTTCCGGCGTGGTGATCGCAGCCCTGCGCCACCATGATGAAGAAACAAACATTGACGTCGCGCGTGCCGCGACGCGATATGCCGGGAGAGGTGTAGTTGGGTTTGATCTTGCCGGTGACGAGGGTTTATTCAACGACCTTGCCCAATACGAGAAGCCTTTCGCGATCGCTCGTGCAGCAGGCCTGGGGCTAACCTGTCACGCGGCTGAGGCGGCTCCAGGATCAGCTGCTCGTGAAGCTGTCGAGCGCTTTGGCGTAAGCCGTATCGGGCATGGGACTCATCTCGCCGATGATACTGATGCATTGCGCTGGGTGCGGGATCATGGAGTGGTCGTCGAGTGCTGCCCTACGTCCAATTGGTATACCGGCGCCATCACTCGCCGGGACGAGCACCCTGCCAGATACTTTCGAGAGCAGAATCTGCAGATTGTTCTAGGAGACGACAATCCCGTCCAGACAAAATCGTTGCTGTCGAACGAACGACGCGTTTTAGCGGACGAGCTCGGATTCAAAGAACACGATCTTGATGAACTTGACTACGTTAGCGTGCATGCCGCGTTTGTTGAAGATGGAACTAGACAGCTGTTCGTTGCTCAACTCAACCACAGCCGCAACTGATTTCCTCTACGCGACCTAGCCCCGAACATCCCGCGCACCGCCGGTAAAACGTCGCATTGTCCTGGGTGGCGCGCCGGACTGTCAAGACCTTCGCGTCTTCGCCGACGGTGTAGTGCAGCTGGTCGGCGGCCTTTCAATTGCTGTCAAATTCGCCTTCGCTCATTATTGGAGACAATCCCGCCGACCGACGATCCGAACTTCGCGTCATAGTTCCCTTAAACGGGTTTTCGGAAAATTGGACCTACCTCGCCGATAACTTGACTTTGCAGGAGTTAAGGCAGACGAGTCCCAAATATCGCTAAGCGGAATGGATCACTTCCCCACAAGCCGACTTTCGATGCTAATCTTTGCGGCAGTACGTCCTATGCGTGGTAACCCTCGCCTGAGTTCTCCAAAGGCAAACCGCACGTCAGGTGCAAAGTGAAGACTGATCCTTGGTTCTACAGCGCTACAGGCGCCAGCTTTCTCGTGATCATGCTGGTGGGTTTCCGTGCATTCGTCACGAGGGAAACTGGCGATGCCGGCAGGGTGATCGACCCGACCATTTTTCGCCTCGACCTTATCCATGGCCTCGCGATTGCGGCGTAGTACGTGCTCTTCTTCATCCATTCTTTGTTGATTACCGTGCGAAATCGTCGACTACATTCTAAGCTGGGCTGGAGCATAGTCGCTGTTACTCTGGCAATCGTCATTACAGGACCGTGGGTCGCCATTCGCTCGGTGCAGATCACTCCACCCGACTTCCCCTTCTTCAGTTTCAATACTCTCGGTTCCTGCTGGTGATGCTTACAGAAGTCGCCGTTTACACCGCCCTTGTTACGATGGGAATTTTCGCCCGCAAGAAGCCGAGGATCCACCGTGCTGCAATGGTCCTGGCCAGCCTTCACCTTCTGGCGGGGGCCACTGCCCGGATGTCATTTCTGCACCCGGTCCTCGGCGCCACCGGCTGGATCGGACTCTTCGGACCGGTCTTCTGCCTCGGCGCGGCGTTGCTGTTCATACGGTGCGCCCTGACCCGCAGCATTGATCGCTGGTTCGCCATAAGATATATCTGGTGGTCATCATCTTCATCGCATCTGAAAAAGTGGAGCCGACAGAGGCACGGAGCGCCGGGGCGGCCGCGATTCTTAAACTCTAGATACCTGGCACCCTCTCAGCGAAGGAAGGCTTCCCCGCAATTAGTGACGGCAAAACGCGTTTGTGGGAAGCCACGCACGGTCCAATGTTGCTGGGTTTAGGATTCTCACTTGATGCAGAATCGCCGAGTCATCCATTGACATAGAATTCAGCCCAAATCGAAGGGCTGATTACTTCCCACAAGCCGACTGCCATTCCTCTCGACACGCTAACTTGCCGCGAGACGAATCAGTTTGGCAAGACGTCGCTCCTCACTACTGCCGCTCAGTCGATTCACAAACTGTTAACCAGCCCGTTACGGAATCGAAACATCATCAGCCGTAAATCAGGGTTACATGAAAATCTCAAAAGTTCTCTTTAGGCTTGTCCTACTCTCAGGGCTTTGCTCTGCCTTATCCGAGGCGCAAATAACAACAGCTCGCCTCTCCGGCACTGTGACTGACCCGTCAGGCGCATCACTTCCAAAGGCGCACGTCACTCTGACAAATGAACGCACAGGGGCCCAACGGACGGTGTTGACGAACGATGAGGGCGCGTTCATTGTAGTCTCTCTTCCACCGTCCGAGTATGACGTCAATGTAACAGCTGATGGTTTCGTGGGCACTGAAGTGAAAGCTCTGGTGCTGGGCGTCGGCCAGGCGGCTACCCATGATTTTGCCCTCACTGTGGCCGGAACTGAATCCAGTGTCGTTGTCGATGCAGGCGCAATGGTGGCTTTGGATACCTCTTCGGCGAGCATCGGCGCCAATGTACCGAGCCGCGAGATTTCGCAGCTGCCAATCAATGGCCGTCAGATTTCGCAGCTCTATCTGCTGGTGCCGGGCGCGACAAATGCCGGATCGGGCACGTTCGACAACATCCGTTTTTCCGGCCGCGCGGTAGAGCAGAATATCCTTCGGCTGGATGGGGTTGAAGCAACTTCGATCATCGATACTTCCCCGGGCAATCTCAATGGCGAATTGACGTCGCTCTTCCGGCTGCAGCAGTCGCTTGAGGCCGTGCAGGAGTTCCGGGTTGACTCCTCGAGCTATCCCGCTGAAATGGGCACAGGCACCGGCGGTCAGATCAGCTTCATTACAAAGTCAGGCGGGAACCGGTTCCACGGTTCGGTGTTCGAGTACCTGCGCAATGACTACTTCGACGCGCGAAATACGTTCAATCGCCGGAACACGGATGGCAACTCCGCGAAGCTTCGGCTGAACCAGTTTGGCGGATCCATCGGCGGTCCTCTGTACAAAGACAGGCTGTTTTTCTTCGCGGATTACGAGGGTCTGCGGCAAGTATGGTCTGCCCCTTACAGGCAGGCGACGCTGAGTAACTACGCAAAGTCGCAGGTTGCGACGACATCCCCCATCTTCCCCTTGCTCGCGGCCTATCCGGCCGACCCGTTCTCGATCGCAACCGAGATGCCCACGATCACGACGGTGGGTACGACCCCTACGGTCACGAAGGAGGGGACATTCTCGCAAACCGTAACCGTGGTAGGAAAAAACCAGATCAACGAGAACTTTGGGTCAATCCGATTCGACTACAAAATCAACGATCGCTATAGCATGTATGCCCGCTACAACCGCGACCAGGGAACGTCCGCGCAGATTCAGGATGCTTCGCTCAGCCAGTTCGGACAAGTGGAGGTGCCGCAGAATGGCGTTCTTGCTTCGAATCAGGTCTGGTCGTCGCGGCTGTTCAATGAGACGAAGTTTGGCTACAACGGAGCGAAGATGCGCGTTCTCGGCCTGCCTGGGCCGAGCCCGGGAGTCGATCTAAGCCGCTCGCGTATTGCCATCGCCGGCCTGACGAATGTGGGCTCTCTGATCAGCCTTTCGAGTTCTTTCAACGGAGTCGGAGCCCCCTATACCGCGCAGACGTTTTCGTACATCGACAACCTGTCGCTTGTGCACGGCTATCACAGCTTCAAGTTCGGCGTCGAGATACGGCCCGTTTCGCTTTATAACAACCAGTTGGGTGGCACTACCTATACCTACAACTCCCCGCAACTGTTCACCGGGGAGACGATTCGCGTGAACAATACAACGATTCGCACACCGACCGCGCCGAATCAGCCTTCGCAGATCCAGTTCTTCGGCGACCTGAGCGATCCGAGTCCGTTTACCGGGTTGAGCGGAAATGCGCACGTGAAGCAGATCTACTACATCGGCTATGCCCAGGATGAGTGGAAGTTGCGTTCGAATCTGACGTTCAGCTATGGGCTGCGGTATGAATACTACTCACCGCTGCACGAGGTTCGGAACAAGAACGTCTTCTTCGACATGACCAAAGGTACGATCATCCCGAATTACGCGGGAGATTGGTTCCAAAGCTCGAAGACAAACTTCGGACCCCGGCTGGCGCTGACTTGGGCTCCACAACGGTTCAAAAATGAAACCGTGTTCCGGATTGGCGGGGGCGTGTTCTACGGTCCCGGCCAGACTGAGGATCAAATCCAACCCGAGGCAAACGACCGGGTCAGCAGGACATTTACTTCAGGAAAAATCTATCCAATCAACCCTGCGACGGACGTCTATGCAGGTTATGACATCAACAGCCCAACCCTCGGCTACCAGCCTCGCGCTTACGCTCCTGGCTACAAGGTGCCGGAACGCGTGACAACCTACACGGCGTCGGTACAACAGCAATTGCCGGGTCAAATGCAGTTTATGGTCGCATACGTCGGGTCTACCGGGCGAAATCTATTTCTCCGTTCCATTACAAATTTGATCACCAGCGTGACGACGAATCCGATCACCGGAGCAGGTACGGCGGTGCGGCAGTTCGGCGGGCGGTTTGCCGAGATCGACTATAAAACCTCGGGCGGAACCGATCAGTATCACGCGCTTCAGTCGACCCTGCAGCGCCGGTTTGCTCGCGGACTTTCGATGGGCGCGCAATATACATGGGCCAAAGAGCTCGGCACTTCAAGCGGATCCAATGAGGCAACGACTGCGCAAAGTCCATACAGCTTCATGCTGGACTACGGGCGAGGCACGTTCGACATTCGAAACTCCTTGAACGCGTCGGTGCTGTATGACTTGCCCTATGGGCATGGAAGGGAGCATTCGCTTTCGGGTCCCATGGACCTTCTGGCGGGTGGATGGCAGGTTGCTGGAATTCTCAACTTCCGCAGCGGCGTACCGATCGATGTTCTCATCACGCGTCCCGACCTGGCGTATGTAGGCAACGCGGGAACGCCATATGCGGGGCAGACGTTCTCCTCGCCAGTGGTGGTTGGCGGCGTGGTGCAGACGACGGCAGTCGCGAACGTTCCCGGCGGGGGCAACTCGCGTAACATTCGACGGCCAAACGTTGTGCCGGGTGTAAATCCCTATCTGAAGTCAGGCAAGCAATTCCTGAACCCCGCGGCGTTTACCACGCCGGCCCCCGGGACCTTCGGCAATGCTCGCAGGAATGACTACACCGGACCGATGTTGTCACAACTGGACATGACCCTGGGCAAGTCGATCAAGATGTCGGAGATGTTCAATCTCGACTTCCACGCGGATATCTATAACGTGATGAACAAACCAAACTACGCGAATCCTGGAACAGTACGGTTAACTCAGACTCTGGCGACCGCACCAGGAACTGGAGCTCAACCTGGAACGCCGTTCACATTAGGTAATACCGGATCCTTCGGACAGCTAACGTCCACGGTAGGAAACTAAGTCGGAATTGGAGCGAACCGACAAATCCAATTGTCCCTTCGACTCTCCTTCTAATTCGCCGGATTGTTCTTCATGTTCGCAGGAATGATCTAAGCATGACCAGGGTTAGACCCGCCTCGGGAGGGCGGGCCTAACTTTTTGCCGTTGGCGCGTCTTTGCCAGCGCCACAGTCTTATTGATGATGACCTCACAGTCGAAATTCGCAGAGCCACGAGATTGCTGCCGCGGCATTGAGGTGCGGAACCTAACCCGAAATTGTGGGAGTCAGCCGGCCAATATACGGATTGCTTCCCTGTTGTCGACTTCTCCGGATTAATCTGAAATGTCTTTGGGATGACGGCAGGTCAGGCAGACGGCATCCGAACTTCTGCCAAGTCTGCTCGCTTGTACTTACTCTCTTAAAATCCCCAGCTTTTGCTTCATCGCCTCAAATCTAGGCAGGCGATCACATGTAGTATTCCGGGATGGAGTGGGCCACATCCGCCGGGTCGGTCTCCATCGATCGCTCGTACCCGCGAGCGCCTTCTCTTTCTTATCCATGCCGAGATAGATAAAGCCAAGTTGGTGGGGCAGCGCTCCTTGCGTACTGAAGACGCGGACCAATTGTTCTGCCTCGGCCCGTTGATGCAGCAGCCCCAGCAGATACCCGAACGGGACTCCAATCCGCCGGCACTCCGCCTAATCGGGCCTTCCCATCGTCAATCACTTTTAGACGACCGGCTGGATCTCCCGTTGCAGCGAGAACCAGTGCTTGATGGGCGCAAAGCGAAGGCGTTCCAAGGCCCATTCCTGATCGCAAAATCTGCCTCATTCAGGGCCTCGTCGAAGTGGCCGATCTGGTAGAGGGCGAACAGCTGCGGCGTCCACGCCACCCGGCCAACCCATGCTCTGGCTAGGCCTGCGCACTCATCTCGGTACCCGTCGCATGCGCGCCAGAGCCTTCCTCGGAATCATGCCGCCCGAGTACCTCGTCGCTCAAGATCGCGACGCTCTGGCCGAGCGCCTCAAACCTCTCTTCGGACATGCCCTCGCCGACAGCCCACCCATCGTCATGTGCCAGCTCAATGCCCTTAATCGCTTCGACGTAACCGCACGGCTGCCGGAGTTGGCCGAAATCCCAACTCTGGTTTTTAGCGCTACCAGAAACCGCATCTTCCCTCCAAAGTATGGAAGGCGGTTAGCCACCGCCATACCTGAGGCTCGATACGTCGAGATCCCCGACGCCGCCCACGGCGTAACCATCCAATCCGCAGAGGTTGTGAAGCAGGATTGCTCGAGCGTTTTATCTCGGTGACCGACTAGAACGTGGCCGTTAGCTATGAAACCCTCTCCACATCCGCAACAAAACTGGATGCCCGGCAGGCAACTAGAGCGAGACATCGCATTGCAGCAAGACCGGAGAGCTCGACATCAAACTAACAGGCGCAGTTAATTCATAAATTCGGTCTTGGTGCATACCACCGATAACTACGGTATTTTCATCGAGGATAACGGCGTCACGTATGAGCAGGCGAAGGCTGAAATGGAATCGGCCATCGGAACTCAAACGCTGAGGAGACGCCACTGTTTGCTAAGAGAGAGGAAGCGCCGTCAACCGGCCGCTAAATACTGCCCGCTCTAATCGCGGCATTCGGAATCTATTGGCCTACAGTGGTATATCGCTGATGTTCATCTCGCTCACCGAGTGCTTCGTACCACAAAACATTCCAGTTGCGCGGCACTCGGCGAGATTGAGCGCGGAGAGAGCGTGCCCACGGATTATTCAAACTGAGCAAGAACCGGCATAAAGAGATCACAATCAGGTGGCTAGTCGATCATCAGCATCACTTCGGTAGACTTGATGACGGCGGTGACTTTGCTCCCCACCTTAATGTTGAGTTCCTCAACACTTTGCTTTGTGATGACGCTTTCGATCAGGTTCTCACCCACTCGAACGCTCACTTTTGCCGTGACTACGCCGAGGTCCACCGATTCGACCGTGCCTCGCAACTGATTACGCGCTGAGATTTTCATGGACTCATTATAGAAAGTTTGGCTCAGAATTCATCGTGAATTTCAGCTTTTCCAGCCGCAATCGTCAGCTAGTCGTGTGGGTGTTTGGGTGGGAATATGGAGACCATACAGGCGAAGAAGAAGGCACCCTGAAGCAGAACCTTGCATTTCAAGATGCCCACCTAGATCGCCAACCTTAGATCGCCCCTGAGAATGGATCCGAAGGCAGACCATGCTTTTCCATACGATAAATCAACGTTCGCCGGCTGATATCTAGATATCGCGCCGCCTGTGTTTGGTTGCCCCGGAATCGCTCCAGGGCTCGGGTGATTAGCTCGCGCTCGACCCCATCGAGACTCACACCCTCTTCCGGAAGTTCAGGCCACAGAGATCCCGAGTTAGTCGAAGCTCGCTGCAACTCCTCCGGCAGGTCCTCCTCGCATATAAGGTCACTCGAGGAAAGCACTAGCAATCGCTCCAGCACATTCTCCAATTGCCGTACATTTCCCGGCCATCGATACGATATGAGGCGCTGCAGCACTCCAGGTGAAAGGCGAGCGTTTGGTAGATGGTGACGGTCTTTGGCCCGCGTAAACAGCGCATCGATCAGCTCCGGTATATCCTCACGTCGTTCGCGCAGCGCCGGTATTTGTAAGGGCACAACGGCAAGACGGTAGTAGAGGTCCTCCCGGAAGGTCCCATCTTCCACCATCGCGGAGAGATTGCGGTGGGTCGCCGCGACTACGCGGATATCCACTCGTATCGCACTGCTTGCGCCAATCTTCGGTAGCTCACCCTCCTGCAGCACGCGCAGCAGCTTCACTTTCGCATCGAGCGGCAGTTCGCCTACTTCGTCTAGAAACAGCGTGCCGCCGTCTGCAGCTTCAATGCGTCCCGGCTTGTTTGACACGGCTCCGGTAAACGCGCCGCGAGCGTAGCCAAAAAGTTCCGACTCTACAAGATCCTTAGGGATGGCACCGCAGTTGATAGGGACAAACTCCTTGGCGCGGCGGCGGCTATTCTGATGAATGGCATGTGCGATGAGTTCCTTTCCGGTGCCGGTCTCGCCCTGAACCAGCACCGTTGTATCGTGCTGTGAGACGCGCGCCGCCTGGTCGAGTAGACGCAACAGCTTCTTCGATCGTCCAACAATACTCTCAAACCCGTATCGCTGGTCGAGTGCAGAACGTAAAGTACGGACCTCTTCCAGGAGGTTCTGCCGCTCCATAGCACGGTGCACTAGGAGCACCAACGCGTCGAAGTCGATCGGCTTAGTGACATAGTCGTACGCCCCCATCTTCATCGCTTCGACTGCCGTCTCCACGGTGCCAAACGCAGTGATAACGATGACTGTGGTCTGAATCTCTTCCTGCGCTATCCGCCCCAGCAGCTGCAGTCCGCTTGTCGGCATGCGGAGGTCGGTAATGATAAGTGTTGGCTGCAGATCCTTCAGCATCGTGTAGGCCTGATTGCCATCCGACGCAATCGACACCTCATACCCCGCTTCTTCGAGTTGCATTTTCATCACGCGACGCAGGCTGCTGTCATCGTCCACCACGAGAATGCGGTTCCTGGTCACGGCGTGACTACCTCCCTTTGCGGGCGCTTTAGAGGCATCGGCTGCGGACGTTCGAACGGCAGCTCCATGCGAAACGTCATCCCCGGCCGCTCGCTATTACGATTGCAGTTGAGCGATCCGCCATGTTGCGCAACGATATTCGCCACCACTGCAAGCCCTAACCCGGTGCCATTCTCCTTCGTCGTGAAGAATGGATCGAAGATGCGGTCGAGGTCCTCCAGCGGAACACCCTGGCCCTCGTCACAGACTTCAACACACCATTTATCGAGCGTGACGTAGCTACGGATCAAAACAGTCCCACCGCCCTCGGTCGCCTGTACTCCATTGATGATCAGATTCAATAGCACTTGCTTGATCTGCTCCGCGTCCACCTCGACTTCACGCAGACGCGCCGGCATTTGCTGCCGCAACTCTACATCATGGCTGATAGCAGCGTGTTGGGCCAATACCGCGACAGCATTGATAACTGAAACAGGTTCGGTCCATTGAAAGCGGGGCAGCCGTGGCCGCGCGAAGTCGAGAAAGTTTGTCAGCAGTTTGTTCAACCGCTGTGACTCGCGCATCAGGATGTTGAGGCACTCTTCGCGATTATCGGCAGGCGCCTGGCCGCGGGCCAGAATACCTGCCGCGCCGCTGATGCTTGCCAGCGGATTTCGAATCTCATGCGCTAGACTTGCCGCGAGCTGGCCCGCCGCAGTAAGCCGCTCCGTTTTCTTCATCTGCTGGATGTTTTGCCGCAGTTCCGTGTATACCCCTTCCAACTCAAGCTTGGTAGCCTCAACTCGCTTCCGCTGTAGACGCTCGCGATCTGCCAAGATGCCTGCAATAACCCCGGCGGCCGCAAAAACACTGAGCTCAACTATCTGATCTTGAGCATCCAGTGGCGCAGAGCGCCAGTGGCGGTGAATGGAAGGTGTTTGTAATACCAGGGCGAGCAACAACGTCTTCAACGCGCCGCGCCAGCCAAAGAGCATGCCCGCCAGCATGAAGGGCAAAAAGTTGAGGTGGTGCAGGATGTTTTGCAGCACCACCGCGTGCGGTGGTGTAACCCACGTAAATACAGCCAACGCGACTACTAGGACCGCTATTGTAACCGCCATGATGCGCGGTAAAAGAAGGCTGTTTCGCGCAGAGGACATATCCCCATTGTCCCATAGGGGCATGGATTCACTGTTCAACCGCGCCCCTGAAAGCGGCGTCACCTCAATAGTGTAACCATGCATCGTGAGAAGAGAGTTTGCAATCTACGCGCCAAAATGGCGTGACGGCTCAATCTATGTGGATTTAGGAATCGCCCCGAAATATCTTCGTCACCAACTGTCCCATTCGTGTAATCCGGCTCCTTGGCGGTGTCCCATATGGGACAACTGCGTGCTCGAATCGGCCGAATGCCCCCATTTTCCCGCATTTCCATTTGGCCAGCTAATTGCACAAATGCGTACTGTGACGCCCTCAAGGTTTGTTTACTTTGCTTTACTGTTGCAGTGTGCATGCATCGCTTGGCCAGGAGCACCCGCGCTTTTTGGCCAGGTATTGCCGCCGGCTTCACCGATTGGAAACCGCGTCCCTTCCTCGCCCTCACTCCCAAGCGCACCCGATCCGGCTGCAGGCGTTCCACAGATACTAACCCTCAATGAGGCCATCGCCATGGCAGAGCGAAACAGCCCTCGTCTGAGGGGCGCAGGGGCCGCGACTGAGCGCGCCATTGCAGCTACTCGCACGGCTAGCGCGTACACCAATCCTACTGCCGAAGTATTCGAGGGGCTCCAATATGCCCGTCCGATTTCGACACCTGGCATTCCTGGGCTACTACAGCATTACGCCGCCTACCAGACAATCGAAATTCCGGTCGAGCGCCGTGCCCGCAGTCGTCTCGCGGAGCTCGCCAGTACCAGCAGTAGGTACGGCCAGGAAGGTGTACTGCGTTCTGTGGGAGCGAATGCGAAGCATGCCTTCTATACCGTGCTGCGCCGCCGAGAAGAGGTGGAACATACGAAGGAGAACCTGCAGCTCGTCGAGGACCTGCGCAACCGAGTCGAGGTGGAAGTCAGGGTTGGCGAGAAAGGCCGGCTGGAACTCACGCGGGCTGAAGCTGAAATAGCACATGCGCGCTTTGCCGTTCGCAGTGCGCAATTGCAATTGGCCATCTCCATCGCGTTGTTGCGCGTCGCCATCGCAGCACCGCCAGACGCAAACCTTGATCCGGTGGGTTCGTTGGAGCCGCCGCTTCAATTGCCGTCGCTCAAGGAAATGCGCGAGCTTGTGTTACGCATCCACCCCGCCGTATCCCAATCGGTGAGTGATGTAAAGGCGGCAGAAGCTAAGCTCGATCATGAACGCGCCTTGCGTATTCCGCAGCCGACGCTCTTCGCCGAATTTGAGAATCAGCCCGATCTCCGCTTTTGGCGCACGGGCGTGATCGTGCCGATCCCGCTTTGGGACCGCCGTCGAGGCCAGATCGCGGAGTCGACGGCTGCCATTTCGCAGGCGAACGCCTTGCTCGATCAGCGGCGACTCGAGCTTATCTCTGCTACGGAACGTGCGTTTGAGCAGTACCAGCTCGCCGATCAGCAAGCCGCGGCGCTCGAGTCCGGCGAACTCCTGGCGGCCGAAAGCGCCGTCGATGCGGCGAAGGCTGCGTACCGATTCGGCGAACGCGGCATCGTCGAAGTGCTGGATGCGCAGCGCGTTCTGCAGAGTGTGCGGGGAGACCTCGTGGACGCACAATACCAACGTCAGTCCGCACTTATTGATCTGGAAGAACTTGGCGCGGTTGCGCCTGGAGGAAAGCCCTAGATGACTATCCTGAATCTCTCCGTTCTATGCACAGGGCGCTTTGCGCGCGCCTGCATCTGCGGTGCTTTGCTCGCTTTGTCGGTATTCTCCACAGGGGGTTGCAAGAAAGGGCCAGTCGTGGTCCTCGCGCATCCGAGCAATCCAGATGAAATAGAAGTGACACCTGTACTTGCCTCCGACCTGAAGCTGGGCGTTCCAGAGATGCACGAAGTCACTGGCTTGCTGCAGGTGTCGGCACATGTGGAGACTGACGCCAGCCGAATCGCGCGTGTCGGCTCGCCGGTCGCTGGTCGCATTCTCAAGCACGTCGTCTTCGAGGGTGAAAGTGTCCGTCCCGGCACCGTTCTTGCCACGCTGCACAGTACTGACTTGTCTGATGCCCAACTGGCGTTGGTGAAGGCGTACTCGCAGAAGGACCTCGCCGAGACCGCGACGAAACGTGCAGAGCAACTCGTGGCAGCGGATGTCATTGGCCGCGCAGAGCTCGAGCGCCGGCAAGCCGAGCTGCTACAAGCGAGTACCGAAGCTGCTTCGTACCGTACCCAACTGCGCGGACTAGGGATGAGCGACGCTCACATTCAGAAGCTTGTCGCCACGCGAGAGGAATCAGCGAGAGCGTCGTCTAATGTCTAGCAAAGGGCGGAGCCGGAAATTGTCGGCTCCGCTTTCAAATCATCGATTCCTCCAGTGAAGAACCGATTGACAGAGATTCACGATTGAGGCCAATGCTTCCTGCGTATCCGGGCAGCGATCGCTGCCAGTCCGCTGCCGACAAAGACGAGGGAGGTGGGTTCAGGTACGGGAGAGGCCGCAGTCGCTCCACCGACGAGCCCGGCAGCGGGGTCGGTGTCGCTGACGAAGCTGGTGCTTTCGTTCGCCAGGTTGAGAGTGACCACCGAGGAGAGGGGGAGATCGAAAGCGTACAAGGTGCCATTGACGTTTGTAATGGCCCCGAGCCCGAAGGCGGTGGGAGCGATGGTGGTGGCGAGTCCAGTCAACGGATTGATTTGATAGAGGCTCGGACCGATCAACGAGGTCGGATTAAAGGTGACTGGATCGAAGATGCCGGTATCGAAGTTGGCGTACAGGTTCCCGCCGTAGTCGAACAGGCTCTCGTCGTAGATGAAGAAAGACCCATCAGGGTCACCGGGTACCGCACCGTGAGGAATGAACGGAAGCGCCGGAATCCCGGTGGCTCCGATGAGCGTAGCCGCGCCGGTGGTGGGGTTGACGGAGTAGAGATTGTTGGCGAGGTCGGTTGCATACAGGTTTGAGCCAACCTTGCCGATGATGTTTGCGGAGTTCGAGCCGCAAGGTGAGGTGGGGAACGAACAATCCGCCAGACCGGTTGCACCGATGGCCGAGAGTGCGCCGGTGGCCGGGTTGATCGAGTTCAGATCTCCATTGAAGCCCGAGTGAAAGCGGGGTGCCGCCGGGGCCCTGGATCAGCCGACCAGTTCCTACCGAGATGCCCGGGCCGATGGCGGTAAAGGATCCGGTGGAGAGATCTATGGTACCGAACTGGCCACTATCGCCAATTAGGTAGACGACCGGGTTGGCATTGGCTGCGACGGTGAATAGAGCAACCGTGAGCGCTAAGACGAGTTTTTGCCGAAGAATCATAAATCCTCCTTATTTCTGAAGCCATTGTGCGAAATCGGCGGCGGAGTAGCCATGTGCGGAAGGTGACTTGAAGGTGATTCGCAGGTGATCTTGCGATAGTTGGGCGGCTCGACCGATTTCTGCTTCGGGTCTGGTTTCCATATAATGAGCAGACCCTTGGGGTTCCCAATGCAGAATGAGCAGGTTACGAACGTTGTCCGATTTGGCGGCTTCGAACTCGACATGAGGTCGGGCGAGCTGACAAGCGGCGGTGGCAGGATTCACCTGCAGGACCAACCGTTCCAGATCCTGAAGCTGCTGACGGACCGCCCGGGCGAGGTGGTGACCCGGGAGGAGATTCGCAGCCGGCTCTGGCCGGACGACACGGTGGTGGAGTTCGAGAATGCGGTCAATGCCGCCATCAAGAAGCTGCGGATCGCGCTGGGCGAATCGGCTGAGGAGCCAAGATATGTTGATACGCTGAGGCGGCGGGGATATCGGCTGATCGTTCCGGTGGAGCGGCTGGTTGAAGTGGGGACAGCGGTGGAAGCCGGCGAGAGTGCGGCGGTCTCGAAGAAATTCGATCCGAGATCGGAGTCCACTGCGAAGGCCGGCGCAAGGAACGCAAACGCTGGCCGCTGGAGGGTGATGGCTTCGGTTGGGGGAGCTTTGCTGGTGATCTTCGGCATCCTATTTGGATATTCGCGCCGAGCGATTCATGCGACCTCGAAACTGACCGACCGAGACAAGATCGTTCTGGCAGATTTCGCGAACAAGACGGACGACCCTGTGTTCAGCGAGACGCTGCGGCAGGGATTGACGGTGCAGTTGGAACAACCCCTTTTCTCAGCCTCGTAAGCGAGGAGCGGATTCAACAGGCTCTGGGGCTGATGGGGCAGCCGGCGAGTACCGTCCTAACTCCATCGAGCGCGTTGGAGGTGTGCCAGCGAACGGGCAGCACGGCGGTTCTGGAAGGATCGATTGCGGCATAGGGAGCCAGTATGTTCTGTGGCTGCGGGCGAGGAACTGCCGGACAGGCGAGGTGATCGACGAGGAGCAGATGCAGGCGGCCAGGAAAGAGGACGTGCTGAATACGCTGGGCCAGATTGCGAGCGGGTTTCGAGGGCGCGCGGGTGAGGTGCTGGCCACGGTGGGCAAGCTGGACACTCCACTGGCCGAGGCCACGACCCCTTCACTGGAGGCGCTGAAAGCTTACAGCATGGCGTTCAAGGTGCTCACCACAAACGGAAACGCGGCGGCCGTGCCCCTGTATCAGCGGGCGATCCAGATCGACCCCCAATTCGCCATGGCTTACGCAATGCTCGGGCGAGTTTACGGCGATATGGCTGAGTCCGGCTTGTCAGCGGACAACACTACCAAGGCGTGGCAGTTGCGCAGTCGTGCCAGCGAACGGGAGAGATTTTTTATCGACGCCTCCTACCAAATACAAGTGACGGGAGACATGGAGAGGGCGCGGCAGATCTGCGAGGCCTGGGAGCAGACGTACCCCCGCGATCCAAATGCGCACGGATTTTTATCGGGCGCAATCTACCCAGTGCTGGGCAAGTACAAAGAGGAGCTGGAAGAGGCGCAAAAGATGCTGGAGCTGGATCCGGACTTTCCGGTGTCGTACAACCTTGTAGCCCTCGGTTATATTCCGCTTGGGCGACTGGATGAAGCTGCGCGAACGCTGGAACTCGCGTCGGAGCGAAAGATGCAGATGCCGGACCTGGTGGTGGACCGCTACCAGATTGCCTTCCTGAAGGCCGACTAGGCGGGAATGGACAACGCCGTGGCTCTCGCCGCGAAGACACCTGGAGCAGAGGACGTGGTTGCGAACCAGGAGTCGTTTGCTGCGGGGTATTCAGGGCATCTGCAGCAGGCAAGGATGCGATCGGGTTTTGCGGTGCAGCTGGCGGAACGCGCAGGGCACCGCGAGCGGGCTGCTTTATTTCAGAGCGGTGCGGCAGTGCGTGAAGCGTTTTTGGGAATGTAGCTGCGTCCAAACAGAACGCGACCGCTGCACTGGCCCTGTCGAAGGGAAAGGAGGTGGAGTATGGGGCTGCCTTCGCCGAGGCGCTCGGGGGTGATGCGGGCGTAGCGCAGGCGATGGCAGAAGATCTAACCAAGCGTTTTTCTGAAGACTTCAGCAAAGTTCTACTACGTCCCTACGCTCCGCGCGCTTGCGGCGCTGAATCATCACAACCCTTCGAAGGCCGTTGAATGGCTACGGCTCTCGACTCCCTATGAGTTGGGCGAGCCGCAAAGCTGCTTCTTTGGATTTTTTTGGAGCGATGTATCCGGTGTATGTGCGCGGGCAGGCCTATCTGGCTTTGCATCAAGGCGCACAAGCCGCGATGGAGTTCCAGAAGATCATCGATCATCGCGAAATTGTGATCAGCGATCCGGTGGGAGCGCTGGCGCACTTGCAGCTCGGCAGGGCGTACTTGATGGCAGGGGACCAGGCCAGGGCGAAAGCTGCCTATAGCGACTTCCTGAGCCTATGGAAGGCTGCGGATTCCAGCATACCTGTTCTCCAACAGGCCAGGTTGGAATATGCACGATTGGATTGAGTATCTTCTCTCGTACTCATAGCGATCCGGATCAGCGCCGGAAGTCCGATCATTCACTAGTCGCCGCGCCTGAAGGCGCATTATCGACCCCGATCATCAGTTGATGAAAAGAGCCGAAATGCCGTCGCAGCTAGGCGCAATGCCGACACATCGACGTGCAACTCCTCTCTCTCCCATGACGCTCAACCGCCAGTTCGCACTCGGAAGTATGTAGACCAACGGCACTTGACCGGCCACAACTAACTGATCGACCGACCTGTCAAGAATGGCACCACATGTGCTCTTAGGAAAGGCGGCGCCGTTGTACATGGTGCAAATGAAAGCAAGGAGATCTTATGAATAGCGTTGGCAAGTTAGTTGCAAAGATGGGGTTGCTATCGCTCCTGTCCGTGATGCCGCTTGCGGCTCAGATCGATAGCGGCGTGGACTTTACGACCTCATTTCCGTTTTACGCAGGCGACACCAAGCTGCCCGCCGGTCACTACAAAGTTACCCAACCCGACATGGGTGACGATCATCTATTACTGGTCGAGAATCTCAACGGCGGCGCGCACTCGGTGTTCGTCGAATTTATACCTACGCGGTCTGCACAACCTCATCCCAAGTCTGATGTCACGTTCGAAAAAATCGGAGATACGGACTACCTGAATCGAGTATGGATCGAAGGTCAGAACTACGGGATAAAGGTGGCCCCTGGTACGGAGGAAACGAAGGCGGCCGCTGCTTCCAAAGGACAATAGAGCAAAGCGGCCTTCTGCGGCGTTGTCGTATACGAGAAGAGTCGGAAAGAACATCGAACTCTTCTGATATGAGCGGCCCCGTTGATCTATGCGTTGTGGTTTAACGTGTGGAGATGTGGGGCCGCTCTATCGGACCCGGCCATTTGCCCGACGTACCAGAGTTAACAGCCCTCATCAATTCATCGGAAAGAGAAGCCTCATACTGTGTGGATCGTCAAAGTCGCACTCGACCGGCCTTACACGTTCATCATCCTGGCACTGCTTATACTCCTGCTCAGTCCGGTGATTATCGTTCGTACCCCGGTAGATATCTTTCCCAATATCAATATCCCCGTGATCGCCATTTCCTGGACTTTCTCAGGCCTGAACCCAGAGGAGTTCGAGGGTCGAGTTACTCTGCCGTACGAAAAGGTCCTCACCACGCTGGTCGACAACATTCAGCATATCGAGTCCACCACCTACAACGGACTGAATGTCGTCAAGGTTTACTTGCAACCCGGAGCAAGTCTCGATACGGCGAACGCACAAGTCACGGCGGCTTCGCAATTCATTCTCAGGCAACTTCCACCAGGGGAACAGCCGCCTCAGATCATCAACTTCAGCGCCTCGAGTGTGCCGATCCTCCAGCTTGGGGTCTCGGGAAAGGGTCTGAACGAGCAGCAGTTGAACGATTACAGCTTGAACTTCATTCGCCCGCAGCTCATCACCGTGCCGGGCTCTGTTGTTCCGTCTCCGTATGGAGGCAAACAGCGACAGATCATGGTCAATATGGACCAGAGGCTCATGCAGTCGAAAGGCCTCGCCCCGAGCGATCTTTTGGGGGCGCTGTCGGCGCAAAGCATGGTGCTGCCCTCCGGCACCGCAAAGATCGGACAGAGTGAATACGACATTCTCAACAACGTAGCCCCGCACACCATCGAGGAACTGAACAACATTCCCATCAAGCAGGTAGATGGAGCGATGATCTACATGCGCGATGTTGCCACTGTAAGCGATGGCTTTCAGGTACAGACCAACATTGTTCGCCAGGATGGGCATCGCGGGGTGCTGGTGTCCATCTTGAAGGCCGGCAATGCCTCCACTCTCAATGTGGTCAAGGGCGTGCGCGCCATGCTGCCGTCTGTCGCGAGCCTCGTGCCGCCGCAGCTTCGGATGCTTCCGCTTTCGGACCAATCAGTCTTCGTTCGTTCGGCAGTTACCGGAGTGATCCGTGAGACTGTTATCGCCGCGGCTCTGACAGCACTGATGATCTTGCTGTTTCTTGGAAGCTGGCGAAGTACGATCATTATCGCGATTTCAATCCCGTTGTCGATTCTCAGTTCCGTGATCATCCTGAGCTTGCTCGGAGAGACGATCAACACCATGACGCTCGGCGGGCTTGCCTTGGCGGTCGGTATCCTGGTGGACGATGCAACGGTAACGATCGAGAATATTGAGCGATTTCTCGAAGAAGGGCATAGCCTGCGTGATGCGGTCCTGGAGGGCGCGGCCCAGATTGCGGTGCCGGCCCTGGTCTCGACACTTTGCATCTGTATTGTGTTCCTTCCAATGTTCTTCCTGGGCGGTGTAGCCCGCTATTTGTTTGTTCCCCTTGCTGAGGCGGTAGTCTTTGCGATGCTTGCCTCCTACTTACTGTCTCGGACTCTGGTTCCCACTCTGGCAATTTATTTGTTGAAGGCAAAAGATCATAGCGTTTCAGGAAATCTATTTACACGTTTTCAGCGCGGCTTTGAACGTGGATTTGAGCGTGTACGTAGTGGGTATCAGCTGCTGCTAACCAGGCTCGTGCTTCACCGGCGTGCTTTTGTGCCTGTCTTCCTTCTGCTTTGCCTCTCGGCATTTCTGTTGGTGCCGTGGTTGGGTCAGGATTTCTTTCCGAGCACTGATGGAGGCAACTTTATCTTGCATGTGCGAGGGAAGACGGGACTGCGTATTGAGGAGACCGCCCGCCTATGCGATTTGGTCGAGCAATCCATCCGTCAAACCATTCCCGCCGGCGAACTGGACAACATCCTGGACAATATCGGCCTGCCCTATAGCGGAATGAACACAATGCATCTTACCTCTGGCATCATCGGCGCGGGTGATGCTGATGTCATGGTGACTCTCAAGCCGCATCACCACCCTACAGCGAACTATGTGCGTGATTTACGCGCCCGCCTGCCGCGGGATTTTCCGAGTGCGACCTTTTATTTCCTTCCTGCCGATATCACAACCCAAATCCTAGACTTTGGGCTTCCCGCGCCGATTGACGTTCAGTTCCGTGGAAACGATGTCAGGACCAGCGCAAAGCTTGCGGCTGACCTTGAGAACCAGTTGCGCCAGGTTCCCGGTTTGGTTGACCTTCGCGTGCAACAACCCATGGACTATCCGACCTACCAGGTAGATATTGACCGCACCAAGGCCGAGCAGGGCGGGTACGCTGCGCGCGATGTAGGCCAGAGCATGCTCAATACCCTCAGCGGTAGCTTTCAGATCTCTCCAATGTTCTTTCTGAACTGGAAGAATGGCGTTAACTATCAGTTAGTCGCGCAGACGCCGCAATACCGAATGCAGTCCATTCAAGACCTGCAAAACATCCCAGTCAATGTATCCGGCGCTAAGAATCCAGAAATCTTAGGTGATGTTGCATCGATCCACCGAGGGGACGAGATGGCGGTCATCTCCGAGTACAATATGCGCCGTGTGGTCGACATCTATGGTGCGGTGCAGGGGCGGGACCTGGGAGGAGTCAGTCGCGACGTTACGCGGATTGTGAATGCCTATAAGAAGAACCTGCCAAGGGGAACCTCCATCGAGATCCTGGGGCAGGCAGACACGATGCGCAGCTCCTACATTTCTCTTATTGGCGGCTTGCTCTTTTCCATCGTGCTTGTCTACATGTTGATTGTGGTCAACTTTCAGTCGTGGCTTGACCCCTTCATCATCATCACTGCGTTGCCTGCAGCACTGGCCGGTATCGTCCTGTTCCTCTTCTATACGCACACGACGCTCAGTGTCCCCGCTCTGATGGGGACCATCATGTGCATGGGAGTGGCAACGGCAAACAGTATTCTCATGATCTCATTCGCGAAGATCCGTTACGCGGAACATCAGGATGCTGTTCTGGCAGCGATTGAGGCAGGGCAGACTCGCTTCCGCCCGGTATGCATGACTGCCTTGGCGATGATTATCGGCATGATTCCGATGGCCCTTGGGCTTGGGGACGGCGGCGAACAGAATGCGCCTCTGGGACGCGCGGTGATCGGCGGATTGATGTTCGCCACTGTCGCCACTCTTGTCTTTGTGCCGGCTGTATTTGCGTTGTTACACGGCCGCAAGTCAGGCGGCAAGCAACAGCTCGCATTACAGAACGATAATCAACCTCTGCACGCCTGAGATGGAGCGTCTTCTATGGAAGCTATGAACGAACAGAAGAGCCTTGAAACTCCTGATAAGAAGTCGACCGCAATCGATCCCGGCGGACGGGGTTTCAATCCGGAAGTTGTGACCGCCGGCGTCGGTTTCGCGATACTGGTCGCTATCGCGACGTTTTGGGGCATTCACACCAGATCGGTTACCGGCAAGGCGCTTGCGAAGGAGACACGAGCAGCCGCAATCCCTTCAGTGGATGTCGTTCACCCCTCCCTGGGTACTAAGTCCTACGAAGTCGTATTGCCGGCAAGCGTTCAGGGTTTCATCGATAGTCCGGTCTACGCGCGAACAAGCGGTTATCTCCTGCATTGGTACGCCGATATCGGCACCCATGTGAAGAAGGGTCAATTACTCGCCGATATCCAAACTCCGGAACTCGATCAGCAGGTGCAACAGGCGCAGTCTGACCTGGCAACAGCGCAGGCGAACTATCAGCTGGCTCAGATTACCGCGGACCGTTGGCAGAAGCTGCTGGCGA
>JAOAPF010000290.1 GCA_025462755.1 Edaphobacter sp.
TCGGGCGCGGATACCAGTTCAGCAACTTCGTTGAAGGCTCGCGGAAGTCCGAGCGCGGCCGCCGCTCTTTGGGCACTGGCCAAGCTGGTGTTGGCGACGCCTACGATCTCGTAGCTATCGGACAGCGCACGCAGCGCTGGTACATGGGCGCGAGCCGCCCAACCCCTGCCCGGCTCCAATCCAACGATACCAACTCTGAAGCGTTGTTCTGTCATTGCGTTCCTCCTTGGTGTCCAGATCGCACCCTTGCGGTAATGATGGAACGGGTGGGGACAAGAACGAATCGTTGAAAGAGAGCTTCTCCTTCAAGATCGGTGCCGTACCCTTATCCTATGACCAAGGTTGTCAAATTGTGAGAACGACCCTGCCGAAGGGACGACCCTCTACGAGGTAACGGAGAGCATTAGCCGCTTCTGCCAGAGGAAAGGTCTTAGCCACGATTGGTTTGATCGCGCCGGATTGGAGTAGAGAGAAAATAGCTTTCCAATCGTCAGTCACGGTGGCCTGCGGCTGACGGAACATATTGAGACCCCGGATGCTGGCTTGTGGCACGATGAGGTCTGTCACGTCGATGGCCGCCTTACGGCTTGCGGAATATCCCAGTGTTGTGAGGCTTCCTCCCATCGCGAGCGCTTTGAACGCTTCGCTCAAGACTTCACCGCCGAATCAAAGCCGGCAAGTGGCACACGTTTAGCGACTCTGAGCACATCGTTGACGGCATGCAACTCGTCCCGCTGCATGGTCACACCCCCGGACAAACGGTTATGAATTTTCGTCCCAGGGGAAAAGTATCTTGTTCTGGGCGACATCATCCACGTACAGCGCGTCCAGATGCAGCATCCCGAAGTCACGGTGGTTCTCGATAGCGACCCGGCTGCGGCTGCGGCGACACGGAATCAGTTGCAGCCTAAGCTTGCGAGCGAGGGAATCTTGATCGCGGGGCCGCACATGCTGTTTCCGGGCCTGGGAAGGCTGCATAAGGAGGGGACTGGCTATAGTTGGGCGCCAGTGGCATTTACCGAAAACCGGGAAGACAAATAGCGATGCAGCGGAGCAAGCCGACAGGTCAATTTGTACTCATTGCAAGCGAGGTCTGAGCTCTCGATGACACGCTCGTTCGTAAACGCATCTGAGGTATATGGGCTTCGCCCAAAGGAGACGACATGCAGGACAAAATTACGCTTGTTGTTCGTTTTCGGATCAGCGAGTTTGCGAAGGAGGAATTTACCGCGAAGCTGCGAGACGTCTTCACGCACATCGTAAAGGAAGAGACGTTCGTCGAGGCCTCGTTAGTCCAGGATATGCGTGACCTGGAAAGCATTCTGAATTACGAAGTATGGAATGAGAGCCCGGAATCGTTCATGAAGAACCAGATGAGCAAAGCCTATCGCGCAGATTTCGAGAAAATGATCGTCGACCTGAAGATTGATCGAACTCCAGCGTGGTATTCCACAATTGCAGAATGGAAGAAGGCGTGAATTCCGGGAACAAGCGATGAGCGATACGACAAGAGTGATGTGGAACGGAACCGTTCGTGCATTGCCGTTTCGGGAGCAAGTCGAAGCGGCAAGAGTCGCTGGATGTTCTGTAATAGCCATTACACCCTCGGACTACAACAAATGGCTCGGTACAGGTACAAGTACTTCGGATCTCAAGCGCGTGGCGGTGACATATTAGATCATCCTACAAGCCCATCGCTACGAAGCATTCCGGCTCAAGAAATCAGCCGAAGCGGTGTTTACGGGCACTCCAGAATATGCCATCTCGTACTTGGCAGCTAGCCAGCAACGTAGCAATCATCTATCCGCATAGCCGGTTTATCGGCAACTTGCCGAAGACATAGAGCGATTTGAGTAGCTTCAATGAGTGACTCGCCCTGTTAGCACCAGCCGAGAGACGAAGAGAACGATTGCTTTCAGTTCTGGAAGGCTGCTTGATCCCTCGAGTTGTTCTTCAAAGCCTCGCAGCCAGCAGTCTGCCGCAGCATGGCTGCATCGTCGCCATAACTCGTCCGTACGCACCAATAAAGAGCCGCGAGCCAGCGTTCCGCGTCCAATGTGAAGTTCTCCAGAGAGCAGCGGATCTTTGAATTTGAACTGGCGAGAACAAGATGCCCGTCCATGACAACCTCCAAGACGTCATGCTGATTCCGTCTCACGCTGCAGCTTGTCTCAACACATCTTCGACTTTAGCGTCCAAGTCGCGAGCCACGCTCAGCGCATCGGGATTCCCGTAAGGGGCCAGAAGGCTGGCCATCCTGTCATACGAAATGTGAACGCCATCCGCGCGCTCATCCACGAGGACGGTAACCGGAGCATACGAGCCGGCGTCCGGAACACGCTTCACCATTTCTTTCATGATGAGAGGATTCCCAATGACCAGACGAATTATTTTGGATGTGTGGTTCTCGGTCCCCTTGCGAACAATCGTCCCATGATCGAACTCTGCAAATTGCATCAGACCGGTCTTGCCCAGGGCGGGTTGTATGGCGGCCTCTAGCTCGGCGGCAGTTGTCGCTCGCTGGGTTGCTTGCCAGAGCTCTGCCATATTTGGATGACCGATCGATGCCTTGATCGCTGCAACAACCGCGTCGAACGGCTTTGAAGACGTCACCGTAAATCGCTCCATGTCCACTCTTCTGATCATTCTGGCTCCTTTCAATTCTTCTGGGCCACTCCGATGGCCTGTCTCGGCTGGGCGAGCGAATTCGTTAGCCTTCATGCAATGCTGCGATTTTTGCGTTTCGTTCGAAATAATAACGTAGGTCTCTCAAATCGACCGGATTGCTCCCTCCAAAAAACGCCCGGCAGTCCTCGCAACTGGCGGTTGTGGAATTCGCTCGTCCGACTGTTGGCAAGGTGAGCCGCGGCAGCGTTGTAGTGTTTTCCGTTATGGCGGGAGAAGGCATGACTTGCCCGGGGTAGCTGTAAACGGTTGCGTTTGGCTTGTTTTCAACTGCCGCTTTAATCTCCGCTTGTGCAGCCTTGGAAATGAACTCATCCTCCTCGGCCAGATGCATGAGAATGGGCGCATTAAGCCCATCGATCTCTCCCAGATATTTCTCAGTGTCGGCGCCGTGATACCAGACCGCGGCGTCGATGCCGTCGTTACGCACGGCTGTCATGAAGACCATCAGCGCGCCGAGGCAATAGCCGAGCAAGGCAACCTTGCCGTTGCATTCCGGGAGATTGTGTACTGCGTCGATGGTGTCCTTGATGTCCTTTACGCCGGCATCTCTGTCATAAGCCTGATAGAGGCGGAGGCCGTGGTCCCAGTCGGCTTGGGAAGTAACGTTCAGGTCGACGCCCGGCTCCTGACGCCAGTAGAGGTCTGGAGCGACCGCGAGGTAGCCTTGTTCGGCCAATTCATCGCAGTGCCTGCGAATGTCTGCGTTCACGCCAAACAGTTCCTGCAGAACGACGACAGCCGAAGCCGGCGAGCTCTTCGGTCTTGCGATATAGGCGGAGAACGCGCCGCGTTGCCCTATTACGGTGATGTGATCCATCATTTCGTCCTCCTGAGACGGCTATGTTCATACAGAATCTCCGCCGACCGGGACCGGATCGACGGAGATCATTTAGTCCGAAAGCATATGGCTACTCACTGACGGAGGCAGCGGCCTCTTCGATGAGCTTGGCTGCTTCCTTCGGGTGAGACATGTAGGCCACATGGCTCGCATTCACTTCGACCGTCTTGGCATTCGCTCGCTTCGCCATCATGCGTTCCTGCTGAGGATTGATCGACCGGTCTGAGCTGGCCACCATGTAAAAGGTCGGCTTCTGCTTCCAGGCGGGATTCTTAACCTGATGGGTGAACGAGTCGGTCGAGATCGGCACCTGCGCTATAGCCATGAACTCAGCTTCATCCCGCGGGATGTCCGCTGCGAAGTCGGCCACGAAATGCGTCTGGTCGATCCACCAAAGCCCGTTGTTGTCCGGTTTGAACGCCTTGGAGGCTTGCGGCACGGCCGTTTCGATCGAGGCACAGCTCTCTCCTTCATCGAGGGCAAAGGCGGCAATATAGACAAGTGCCGCAACCTTTGGATGATTTCCCGCCTCGGTGATGATGGACCCTCCGTAGCTATGGCCGACCAGAACCACTGGGCCGCCCATGGCGTCGATCGCGGCCTTTGTGTACTTTTGATCGTCGGCGTATGAAGTCTCGGGAGGCTGCGCCACCGAGACCTTGTAGCCATCATTCTTGAGGATGTCAGCGACCCTCTTCCAGCCGGAGCCATCGGCGAAAGCTCCATGCACCAGAACTACATTCTTAATATGCTGTGTCATGATCATTTTTCCTCTCTAGTTTGAGCTTCGGTGATTCGTGTATCGAGCTTCGGACTTGCGACCAACCATAGTCAGGACGGAGCTCGGTACTATTGAAAACACGAACCACTTTTGTCGATTCCTGCTCAAGATGCGAAAGGAAGGCGGGCGAAAAGACTACTCCAGGCTCGAGTTCAACCCGAGAACTCTAACCGAATCTCAAACTCGCGACGATATGGCGTCCGAGATGATTCCGAGCAACACCGCCCCGGACCGCTGAACTTTCGGATGGGATCTATTCGTGTGGTTGAGGGAATTGAGGTTTGGGTACTTCGACAAAAATCCTGCAACTTGAGTGTTCACGCCGCCACTTTGCGGGAGTCGCGCCGACCATATTTGCAAACGCCCGGGTAAACGCGGCTTGATCGGAAAATCCAGTCTGCGCGGCAACTTCCACCAACGAGTTATTCGTTTCCGACAAAAAGGCCTTGGCGATCTCAATCCGCTTCAGAATCAAGTAGCGATGTGCGGAGGTTCCAAATGATCTCCTGAACGATCGCGCAAAATGGCTGACTGAAATCCCACATTCATCGGCAAGTGTTTCCAGTTTTAACTCGCCGTCCAAGTGCTCATGGAACAAATCCACAACGCGGCGCCTTTGCCACGGTGCCAGACCGCCCTTGAATTGTGGGAAGGCTTCGTGAGTTTGAGCATACCGTCCGACAAGGTGCGAACAAATCATCAAGGTGAAAGAATCCATGAACAGCTGAGAGAACATCTCCGGCCTATTTAGGTACGGCAAAATCGTTTGCGTTAGGTGATGGAGTGTCGGGTCCGGGGTTCCATAAACGCAGTAGAGACGCTTAGCTCTAGCCACTCCGGCATCGTCCGAGAGGGAATCCAAGGTTGCACGCGGAACATGGTAGTGGATCCAATCGATCGAGCCCGGATTTCGAATACTCGAATTTGACTCCAGGTCGCACATTGCGACTCCGCCCACTGGCCATGCCCCGGTCTTTGTGTACTTGTCATCGGTCCAAAGTTCCCATTCACCGGAATTCGCATGATTAAGATGAAGCGAGACAACGTAGGCCTTTTCAGATGGGATGGACGCAGTTCGTTCCGGGATGCCGCTTCGTGCAATCAACCGGGTAATCGCCAGTTGCGGCCGGACGACGGAAACCGCAGAATCGATGGCAACGTGGGGCGGTTGATTCATGGTGAAATACTTCGCCATCTGCGCACCGTAAGCGTTTGCTGAGTTCGATGATGTCGTCATGGATAGCTCTGTTGCGGCAAGCGCCCTTGTCGAATTACGTCGAATTACAGGGAATAACGCGGACGTCGCATTGCGCCGAAGTGAAGCGTAGCGCCAAAAAGAACGGCCATTCTTGTACAAAATGACCGTGGTTGAATGAGATAGCTCCCAGAAATGCTGGTGCTGAGCAGAATTGTTGGTTCTTTCACTGATTCATGCGCTCCGTTTGGACTCGAAAACTGAGTCCGAATCGACAAATAGGACGGATATCGGCAATCCTCCAAGATGGTGTAGCGCGTACGATGCTTCTCGGAGTCGCCTGGCGGCGTAGCTTACCTCGTCGGGAATGAGAAAAGCACTTGTAGAGGACAAGTAGGGGACGATCAGTGTCTGGTCAAGTGACTAAAACCCGCATCCTTCGGGTGGGACTTGATTTGGCAAGCGCAGAGGGGCTCTGCAGGATCACCTTTGGTTCGGTTGCCGGACGCGCGAGCCTGTCAAAGGGTGGCGTCGTCGCGCATTTTCCACATTTGGGCGACCTAAAGCGGTCCATTCTCGACGTTGCATTGGATCTCTGGAGCCGTACCTGCCTCGGAGTCGACACTGGCGTTGGAGGCGGGTTGCCGTCGCTGATTCGCTACCTAAATGTATGGATTGGATGGACGAGGAGGGCAGGACTGCCGGGCAGTTGTCCGATCGCTCAAGCCATTGTTGAGTTGAGTTTCTTGCCGGGACCACTTCGAGAGGCTGCCGCTGCGGCGGAATCTGTCTGGCGGCAGACCCTCATTATGTTGATCCGTGATGCGATCGACAAGCGACACTTATTGCAGGATACCGACGTCGCCCAGCTGGCGTGGGACTTGCTCGGGATCTATCTGAGCCACCATGTCTCCAGCCATTCTCTTCGGGACCCGGACGCGGACAGGAAAGCACAGTTCTCGGTGAAGCGGATCGTGGCTTCTATAGAAGCCACTAGCGAGAGCGCAGCTCACCATAAACGAGGTGGTCAGTAGCAACCGCGCTACGACCGTTCAGTTTGCGCCAACGAAACGGCGTTGTCCCTTCGAGCGTGGTAAACGCGCGTGTGAAGGCAGCCTGATCGCAGAATCCCGACCGAAATCCCACCTCTGTCAGACTCAGTTCGGTTTCGCGAAGCAGATTCTTCGCCGTGTCGATTCGAAGCTTGATGAGCCATTGATGAACTGAAGTGCCGAAGCTCTGGCGAAAGCAACGAGAGAAGTGACTCGGGGAGAGCTGACAGGCGGTTGCAAGTTCCGCAATTCTGATCTCGCCTTCAAGATGCGCACGCAACATCTCCTCGGTGCGAATCTTTTGCCAGATCTCTAGGCTCGGCTGTGCCCGGAGAAGTCCCCTACCGTTTCCATAGTGTTGCAGAAGATGTGTGCTCACAAGAAGTGAGACATCTTCTAATGCAAGCACGTTGAGCGGTTCACGGTTGCGCACCTGACTGAGGATGGTCTTGGTCAATTGAGCAACGACGAGGTCCCTTTCAAAGAAGACCATCCGAAACGAATCAACTGGTGCAATCCTGTTGTCTGCCGCAACTCTGTCCAGCAGATCGCGCGACACATAATAGTGTAGATAGTCGAAAGGACCCGCCGCCCACATCTCCATCGGCTTCATAAGATCGATTACCGTTGTTGCGAATGCGATCGAATGAGAGACGCCGACCTCTTTTTCTGCGATTCGTGCGCGCCACCGGTCAACCGGAGTCGGAGCTAAGGCCACGCAGATGAGGATCGCTCGGTCCTCGGGATAGGCCGGCGCTCGCTGCATCTCCATCGATCCACCCTTGAGCCTGGTAAGGGCGAAGTCGGGCACGCCAGACACATTCTTGAGGGAGCAATCATAGAGCGGCGTCCGGAAGACCTCGGCTAGGTTGGCGCCATAGAACTTCCGGTCGTGATCCGGTCGCGCCGACAACGACTTCTTCGGAAGACTTTGCTTGCGGGCCATGCCCATCTCCGTTCGAGCGACAGGCTCAATATAAAGCACTCAGAAAGACGCGTCCATGCTCCTTCAAAAGCTGAGTGGGTCAACTCTGAGGGGCGATCTCAAATCGTGGACCATCGCCAATGCACTCACTGACACATTATCCGTTTTGTGAGGCGGAGGGCACGAGTTAATGAGATGGTCCGCCGCTTGATTCACCTGGGTTAGCAGGTGAATCGTGGTGGCAGTTCCTACGAGGAGGATCATCGACATGCAGATACATTCCGTTGGCATCGACCTTGGCAAGACAACCTTTCACCTTGTAGCGCTCGGCGCAGCGGGCAAGGTGCTTGTGCGGAAGAAGTTCACGCAGAAGCAGTTGCTGGCTTACACCGCGAACATGCAGACCTCTCTGCTCGGCCTGGAGGCGTGCTCCGGCGCCCACTTCCTCGGCCGGGCGCTGCACAAGCAGGGGCACGATGTCCGGCTGATTCCAGCCCAGTTTGTGAAGCCCTTCGTGAAGTCGAACAAGAACGACTTCATCGACGCGGAGGCGATCGCCGAGGCCGTTGAACGCAAGAACATGCGCTTTGTTCCGATCAAGACGGACGATCAGCTGGATTTGCAGGCGATCCATCGAGTGCGCGACCGGCTCATCGCGCGGCGTACGGCAGTGATCAACCAGCTACGGGCGTTTCTGCTCGAACGTGGCCTGGTGTTTGCGCAGACGCCAGCCAAGCTCAAGGCCGCCATGGCGGACATCCTCGAGAACGCCGAGTCCGACCTGACGCCGCGGATGCGCAACCTGATCGACGGGTTGTGGAGTGAGTGGAAGCTTGTTGAGCAGCAGATTGAAGAGCTGAACGATGAACTGGAACGGATCTCTGCCGCGGATGCAGGCTGCACGCGCATTCGCAAGATACCAGGTATAGGCCCCGTCGTGGCCACGGCCATCGTCGCTGCCATCGGTAACGGTGCTGCGTTCAGCAAGGGGCGAGAGTTCGCAGCCTGGCTCGGCATCGTGCCCCGTCAGTACTCGACCGGTGGTAAGGCGAAGCTGTTTGGCATCAGTAAACGGGGCAACGCGTACCTGCGCAGGATCCTGATTCATGGCGCGCGAGCGGTACTGCATATCAAGCGCGACCGAGCACCGATTGGAGCGTGGCTCGATGCGCTCGACGCCAGGGCGCCCAAAAACGTCGTGGTGGTCGCCATGGCCAACAAGCTGGCTCGTATCGCGTGGGCTGTGCTGTCCAGCGGCAACGAGTACAGACCCGCAGCAGCGTAACGGTGCGGAAAAGGCGCCTTCGGCTTGGAAGCGCTACGCGCTCCCACTTTCTCGCACCACCAAGACGGCTCGAACTTTCCCACTGAAGTCTGCAAAGGGTAGCAAGGACGAAAGAACAGTCACAACGGCGTGTCCGCAACCTGCTGTTACGAATGGTCCTCAACGACCGACGAGTTTAGAAGGGACAGACACGCGCGCAACTCATCCTGGCCAGGAGAACTACTCTCCACCCAAAGGCCGAATACATTTGCGCAGACTTGTCTTCTCGACCAAACTTTTCCCTTGCAGTCGCGCGGCGGACCATACATTCGTAACAGCCTCGCTCCTCCTCCTGCGTCTTCCCCTAGTCACAAGCTCAAAACACTAAAAGGCTTTTCGAACCTTTCTCGGTTGATACCGGGACGTTTCGCGGGTCTTGGGGAAGGTCATCGCCCAATCGACGAGCGTCTTCACCGCCGGACAGAGCGTTTTCCCAAACTCGGTGAGTTCATATTCCACCTTTGGTGGAAATTGCGGATGAACGGTTCACTTCACCAACTCGCACTTCTCAAGGAGACGCAGCTGTTGCGACAGCATACGTTGTGAAATGCCGGGGACGGCACGTTCAAGCGCAGAGAATCGCCAGATAGGGCGCGCGAAGAGTCGGTTCAGAATAACGATCTTCCATTTGCCTTCGAGAATTGAGAGCGCTGCCTCAACCCTCTAGGCTCTCTCGAACGCGAAGGGAGTCGCCCTGAGATCTGAAGATTCGACGATTTCCTCCGTAACTAACAAGTCCGTTCGTATACCCATCGCGCATCCAATCCTGAGTTCGAGAAGCTTCTCCAGAATATCCGGATGGTCGGCTTCGAAACAGGAGGATGAATGGCCCAGGTATGGTTAGTCACCGGCAGCTCCCGTGGTCTGGGTCGCGCAATTGTTGAAACGGGCCTTGCTGCGGGCAATAAGGTGTTCGCGACAGCTCGGAGCATTGAGTCGCTGGCTGATCTGTCGGAGCGATATGGTGATCAGGTCAAGCTCTTCGCGTTGGATGTTACCGACGAAGCAGCAGCAGCTAACGCGGTAAAGACGGCGATCGATCTATTTGGCTCGCTGGATGTGGTCATCAACAATGCGGGATATGGCAATCTTTCGTCCATCGAAGACACGCCTCTATCGGAATTCCGGGCACAGATCGAAACGAATCTCTTCGGAACGATTATTGTGACCAAGGCAGCTCTTACATATTTTCGCGAAAAAAAAACAGGCCACTTCATTCGATTTTCGTCCGTGGGTGGAAGGATCGGTCCTCCGGGACGTGGGCCTTATTCGGCGGCGAAATGGGGTGTCGAAGGCTTCTCTGAAGTGCTGTCGCGCGAAGTAGCACCACTCGGCATCAAGATCACAATTGCTGAGCCCCGGTGGGTTCCGCACGGACTTCGCGGGGAGTTCCACCGAACTGAGCGAAGGTCATCCCGCATACGACTCGACAGTTGGAGCTACCGCAAGATTTCAGCGCAACTACAACGGGAAGCAGCCTGGTGATCCGAAAAAGGCGGCTCAGGTGATCCTGCATCTGACGCAGGAGCGAAACCCTCCGTTGCGACTGTTGCTCGGCAGCGATGCGTACGCTGCGGTGGAGAAAAACGATCTCGCGCGATTAGAGGAAGCACGAATATGGAAGGGACTCAGTGTCTCCACCGATTTTGAGACGGAGTGACGTAGCGGCGGACACCAGCCCGTAGTTGCAAGGCGCGGATTGGCGATCAGGTCTCCCCTCGATGAGAGGGTCGGCTGCGGAGGTTTGGAGACAGCTGGCAGCAGCGAAGCTCGCTGGATGCTTTGCGGTGAGGATCTCGCTTTCAATCGCTGAATGGATCAGTAGGTCCCTTTCCCGGAAAGTGCCCAGAATGGTGATGTGAGACCGGATTCTTGGAAGATCTCTTGCGCCTGCTCAACCGTCCACTTGCGCCAGGAAGACTTCGCGTACGGCCCATACCAGCGTCGTGCGAGCGTCGCAGTCGTTACGAGCGGGACCGCTTTCCCGAGCGGTTGGCCGTGCTTCCCGCACCACGTGACGATATCCGCCTCAGACCGAAACGGCAGCACAAGGGAACAATGCTGGTGGACGTTATTCCAGGCGTTTCGCGGCGGGATGGAAAAGTGTATGACAATCCCTTCCGCATCAAGGGGCACGCCGTCTTCGACTTGAAGGGTCATGGGTTCCGACTCGGCTCCGAGGCGCGTATAGATGCGAACCTTGCCTCCAGCGAGTTGCGCAACGCCCAGCGCACACCAAATGCACGGCGCCCACCAACCGTGCTGCTGTCCTTCGACGAAATGCGGTGTAGGAGTCGTAGAAAAAGGATGCACCACCCATGGCTCCGGCGCACGAGGGTGTAGCACCAGGCCGTGCAAGTCGGAAAGCCGATTCAAACGCTCTGCCAGTTCCGAGGGGGTGATACCCAGCGAGGCGGCAATATGCTTCGCCTCGGGAAGACGCCCGATCTCAAGGAAGTTCTGAATTAGGATCGCGTGAACGTCCGCGAGCCCTTGCATGCCGTCTTCGTCGACCTCTTTCATCTATCCGCTCCTTATGAGTTGCGCCTCCCGTGGGCCGCGAGGTCATGTTTGCTCCTCCTAGAGCTCCAGATCGCCAGTCAAGAACCCGCCTGAACTTCAGTCAAAATAGTCTGAACCCAAATCGGGATTATGAATCTAATCCTATATATTGTGGATGATAACCGTAATCCGTGCTCGTTACTTTCAAGGAGTAGAGATTCAATCAATTCGCGACCTGCTGGCGGTCTCGATTCGATATCAACAATTTCCGGGTTGCGGCCCAAGAGCGTATTCGTGGAGAGGAATCAATGACAACAATAAGTGCGATTCGGCTAGCTTCGGTGGTCACGGCAATCGATGTCCTGGTAGCGAGCGGCTTTTCCATCGTGGGAATCATTCGTCCACAATACCTGCTCCCTGCGGGATCTGTTCCAACGCAGGCCTCGTTGATATTGGCGATGTACGCGGCGGCGCGCACAATTCCACTAGCTTTTTTCGTATTGGGGGCGATCTACAAGCAGGCAACGCAGGCGTTGCTGTTCCTGGGCGCGCTCGCCGGCACGATGCAATTGCTGGATGCCGGAATCGGTCTGTTTGATCGTGATCCAGGAAAGTGCGGTGGGCCGCTCTTTATCGCCGTTCTCCAATTCTTCGTGGTGTACCTGCTTCAGAAATCCCTGCGGAACACACCTGAGACCCCGCGCGGATAATCGCGTACGACGGTTCGGATAAATGTTGCCGCGAAAAGATAAAGTGCCGGGAGAAGATTCAGGCAATGGGGAAACCGACATGAAGCGACGGATCGCGATAACGCTGCGCCAAGCGGTTGGAATTGTTTTACCGCGTGATGCCGGAGGTGCAGATGCATTCCGCGGATAAGATTCAACGATTCCCGTTATTAAACTTGAAGCAATTGGACGATCAGCAGCGCCCATTTGCGGATGAGATCCTGAAGGTTGCGAGCATCGGGACTTCGGGTCCATTCAATATGTTGTTGCGGAGCCCGGTCATGGGCCTGCGCATGTTCGCCATGCTCGACTACCTGCGGTCCAATACCTCCGTCCCGCGAAAGCTAAATGAGTTTGCGATCCTGATCCAGGCCCGGTTGTGGACGTCGCAAGTGGCTTGGGCGGTTCACTACCCGCTCGCGCTGAAGGCCGGATTGTCGCAAGCCGTTGCCGACGATTTGAAGGTAAGAAAGCGCCCGGCGTCCATGCAACCGGACGAAGCCGTCGTGTACGACTTCTGCATGGATCTTGCGAAGGATCACGTTGTAAGCGACGCCACATTCAACAAAGTTCGCGAACTTTTCAGCGACCAGCAAATAGTCGATCTCATCATGGTCAGCGGCGCGTACATCACCTTGGCCATGTTAAGCAATACGGCTGAAGACGCCACTCCAGGCGGAAACGCCCCTCCGTTGCAACCGCTTCCGCCGCAATGAATATTCCTCAGACCGAAAGGATTTCACACATGGGAACGCATCTCGAATTGACTGCCAGCGACGCCCACAAGTTAGACGCCTATCGTGCCGATCCAGCAGGGACGCCCAAGGGCGGAATCGTTGTCATCCAGGAAATCTTTGGTGTCAATCATCACATCCGCTCAGTGGTTGACCGTTTTGCTGCGCTCGGCTACGTTGCGATTGCGCCGGCACTCTTCGATCGTATTGAACCGGGGTTCGAAAGCGGCTATTCGCCGGAAGAAGTGCAGAGCGCAGTGCGGTTTGTCGCCAATCCACCAATGCAGGCCTGGCTGTTGGATGTCGCTGCCGCGCGCGAGGCGATCGCCGACGTTGGCAAGATCGCGGTTACAGGATTCTGCCTCGGAGGAACGCTCAGCTATGGCGTGGCAACTAGCCTGCCGGGTTTCTTGGTGGCAGTCGGTTATTACGGCGGCCACATCGTGAGGATGGCCGATCAGTCTCCGAAGGTCCCGACCATTCTGCATTTCGGTGAGTTGGACAAGCACATCCCGATGAGCGACGTTGAAACGATCAAGTCGAAGCAGCCGTCGGTCGAGGTTCACACCTATAACGCTGATCACGGCTTCCAGTGCGACGAACGCGATAGCTTCTCACCCGAAGCAGCTCAAATCGCTTGGGGCCGTACCCTGCGCTTCATCGACAGCCAGATGTAAGAGGAATTATTTCTCGCTAGCGGCAAAGGAGTCCTTATGCAATTCACGAAATTTGGTCAGACCGGATTGGCGGTCTCTCGCACGATCCTCGGAACGGGAACATTCGGGAAGCAAACGGATGAAAAAGAGGCGCATCGAATGCTCGATAGGGCGGCCGAGGCGGGGATCAACTTCATCGATACCGCTGACATATATCCCCCTGGTGCGGAGGCTGGTAGTGCTGAGTCTATTACAGGCCGCTGGCTCGACAATAAGCGGGCGGGTTTTATCCTCGGTACAAAGGGCGGCGGAAAGATGGGGCCTGCCGCTTGGGATGCGGGCAACTCACGAAAGCACCTGCTCGACGCCATTGATGCTTCGCTACGTCGCCTGCACACGGATTACGTTGATCTTTATCAGCTGCATATGGACGACCTCGCTACTCCGATCGACGAGATGGTTGCGGCTATGGATACGATCGTGCGTTCGGGCAGAGCGCGCTATATCGGCGTATCGAACATTCTCGCCTACCGTCTGGCCAAGTCGCTTGGACGGCAGGACGCACTAACGCTGACGCGTTTCGTCTCGGCCCAGCCACGTTACAACCTTCTGTTCCGTGAAGTTGAACGAGAGCTTTTCCCGCTCGCGCAGGAAGAAGGTCTCGCAGTGATTCCGTTCAATCCTCTTGCGGGAGGTCTTCTGAGCGGCAAATATAAACATGGCGATACGCCGGAGAAGGGCCGTTTTTCGGCGGAACTCGGTGGCTTCGGACAGATGTATCACGCCCGGTATTGGCACGAGCGCGAGTTTGAAACGGTCGCCAAAGTTCAGGAACTCGCCACCCAGCATGGCACGCCAATCACGACCTTGTCAGTCGCTTGGATGCTGGCGAATCCCGCCATTACTTCGGTCATTCTTGGCGCAAGCCGCGTCGAGCAACTCACCGATACCCTGGCCGCGGCGGATTACAAACTCGATGACGCATTGAAAACGAGGCTGGACTAAGTCAGCATCGAGTTCCGCAAAGGCGACGCAGGGAGGTAAGGCAAGGGCGACGCCGAGAAATGAGCCTCCACTCGCCGCTCTCGCCATTCATTAAACGAAGGACCAATCCGTTCTGGAGAAGGCCAGTGAAGGCATTCGTCGTGGATAAGTACAAGAAGAAGGGCGCCCTGGTTCTGGTCAATCTGCCAGAGCCAAAGTTGCAAGACAATGATGTCCTGATCCGGATTCACGCCGCGTCTGTGAACCAGTTGGATTCCAAGGTTCGGGATGGGGAGTTCAAATCTATTCTTCCGTATCGTCCGCCATTCATCCTGGGGCACGATGTCGCGGGGAACCGTCATCAAGACAGGCTCCAAGGTCAGGCAATTCAAGGTCGGTGATGCCGTCTATTCGAGACCGCGCGATCATCGGATCGGCACATTCGCCGAATTCATTGCCGTCAATGAAGCCGACGTTGCTCTGAAGCCCAAGAACCTCAACACGACGGAAGCCGCATCGATCCCTCTGGTAGGGCTGACCGCATGGCAAGCGTTGGTGGAGGTGGGCAAGGTGATGCCAGGGCAGAAGGTTTTCATTCAGGCCGGCTCGGGCGGCGTCGGAACGATTGCTGTTCAGCTCGCCAAGCATCTTGGTGCGACAGTCGCAACGACGACAAGCGCGAAGAATGCTGAATTGGTCAAGAGTCTCGGGGCGGATGTGGTTATTGACTACAACGCGCAAAATTTCGAGAAGATCCTGTCGGGCTATGATCTCGTACTGATCAGCCAGAACTCAGAGACGCTTGAGAAATCACTGGGGGTGCTCAAGCCCGGTGGCCAGCTCATTTCTATTTCCGGCCCTCCCGATCCAGCCTTCGCCGAGGCATTCGGACTCAATTTCTTCCTGAAGCTGGTGATGCGTTTGCTGAGCAGAGGTGTTCGGAGAGAGGCAAAGGCTCTCAATGTTCACTATTCATTCCTATTCATGCGTGCGCAAGGACAGCAGTTGGGTGAGCTTACGTCCCTGATCGAATCTGGCGTCATCCGGCCGATCGTTGACGAAGTATTCCCGTTTGAGAAAACCGGGGACGCGTTGGCCTATATCGAAACCGGGCGCGCTAGGGGCAAGGTCGTCATCACGGTCACAGATTAGTACCTTCAGCAAACCGCCGCGATCTGGGACCTCAGAACACTCCTGTAGGAGTCCACAAAATCTGTTAGGAGACGACGCTCTTTTTAGCAACCTTCGCGCCGCCCCATAAGGAGCCAGGATTTGCGTGATCGGGGTAGAGTTGAAGCATCGCATCATAGAGCTCGCGGGCGGTATCGGTGTCTTCGTCCAAACGATTGAAATCGCTAAGATACTGTCTCGTTTCGGCTATGATGCGAGGCTCGTCTTTATTTTCTGGAATCTTGTGTCCAGCAACGACGGCTCGCGGGTTAAGCGTTTCGAGTTTGTCCAGCGTGGTGATCCATTCGCCTCGGCTCTCCCTGTTAGTCTCCGCTGGGTAGGGATGAATTCCGTTGTAGACGGTGTCTCCTCCCACGAGCAGTCCTATGGACGGAACATGCAGGCATGTCGATTGGGCTGTATCCGTCTTCCCCGTATTTACTGCGATCAGCTTGTGCCCATCCAGCTCCAGTTCATTGTTCTCGAGAGGATGGGCAATCGGGAGGTTCTCCGCTATTTGATCAGGGAAGAGTTTGCGCCAGAAGTTCTCTAACGACGCGGGAGATACTTCATGGCGCATGGCCTCAACTACTTCCGGAGTTGCAACCGCTTTCGCGTTCGGGAACCGCTCCAGAAGCGAGCCAACGCCGAATATGTGATCGCCATGTCCATGCGTCAGGTAGATCGCGGTAAGGTTCTTACCGCGTGCGATGACCCAATTCAGCAAGGCCTGCGATTGGTCGATCGTCAGAAGTGTATCGACAAGGACAGCATCTCGCTCACCGTAGATGAGCGTTGACGAGTTCGACACCCACATCAATGCCTCCTTGCCAGGAGGGAGATCTCGGCTGAGGCCAGGGCGCTTACTGGTAAATACATCCCATTTCAGGCTTCCGTCATTCGTATTGATTCCACTCATAGTCGCTCCATGTGTGAAGATTCGCAAATCACCGCCTACTTTTCTTGGTGGTTTCTCAGTTCTGGTCATCGGAATATCCGTGCGGCCCCGATGCGTAGACGCCCAACTAATGCATGGCCAAAAAAAACGATGTCAAACGCAATCGCGTGCTGCTGAATAGCATCTCATAAACAGATTATGATCGTCATCTTGGTTGATGAGACGAGCCGAATTGATAGGGACGGATGCAGATGAAGAAGTACAAGATTGCTGTTTTGGACGACTACCAAAACGTGGCGCTTGAGAACGCCGATTGGTCGGTACTCCACGATCGAGCGGACATCACGGTATTTCGGGATCACCTCGCCGATCCGGACGCTGTAATTGAGAGGTTGCTCCCGTTTGATGTCGTTTGTGTCATGCGTGAGCGAACACCATTGCCTCGCAACGTTATTGAGCGATTGCCCAATCTTAAGCTCATCGCCTCGACGGGACCTGGAAATGGTTCGATCGATGTGGCTGCCGCAGGCAACCATGAAATCCAAGTCGTTCACACGGGGTACAGATCGGAACCAGCAATCGAATTTACCTGGACGCTGATCTTGGCTTCCGCTCGGCATATCGTGGCGGAGAGTAACGCTGTACGATCCGGTGGCTGGCAACAAGGGGTGGGCACGGATCTCCGCGGGAGGACTCTTGGCGTCCTCGGAGTTGGGCGGATTGGATCTCAGGTAGCGCAGATTGGAAGCGCATTTGGAATGAATTTGATTGCCTGGAGCCAGAACATGACCCCGGAGATCGCCAATGCCGCGGGTGCAACCCTGGTCTCCAAGGACGAACTTTTCGAAAAGTCTGACATCCTGACCATTCATTTAGTGTTGAGCAGCCGCACTCGCAGCCTGGTAGGCATCGCGGAGCTGGAAAGAATGAAGCCCTCGGCTCGGCTGATCAATACGTCCCGCGGGGCGATCGTCGAAGAGCGAGCTTTGATTAGGGTTCTGAAGAACAAGCAAATCGCAGGCGCGGCGATCGACGTATTCGACGATGAGCCGCTGCCCCCAGATCATCCCTTCCGGACCCTAGACAACATATTGGCAACGCCGCATATCGGCTATGTAACGCAAGGTCTTTACAAAACGTTTTACGAGGATACTGTCTCAAATATTCGGAACTGGCTTGACGCACATTAGGCGCGCACAGCAAAACATATAGCCCGATGTTCAACTTCGCAAAAGGAGAAACGATGCCCTGGATCAATCTGACAATACGACGTGGCACATTCACAAAAGACGTTCAGCACGCCGTAATGGAGAAGCTTACTGATGCCCTCATGTTGTGGGAAAAGATTCCGGATAATCCCGAGGCGCGCAAGAAGATGATGGGCTGGGTTTATGAAGTGGATGAAGACTCCAATTACAGCGGCGGCAGCCCTCACCACGAAGATCCGTACTACTGCATTGAAGTCCGCGTGCTCGCCGGCCGTTTTGACAGGCTTACCAAGCAACACCTGATGCTGGATTTCACAAAGATCATTATGCTCGCGGAAGGCAAGACCCATTTCTCGGAAGATGCGACCAGAGTATGGGTGACCATCGTCGAACTCCAAAATGAAGACTGGGCTATCGGGGGCCATACGGATTGGCTGCGCGACTATGAGAGTGCCCTCCACACAATCGGCACGGATTTGGCGTTGAAGTAGGCACGCACTTCCATTCGAAGTACGCGCTGAACCCCTTCCAGTCCCGCACAACTATTGGAGAAAATATGCCGCAATCAAAAGAACCCTCTATTTCCTTTTCAGAACCGACTGTCCATTTGGAATCT
The DNA here is from genome assembly GCA_025462755.1 of Edaphobacter sp. Lineage (GTDB taxonomy): Bacteria > Acidobacteriota > Terriglobia > Terriglobales > Acidobacteriaceae > Edaphobacter. The sequence continues at coordinate 18,300 of JAOAPF010000290.1, forward strand.
CTCGATGAGGGCGCAATTGCCGTCCTCACTTTGGATGACGGCAAAGGGACCAACGTGATGAGCCCCGAAATGGGAGATGTCTATGGCCTTCATATCACTTCCATCGAGGACAACCCGGCAGTAAAGGCAGTCATCCTTCGGGCAGCTGGGAAGAATTTCTCGATCGGCGGTCACCGCGACATGCTGATCGACCTGGGACGGCCCGGGCGCAGCGAGGAAGAGCTTCACGGTTTCATGCTGGCCTTCTATAACCGTTGGCTCAAGATACTCAGAATTCAGGTGCCAGTGATCGCCGTGCTTCATGGTGACTGTCTCGGTGTTGCGCCGATCTTCGGTTGCGCTGCGGATATTGCCTTCGCAGACGAAACGCTTCAGCTTCAGATCACCTTTGCGGGCCTTGGCCTCTATCCAGGGATGGCGCTACCGACTCTTCTTACCCGGAAAATCGGGCCCTATCGAGCTGCCTTGCTCGCAATGGCTAATGAAATCATCAGCGGTAAAGAGGCGGAGCGAATGGGCTTGGTTGAGCGTTGTGTCCCTGTGGGCGCGGCCTATGAGCAAGCTGTAAGAACTGCACGAGCGATCGCCGCGTCTGCTCCTTCTGTAGTGAAACTGCTCAAGAGAAATCTCGGGATTAAGAAGGCGGATATCGACGCCGAACTTGAAATTAACGCCCAACAGCAGGCGAGAGATTTTCAGACCGAAGAGTATCGTTCGAGGGCAGCCACCTACCTTCCCTATTACTACGGTTGAGCCAACGAGTTGGTGTTGCTGGATTCATGAAAACACCAATTGTTGGCGCGGGAGCATTGGGCGGGGTTATAGGAGCGCGTCTTCTGGCAGCGGGCGCTTCTGTCTCCCCGGCAACCCGGAATGCTAAATCAGCAGAAGAGGTCAAAACCTCCAGTCCCTTGCTTGGCGGACTTTCAAACCTCAGCGCCAAAATGCTTGGGCCTGGGATAGCGGAAAGGAAGATCAGATGATTGACACCAGCTTGCCGTTCGCCGAGAAGAAGTTCACAGAGGTTAGGGGTCACCGGATGGCCTACATCGACGAGGGCGAAGGCGCCCCGATCGTCTTCCAGCACGGCAACCCGACATCGTCTTACCTCTGGCGTAACGTGATGCCGGCGTGCAGGGGCCTTGGTCGCCTCATCGCCTGCGACTTGATCGGGATGGGCGACTCCGACAAGCTGTACCCCTCGGGTCCGGACCGCTACACCTACGCCGAGCAGCGCGACTTCCTCTTCGCCCTCTGGGACAAGCTCGGCCTGGGCAACGACGTCGTCTTTGTCGTCCACGACTGGGGTTCCGCGCTCGGCTTCGACTGGGGGAACCGGAACCGCGACCGGGTTCAGGGCATCGCCTACATGGAAGCCATCGTGCTGCCCCTGACGTGGGACGATATCCCGGAATCCGCCCGCGATACGTTTCGCGGCTTCCGCTCCCCGGCCGGGGAAGACATGGTCTTGCGCGACAACCTCTTCGTCGAGCAAGTGCTGCCAGGGCAGGTGATCCGGCCGCTTGCGGAAGCCGAAATGGCCCACTACCGCAGGCCGTTTTCCAACCCAGGCGAGGACCGCCGGCCCACCCTCACGTGGCCGCGCCAGATCCCGCTCGACGGCGAACCGCCGGAAGTGGTGAAGGTGGTGGGCGAATACTCCCGATGGCTGGCACAGAGTAAGGTGCCCAAGCTATACGTCCACGCCGAGCCGGGCTCCATCGGCAACGGGAGAGCGCGCGACGTCTGCCGCGCATGGCCAAACCAGACGGAGGTCACAGTGAAAGGCATCCATTTCGTTCAGGAAGACAGCCCGGGCGAGATCGGCGCTGCCGTGGCGAATTTCGTCCGCGGCCTGCGCGGCAAGTCGCCGTGATAAATCGTTCGCGGTACGGCGGCGGCATCTTCCCCGAGCCGGAAAGAATTCTGGGCAGCACACTATCTTCCCAATTACTACGGCAGGGCCAACGAGTTTGGATCTGGAGAATTCATGAAAACACTAATTGTTGGCGCGGGAGCGTTGGGTGGGGTTACCCGGGGAAAGAATGCTCCAAATCCCGACCTTCTAGGGCAAATCCTACAAGCCGGTCGCTGATGAGGAAGAACCGACTTTGCCTCGGACCCGCACATATATGCCGATTACTTAACAACAGAACAAGGGGGAACGAGGAAACTACCGATGACCGAAACTAAGAAGCTGCAAGGAAAAGTAGCAGTGATTACGGGCGGTACAACCGGGATTGGGTTGGCTACTGCAAAGCTCTTCGTGAAGGAGGGCGCCTACGTCTTCATTACCGGTCGTCGCCAAAAGGAACTTGACGAGGCCGTGAAAACAATCGGCAGTAACGTCACTGGGGTCCAGGGAGACATTGCCAAACTGACCGACCTTGATCGCCTGTACGAGATCGTCGCGGCTAAGGGGAAAATCGATGTCGTCTTCGCCAACGCCGGCGTCGCTGAATTCGCTTCCCTGGACAAAATCACTGAGGAGCATTTTGACAAGCTCTTCGACATCAACATCAAGGGGACACTGTTCACGGTACAGAAAGCCTTACCGCTGTTGAATGATGGTGGTTCGATTGTTCTCAGCGGCTCGGTTGCGAGTTTGAAGGGTACGGCCGCCTTTGGCGTGTATGGCGCGACCAAGGCTGCCCTCCGCTCCTTCGTCCGAGCCTGGACCGTGGATCTCAAAGACCGTCATATTCGTTCCAACGTCATTAGCCCGGGGCCTACCGATACGCCGGTCATCGATGGACAGCCTGTCGACGCCATTGCGCGAATCGTTTCCACCATTCCTATGGGACGGATGGGGACTGCTGACGAAATCGCCAAAGTGGCGTTGTTTCTGGCATCGGATGACTCAAGCTTCGTCACGGGTATTGAACTCTTCGTCGACGGCGGCAGAGGACAAGTCTGATTGGAAGTTCATTGAGAGCGCCCAGCGACTGAGTTTGGCTTATTTGTTCAAGCTAATCAGCTCGTCCCTAGTCCGTTGGAGGATCTCTCGCGAAAGCTTCGGGTCTGACACGGCACGAGAGAGGTTGATCGCTCCTAGCATTGCACTAATGGTGAGAATCGCGCGGGCGCGCCGATCAGAGTTGCCATTTTGAGGAACAAGGCCCGTCGAGTATGCCAAGGTGCGCTTGAGACGCGCGGTATATACAGCCTTAGCCGACCGGCTTGCCCTAGACATATCCCCCAGTAACGCGCCCAACGCGCAGCCTGCTCCCGGAGCATCTCGGTGTTCTTCGGACAGATAGCTATTCAAGGCATTTGTCAGCTTGTCAGTGCTTTCCTCCCAGCGGTCGAGGTCTTGGAATGCGGTGGCCAGTGCCTCAACCACCAGTTCATCGCGTGAATCGAAATGCTTGTAGAACCCGCCAACAGTGACACCGGCCTCCTTCATCACATCGGCGACGCCGATGCCCTCGAGACCTAGTTCGCGAAACCTCTTGGCAGCAACGTTCAAGATGCGAGTGTGCGTCTCCGCTTTATCGCTCTTCGAATAACCCATCTGCCATCACCATCTCTTCCCTAGTTCCGCATGAATCATTCCATACGGAAAGAACTACAAGAGTATTCTTGTACGCTTCAACATCTGGGCGCAAGTCGATCCAGGCTGAGGTGTAAAGCCGATCGCCGCCTCAACGATAGATGGCCACATATGGTGCAAAGAACCAAAATAACAGAAAATTCCCCAAGTTTTGTTGAAAACCCTACAACCTATGGATTACGTGCGCAATCTACATTAGTGCTGTCACGGATCATCCGTGACAGGAGCTGACGGAAGAGTCTGAGTAGAGGTTTTGGACAAATCAAGAAAGGATTACCCGAATGAAGCACATCGCAAAAGCAATCGACGTCAGAACAAGACGGATCGTCTACAGTGTGCTGGCGATCATGACGATGGTGTTCAGCATGGGAAAGAGCCTTATGGCACAAACAAACTCATCAACCGCTGTAGAGAATATTGTTCTCGTCCACGGGGGTTTGGTGGACGGATCTGGGTGGAGGGATGTCTACAAGATTTTGAAGAAGGATGGCTACACGGTCTCGATTGTTCAGGAACCGACCATCTCGCTGCCAGATGACGTGGCGGTCACGAAGCGCGTGATCGACGGTCAAAACGGTCCAGTGATCCTCGTTGGTCACTCATACGGCGGAGTCGTGATCACCGAAGCGGGCAACGATCCAAAGGTCACTGGTTTGGTCTACGTCACGGCATTCGCACCGGAGAAGGGTGAATCAGCAGCTTCGCTCATTAAAAGTGCACCCCCGGGCGCGCCGGCGCCGCCGATCCTGCCGCCTCAGGATGGATACATATTCCTCGATAAAGCCCAGTTTCCCGCTTTCTTCGCCGCGGACGTGAATCCTGACGTGGCTTCGTTCATGGCCGACTCCCAGGTTCCGTGGGGTGTCGAGGCGCTCGGCGGTGCCATCACCCAGCCGGCGTGGAAAACAAAGCCAAGCTGGTTCCTTATCACTACCGAAGACAAGATGATCCCGCCTGACGCCCAGAGGGCCATGTCCAAACGCGCAGGCTCAACCGTGGTTGAGGTCAAAAGCAGTCACTCCGTGTTTCTGTCCCATCCTCAGGCCGTCGCTCATATCATCGAGCAGGCCGCAAACGGTAAATCAAACGCAAAGTAGGCGAACGGTCAGAGGTCATTCGAGCAGGCGGAGGGTTCGTCGGTGCGTCTGGCACTCGCGAATCCCTCCGCCCGTTCGGACACTTGAGAGTGCGGTTCTGATTGCGCGGCGGCAAAAGCAAACGCTCAGGCGGTTCCATGCTGGCATAGTCGACGTTATAGGTGAAGACGCGACACGTCGCCGAAACGCTGTCATAAATACTTTGCATCTGCTGGATTACGACCATAATCTACCTTGGTGGCGGCGAGTATTCTATGCGCCGCAAACATAGGAGAAGCAATGAGCAACTCGTCCCCAGAACGGAATAGAGCAATCGTGCTCGAAGCATTCGAGACACTGTTCAACAAGCGCGACTACGCGGCGGCGGAACGCTTCTGGTCACCGAACTACATCCAGCACAGCGCACACATCGCACCGGGTCGGGAGGGTCTATTCAATCTCGTTCGCTCGATGCCAGAGACGTTGCGCTATGAGAACCAGCTCATCATCGCGGAAGGCGATCACGTCATAGCGCATGGCCGCTTCACTGGAATGGGAAGGCCCGCAGCGTGGATCGCAGCTGACGTTATCCGGTTCGAAGACGGTGTTCTTCGAGAGCATTGGGATGTTCTGCAAGACGAGGCCACCAAAGCTGAATCTGTCAGCGGCCTTCCCATGTTTGGCAACACATTTACCGAGTGACAACCGAAAATACGCGATCGTTCTCAGAACGTTCGACACCATTTTTACCAAACCAAGGAGGCAGTAGATATGACTTCTCCCGTTGTTTCGAATACGAAGTATGTGATCTTAGGGGCGAGCGGCAACACGGGCTCGATCGTTGCCGATTTTCTGCTCTCGAAGGGCGAGAAAGTGCGCGTTGTGGGACGCGACGCGGGGCGACTACGGCGCTTCGTGGATCAGGGCGCAGAAGCGTTCATAGCTGAGCTGAGCGACGCAGCTGCGCTCACCAAGGCTTTCAGCGGCGCGACCGCCGCATACCTTCTGTTGCCGCCGGTGAAATCCCGAGAGAGTCAGGCGCGCGAGAGCGACGCAATTGCGCAAGCTGTGAGGGAGTCCGGTCTGCGCTACGCGGTGAATCTGAGCAGCTACGGCGCGCAGGTTCCGGAAAACACCGGGCCGCTCGTGGGTCTACATGCTTCGGAAGAAAAGCTGAATGCGATCAGCGGCGTGAACGTCCTGCACCTGCGCGCCGGGTACTTCATGGAGAACAACCTGGCTTTGATTGGCATGATTCAAGGGATGGGACTCGTCGGAAGTGCACTGATACCCGACTTGAAACTGCCCATGGCCGCGACACGCGACGTGGGCGACTACGCAGCGCAGCGCCTTCTGCACCTGGACTTTTCCGGCAAACAGACACGCGAGCTGCTTGGCGAACGCGACCTCTCGATGACGGAAGTTACCGCGATGATTGGGCGCGCCATTGGCAAACCGGATCTGGCTTACCAACAGTTCCCATATGACGTGGTGCAGCAGGCCATAACGGACCTGGGTGTCCCACCCGAAGGAGCCGCTTTGTACGTCGAGATGTACAAAGCCATCAACGATATCGTCGTCGTTGCGTTAGAGCCCCGTTCGCCGGAGAACACCACGCCCACATCCTTCGAAACGTTTGTGCAGGACGTTTTTGTGCATATGTATCGGGGGAAGGCTGCCAGCGCTTAGGTTCGGTCCCTTCGGTGGGGCCGGTTTCGCCGATCTGCGGGGGAGAGTTCAAGGAACCCTATTAACAGCGCTGACTGACTGATGGTCACGAACAGGAGAATGTATGAAAACTGCCAAGGAACTCATGCTCGCATACACCGCCTACTCATTCAGAGATCCGTACAAGGCGGCGGAGATGTTTGCCGAAGATGGTGCCTTTGAGTTGCCGTATCTTGCGACATTAGGATTGCCCCCGGAGTACAAGGGCCGTGACGCAATCGCACGGTTTTTCGAATCCATCCTCGATATCTACCCCGGCTTCCAATTCGAAAATGTCAAGGTGCTAATTGATACACCCGAGCAAGTCTTTGCGGAATTCGAGGCCACAGCGGTGTCAAGCAAAACGGGTCGAACCGTTCATCAGCTCTTCTTTGCCCGCCTGGTTGCTGAGAATGGCAAGATCAAACTGTTTCGGGAGGCTTTGAACACGTTGGAAGTGGCCAAGGCGAACGTGCAGAATAGCGCGGACTTGTTTTGAGGGAGGGTTCGTCGGATCGTAGCGACTTTAAACAACATGCGCAGGAACTTCGAGATGATCGGGAAGTGTGCAGCATAACAGTGGAGGACCAGCTATGCGTACGATGAGAGCGGAGGCATTCAGCGGCTATGAAGCGCTAAAGCTTACCGAGGTTGCAAAACCGGCAATCTCGGACGGAAGAGTATTGGTGAGAATCACTGCAGCGGGAGTCACCCCCTTGGACTTTACGATTCTCTCCGGCAAATACTCTCGTGCGAAGGCGCCGTTGGTCTTGGGCAACGAAGGAACCGGCGTTGTCACAGACGGAGGTGGAACGGACTTTCCCGTTGGCTCTCGTGTGATGTTCACGGGGCCGTACGGCGTCGCCGAGGACGGAACCTACAGCGAATGGGTTGCGGTACGGAAACAGGATCTCTGCCTGATACCTGAGAACGTGGATGACGTGAGCGCTGCTGGAGTTCCAGTAGCATATCTCACCGCTCATATGACTCTCGCTCTGGCCGGCTTTCATGCGGGTAAAACCGTTCTTGCGCCAGCCATTGGAGGGTCCGTCGGTAACGCGGTGACGCAATTGGCTCGCGCGCTCGGAGCAAAACACGCGATTTCAAGCAGCACCAATCATGCGAAAGCGGAACAGGCCAAGGCGCTCGGATTCAGTGAAGTCATTGATACGTCCTCGGAGAGCTTGACCGACGGCGTGCGGCGCATCACTGACGGTTATGGTGCAGACATCGTGATCGACGCAATTGGTGGAAAGATCCTGAGTGAAGCACTGGGCGCGCTTGCCTTGGGGGGAAGCCTCACAACCTTAGGGTATGCGGCAAGCCGCGAAGCAACCATCGATGTGACAAATCTCATCTGGCGACGGGCGAGTATTCAAAGCTTTTCCCTGTTTGCTCAACCGCAGGCAGCCTTTACTGACGCTTGGAACGCCATTGTCTCTTTGCTCAAATCCGGCGGAATCAAACCGGTGGTAGCCGAAATCTTTCCTTTGGACGAAGCCCCCGATGCACTCCGCCATCTGATCGAGGGCCGTCCGTTCGGTAAAGTCATCCTCACCTTCTGACACCCGGCATGAAATCACAGAGCGTCAAGCGCATGATCCTTTCCTAGGAGCGATGCATATGTCCTCAATCGCAACCATCCTCTATCCAGTGGATTTCTCGTCCTCCTGCGTCGCTATGGCTGCTTATGTAAAGAGAGCAGCGACTCTGCTGGAGCCAGGGTTTCACTGGTTCATGTTGTCGATCCGACCGGGTACAACGGCATGCAGCTTTACGTGAGACCGATCTCCGAGGTTTTAGAGGAGTATATGGGCATTGGCCGGGAGAGGCTCAATTCGTTTCTAGAAGCAGAGTTTCCTGAGGCGGAGTGCCCCAGAATTCTGGCTTCCGGGGACGCGGCGAACGAAATTGCTCGAGTCGCGAGAGAGGAACGATTCGATCTCATCATTATGCCTACGCATTCGGGCATTTTTCGGCAGATGCTGCTCGGCTCGACGACAGCCAAGGTTATTAACGACGCGGACTGTCCAGTATTGACGAGCCGGCACGCTGAGACGATCGCTCCTAGAACCTTGGAGCACCGGAAATGGTTGTGCGCGATCGGTTTGAGCTCAAATTCGGAGAGAGTGCTTCGTTTTGCCAGTCAACTGGCGGCACAAGCACACGGCAAGCTTTCGATCATTCATGCGGTGCAGGCCGGAGAAGCGGATCTGCCGGTTCAAATCGACTTGCGGGAAAAGCTCCATTCCATTGAAAAGCAGGAGGCTAGTCGGCGCATCGCCGATCTCCAGAAGATGGTCGGTACGGACGTTCCGGCCCGCATTGCTGTCGGTTCAGTAAAGGAGGCGCTGTTGGAGGCCGCTCGGGAATCAGATGCTGATGTGCTCATGATCGGGAGGGGCCACCAGGGCGGCAGTCACGGCCGCATGAGGGACTTAACCTATGCCATGGTTCGCGACTCGCCATATCCGGTGTTGAGCGTCTGAGCTGGTTTTGAGTGGAGGTTGCCCCTACGCCACGACCTTGTCGTAAAAGCGGTGGATGTCGGTGGCAATTGTCAGTCAGGTGTCAATGTATGAAGTCACGAGCGCAGGCAAGGGCGAGGCCGCCAAACTGGGCGAGATCACCGAGCAGCACTTCGATGCGGGCTTCGACCTGATTGTGCGCGGAACGCTGTTTACGGTTCAGAAGGCGTTGCCGCTGTTCAACGATGGCGGCTCGATCATCATGAAAGGGTCAGTTGCTTCGGTGAAAGGTTTTTCTGCCTTCGGCGTGTACGCGGCGAGCAAGGCGGCATTGCGCTCCTTCGCACGCACGTGGCTCAACGAACTGAAGGGCAGGAATATCCGGGTGAACGTGCTGAGCCCGGGGCAGGTCGACACACCGGATTCCCAGCGGCTCGACAAGGCGACGAGGGAGATGTTTGAATCCCTGATCCCCCGGGGGAAGATGGGTCGTCCTGAGGAAATTGCGGCGGCCGCGCTATTTCTTGCTTCAGACGAGTCGAGCTACGGGAATGGTGTGGATTTGGCTGTCGACGGCGGTTTCTCGGCCATCTGAAAATCGGCGGATCTCGGTGAGTGCAGAATCGCCAAATCACTCACCGACAACAGAAATTGAGCCACATGGTCGAGCAGACGCCTTGCCGGATAGTTGACCTTCCCACGTCTCTAATGCCATATGACCGCACTCATTGAGCGGGATCGCTGCGCTCAAACCTGTGTCTTGAATCTAGGTCGCTTGGAAGTGTTCGAACGATTATGGGAACGCCTTCGGTTCGGCCATGTGGCGGACCGATCGTCCGCCGCGCATTCCGTAATCTGGCGTAAACGAAGTTATCTAAATATAGAGTCAAAGTGCTGCCACAGTCTGAGTGCTATTAATCTTCAACATATTGCAAATAAGCGGGATACGCGGGGTACCGTATTTGTGCCGGAAGGATTTGCTACGGTCGTCTCGCTGCTTGCAAAGTATTGCAAATAAATAAGATAGATGGTGCCGGGAGGGGGGGTCGAACCCCCACGAGGTTGCCCTCGGCGGATTTTGAGTTTCCGTGCATCGCAGTAAGTCTATGAAAACAAACCATATGAGAGCGTAATCGAGCGTAGCCCTAAGTAGTTGAGCAACCGTAGTTTAGCGAAATTTATCGTAAACGAGGAGAGCTGACGAGTGTACCCCTATTGCACTCAAAAACCTGCAGTTGGGCATCCTACAAGCGAATGCTTCAGCACCTGCAGACTTGAGTTGCTGTTCCTTGTCTTGCTGGTCGAATCTTCCTTCAGGACGCTAGCTGGGCCGCGGGTTGAACTGGAAACAAAGCGCGAAAGTCTTCTCTAGGTGCTCGACAAAGATGCGAACTTTGGCAGACATCCTGCGGCTCGCCGGCCGCACGGCAAGGATGGGTACTGCTCGTTCAAACGGAGTGAGAAGACGTACAACCGTACCTTCCCTGAGTTCTGCAGCAAATAGCCATGCTGGCACTTGAGCTATCCCTAAATGTTCAAGGACACCCATCCTCATCTGTTCGATATCGTCGGTTCTAAAGACTCCTGTGGGGACAACACGCTTCACACTTGGTCCCGACCCAAAACTCCACGATTGTACGGAACCTCGCTCGACTAGAACTATTGATCGAAAGCGATTGAGATTGTCCAGCGATTCCGGTGCACCGTAACGCGCGAGGTACTGAGGGGTGGCGACGAGAACGGTCATTGTCTGCCCTAATCGTCGAGCAACCAGAGTGGAGTCCGGGAGATCGCCGGAGTGGATCGCCTAGTCGAAACCGTCTTAGATGATCGTTGTAGGGCTCTCCGATGTGGACATCTCGATTGCCATATCAGGGTATGCAGCAAAACACGCAGGAAACTTTGACACCATATGGAGCCGGGCAAATGTGGGAGGAACGGCAACACGAATGAGCCCTTTCGGGGCTGTCTGGCCCCGGCCGATTCGAGATGTCGCGTTTTCAAAATCATCCAGAATGCGCAAAGCAGACTCGTAAAAGTCCCGACCTGGCTCAGTTAGTGCGATGGAACGAGAGGTACGGTGAATTAATTCGGTGCCGAGTTCCAATTCAAGGGCGGAAATCTGTTTGCTGACAGCAGGCTGGCCAATTCCACGTTCTTTCGCTACGGCGGAGAAGCTCCCTTTCTCAACTACTCGAACAAACGCTTGCATCGCGTCCAACCTGTCCATATAGGCCTCCCTATTCCTCTATGGAATGGATTGTATTTGCTGGAGAAGGACTCACGCCTTGAGCGTGAATAATTCATACCAACTATTTCGTACGTCTATGGCGCTCACCATAGCCTCCGGATTCTTGTCCATCAGAGAGTGTGGGTCGTGTCTGCCGCTGAGCGATAAACCTCACGCAACAGCCGCCGACTGGGTCGACACCTTACCAACTCACAATGGCAAAATCTCAACGAGATCGGTTGGTATTGGTTTCTTGACGGATGCCTGACAACAACCACTCGATCAAGGAATGATCTGCATCTCCCGAAGACGGGTCAGTTGACGCCTGAAGCTTACATGTGTGTCGATAGAGTCTCCGAATCCGGCGTGCCGGATCTTGATCGTGCTCAGAATCGTCTCTTCACCGAAGTTGAGCATCCAGTCCACAAACGCCCAGTTCGCAATCTGCTCGTACGGAGTTGCATGCAGTCCATAGCGAGCCACTATCGAATCCCATAGCGGGCCTTTCTCGCTCATCTCTGAAACGGTCGACATTGCCAGTGGCTCTGCGATGGGAAGATCATAGAAAGCCGCCAATTCGTTCCAAAGCTGCCGCCATCGATACACATCCCCATTCGAAACATTGAAGATTTCGTTTTTCGCTCTGTCATCGGTCAGGGCCCACAACGTCGCACGCCCGAAGAGCTCTGCGTCGGTGGTCTCCTGAAGGGTATTCCATCCTGCCTGCCGTCCAGGGAATCTAAGTGGGAGACCCAATTCACGGCTCATGGCGGCGAAGGCGGCGAGACTCGTCACAAGGTTCATCGGAGAATTCAAACTCGGTCCCATCACGAGGTGAGGACGCAGGACTGTCCAGCTTGTTCCGTTCTTCTCCGACCAAGCAGCTGTAATGTCTTCCTGCTGGTGATAATGGATCGGAGCAATCAGACGAGGCTCGGTCTCCTTGGCAGGGGCATTGAAGGCGCCGAGGCTGAATCCATAGGATTTAGCTCCGCCGGCGAGCACAATCCGCTGGAGCGGGACGTTGCGCGCGGCAAGGGCATCGAGTGTATTTGTGAGCATCCGCGCATTCGGCTCGACCGTCTCGGCCATGGTCGGCCTCTCGACGTATGCGGCAAACACTAGGTCGGTCACACTACTGAGTTGAGAGAACGTCTCGATCGTCCCTTCCCGATCCATGAGGTCGACACTTATGTGACGATATGCGGTGCTCGGACGATAGGTGGGCGCGGGCCTTCGGGCCGCTGTTATGACGCGCCAGGAGGGATCTTCGGCTGCTGCATCAAGGACACCCGTGCCAAGGACGCCGTAAGGGCCGACAACCAGGATTTCGCGTTTAGGAGTAGTACGTTCAGAGACTTTAGTCATTGGGAGTGCCTCTCATGTCTAGATGGGCAACTGAAAGTGTCAACGTCATCGCGGTCCTGCACTTTTCATTGCGCCTTCTAGGGGAGTAGAGTCACCAAATGATAGATTCGATACATCGTAAGATCTCATCGAATCGATTCTCTGAGGTTATCAATGGAACTCAGACATCTTCGCTATTTTGTTGCCGTTGCGGAGCATAAGGGTTTCCACGAGGCATCCCGCGTTTTACATGTGTCGCAACCCGCGATCAGCAAATCTCTAACACAGTTGGAGCAGGAATTGGGTACTAAGCTATTTGCGCGCGCGGGGCGCACGGTCCGGCTGACGCCGCAAGGAGAAATCTTCTACCAGGAGACATTGCGCACGCTCGAACAGTCCGAACGTGCGATCGAGTCGGCACAACGTGCCGCCCGCGGCGAGATCGGGATGCTCACGCTCGGTTTCTGCAGTGCAGCGACAAATGGCTTCCTGCCGAGCGTGCTGAAGCAGTATAAGGAACTGATCCCGGGTGTGAAGCTAGTCTTCCGTGAAATGACCCCACCGCAACAGGAAGTCGCCTTCGCTCAAAACGAGATTGATGTTGGCATTACACGGCCACCTTTCACCAAGAAACTTTCACAGGATCTCAATATCAGGACGATCATTCGCGAACCTCTGTTGGTTGCTCTTCCCGAGAAGCACCCGTATGGGGGCAAGAGGATGAAGCTGGAGGACCTCTCCGAGGAACGCTTCATTTTGTACTACCGCAACGGTGCGCCGTGTATCTTCGATGCGATCCTCGGAATGTGCAGGGAGCGCGGTTTTACTCCCAAAGTCGAGTATGAGTCAGACATTATGCAGACTGCTCTGACGCTGGTCGCGGCGGGTCAGGGAGTTGCGGTCTTGCCTATTTGCTCGCTCAACCTGCGCTCCGAGGGAGTTCGCTTCCTACGATTACGGCCCGATAACTACCGCGCCGACCTGGTCGTGGCGTGGCCCAAAATCACGCAGTCTACGATTCTTGATACCTTTGTCGAGCTAATTGAGAAGGAACGCCGCGAGATTGGCAACCAGGCACAACGTAATCTTGAGGCGGCTTGCTCCTGATTGGCGCGAAATTTTGGCCTCTTGAGTGAGCGGGATCTGTATCAGAGAGTTCTCATGACCTCCATGAATGCCTCGATCCGCTTCAATCCAGACTGTCTATTGATGGCTAGATTCTGCTCGATGCTAAGCCCAGAGAAAAATGTCATTGCCATGTCAGCAAGGCGGGAGGCATCCATCCTGGTCTTCTCCGCCTCGATGTTTGAGATAAGAAGGCGCCGAATAGGCTTCATGCTCTTCTCGACAATGAGACGCGCCTCCTGGGGAAGGATCGCAAGTTCTCGCATGGAGCTCACTGAGAAGCAGCCTTTTTGACCGCTCCAGCAGGCCAACCCCAGCTTGAGATATCTCTCCACATTGCCCCATCCCAATGGTTTTGTGGCCAGCATATTCGTTGGGCCGCTGGTTTCAATGTAGTGTCCGAGACTCGCCAGGAACAGGTCCTCCTTGTCTCTAAACTCCGTATAAAGTCCGGATCTGTTTACCCCCGTTGCGGCTTCAAGGTCCGCCAGAGAGGTGTCGGCGAAACCGTGTTCCCAGAACAGTGGAATCGCCTTTTCCATCACTTCCGCACGGCTGAACTGCTTGGGACGACCGATTGCCATATCACGATTATCCTCCTTATGAACCGTTCAGTGCAATTATTTTGAACCTTTGCTTAGTTTTGCACCATCTAGTGCATAACTAGAGGGCACGCGAGTTTCCCTGCGCGCCCAATGCACTTCGATTAAAGGAGAATTCTTCTTGTCCAAAGCACTTGCCTACGCCGCAGCCTCAAAAACCTCACCCATGGCTCCGATTACCATCTTTCGCCGCGAGCTGCGGTCGAATGATGTCAACATTGAGATTTTGTATTGCGGAGTCTGTCACACCGACATCCACACAGCACATGGTGAGTGGGATGGCCTGATTTATCCGAACGGGACCCTCTATCCCTGCGTCCCCGGACATGAAATTGTCGGACGCGTGACCTCAGTAGGACCAAACGTGAAGCGCTTCAGGGTGGGAGAATTCGTCGCTGTCGGCACCATGGTGGACAGCTGTCTGGAGTGCGACAACTGCAAGGCGGGCCTTGAGCCCTATTGTCAGAAGTACGCCACATGGACTTACAACGCGCCGGACCGCATCTCCGGCGATAACACCCAGGGTGGCTACAGCGATTCCATCGTCGTTCGCGAAGAGTTCGTTTTGGAGCTCAACTTCCCGGAACAGAGTTTAGCCGCAGTGGCGCCGTTGCTTTGTGCCGGAATCACGATGTGGTCGCCTTTGCGGCACTGGAAGATTGGACCTGAAAGCAAAGTAGGCATCGTCGGCATAGGTGGTTTGGGGCACATGGGTATCAGACTTGCCCGAGCCCGCGGGGCTCACGTTGTTGCGTTCACTACCTCGGAAAGTAAACGCGAAGGCGCGCTGAAATCGGGTGCCCAAGAGGTTGTTGTGTCGAGCAGCCCTGAGGAGATGAATACTCAGGCCGGCAAGCTCGATTTCATCCTGAATACGATAGCCGTCCCGCACAACCTCGACGCTTATCTTGCTCTGCTTGGCCACGGCGGCACCATGGCGCTCGTCGGAATCCCTGAAAAGCGCCACCCTTCGCCCTCCGTTGCAAGTCTGATAGGCCTTCGCCGCACCCTCGCAGGCTCACTCGTCGGGGGCATCAAGGAGACACAAGAAATGCTCGACTTCTGCGCCGAGAACGGTGTGCTTGCCGAGACCGAGACTATTCCCATGCAGGAGATCGAAACAGCCTTCGCCAGGATGGTGAAAAACGACGTCAAGTATCGCTTCGTCGTGGATATGAAGTCGCTAAAAGTGTATGTCTAGCCCCCGAGGCCGAGTCGAATATTCCCGATCTCTGAACTTCAAACGAATCTCCAACCAAATCCGCAATTTTGAAAGGGTTTTATGAGCAAGAAGAAAGACCTGAAGCTGTTTACACCGGTGCAACTTGGATCGTTGAAATTGAAGCATCGCGTCGTGATGGCGCCATTGACCCGTTCCCGCACTGAGCAGCCGGGAGGCATCCCCGGTGGCATGATGGTTCAGTATTATTCGGATCGCGCTTCGGACGGAGGTCTCATTATCGGCGAGGCGACTAACATCTCACTGACCGCCCGAGGATGGTTTGGTGCACCTGGATTTTATGCGGATCAGCAGGTTGAAGGATGGAAGCGCGTTGTGAGCGCCATCCATGCAAAGAACGGTTTCGTTTTCGCGCAGTTGTGGCATACCGGTCGCTCTTCACACTTCGACAATCAGGACGGCAACACACCGGTCTCGGCCTCCGTGGACCCATCCTACTGGGAAGATCCAAATCACCTGGTCTCCGCTCCCAGCGGCTGGGTCCAACCGTCGCCGCATCGGGCACTGGATATCTCCGAAATTCCGGGAATTATCGAGGACTACCGCAAGGCCGCTGTGCGTGCGAAGGCCGCGGGTTTTGATGGAGTTGAGGTGCATGCCGGCAATGGCTATCTACTAGACCAGTTTCTTCAAGACGGCAGTAACAAGCGGACCGACTCCTACGGTGGTTCCATCGAAAACCGCTCGCGTTTCCTGCTGGAAGTCGTGGAAGCGATCACGTCCGTCTGGGGAGGTGACCACGTCGCAGTGCGCATCGCTCCCGGCGGCACTTGGAACCACATGAAGGATAGCAATCCTGCCGCTCTGTTCACCTACGTCGCAGAGCAGCTGAATCGATTCGGCCTTGCCTACCTTCACATCATCGAGCCCCGCGTGAAAGGAAACGTGACCATCAACAAGGGGCAGGGTCCGATCGCTGCCGAGCAGCTGCGTAAAGCCTTCAAGGGGAAGATCATCGCAGCGGGTGGCTTCGAGCCCGAAACCGCAGAAGCCACTATCGAGAACGGCATCGCCGATGCCGTGGCCTTCGGACGTCACTTCGTGGCGAATCCTGATCTGCCGCTGCGCATCCGGGAAGGCCTTGCGCTTACGCCATATGACCGGGATACTTTCTACACCTTCGATTCGGTCGGTTATAACGACTACGCCTTCGTCAACGAATTGGCATCCCGCTAGAGTTCCGGCAGTGTCCTCAAGTGACCTACTTGAACGTTTCTGCGTTCAGGCAGGTCGCTTGCATTGCGAACGGGGAATCTTCGTGACTCAAAAAAAGGTGTTTCAACGATATGTGAAAGCAAATAAAGATCCGCATGAGGAATCGCACGTGCTGATCACCCATTCCTTCAGGGAATAGACCGTATTCCCAACCCTACCAAATCTGATTCACAACTCATACATCAGATATAAGTCTGGCAGGTAGGAATAACGCTGGCGGTCAATTGATCAGCGAATCGATCGATCATTTTGAGAAAACCAAGGAGATCCATGTCTAAGTTAGCGAGCAAAGTGGCACTCGTAACCGGCGGTTCCCGGGGCATTGGCGCAGCGATTGCAAAGCGCCTGGCCGCTGATGGAGCAAGCGTAGCCATCACCTACGCGAAGGACGCCGGCGCGGCCTCGACCGTAGTTAAAGCGATTGAACTCGGTGGCGGAAAGGCTGTCGCGATCCAGGCGGACGCTGCCAACGTCGAAGCAGTCAAGAGTGCGGTCGAAAAGGCCGTCGCGACCTTTGGCCGGCTTGATGTGCTTGTGAACAATGCCGGCACGGCCATTCCGAAACCGTTCGTGGAGTCGACGTTGGAGGAGATGGATCGTGTGATCGACATCAACGTCCGCGGTGTATTCGCCACCACGCAGGCGGCGCTGAAGCACATGAAGGATGGTGGTCGCATCATCATGGTCGGTTCGGCCGTGGGCGAGCGTGCCGTTGCGCCCGGGCTCGTGCCCTACGCCGCCACAAAGGGAGCCGTCAAGATGTTTACCCAGGCACTCTCCAGAGAGGTCGGAAGCCGGGGCATTACGGTCAACAACGTGCAGCCGGGTCCGATCGATACGGATTTGAATCCCGCCTCGGGTGATTGGGCGGTGCCACAGAAGGCCGCAACAGCGCTCAACCGCTACGGGAACGTAGACGAGATCGCCGCGATGGTGGCGTTCGTCGCCGGCCCTGAATCCTCGTACATCACCGGCGCGAATCTGACCGTGGATGGCGGGATGAATGCTTGACCAACGTTTAACCGCGATCAATATACGCAAATGAAGGAAGGTGTCCAATGTCTAACGTAGTGAAAAAACTCAGCATCTCTTCTGAGCTAGCACAGAAGATGGTGAATGCAGCAGTGGCAAAAGCCAGAGAGCTTGGCGTTGCCGAGAACGTAGCGATTCTCGATGATGGCGGCAACCTCAAAGCTTTTAGCCGGATGGACGGGGCCCCCGATCCCAACCATCGAAATGGCGCAGAACAAAGCGTACACAGCTCTACTCGGCGTCTCTACACAGGATTTTCTCAACTTTATCCAGGGCGACCCGTCGGCCCAAAGTCTTGGCCGGCGAACTATAGCTTCAAACGGAGGAACACGTTAAAGGCTGTTCCATGTCTGCTTTCCGTTCTGGTACTGCGCACCCGAACTGGAAGGGGCGTGGCGGGTCAAAGCCTCCCGGACGGTCCTACCCTGAAAATGCTTTGTTTCACCGGACGCGTCTCGACCTGACGGGAGACAACGGATAAGCTCTCCTGGTAGCTCTCCGGATCAAGTTGCATGAAGAAGCCGCCAGAGTACGAAGAGCTAGGTCTGTTGCCGCATACGATGCCGAGAGCTACTGGCTGAAATGTGTTTCGAATCCGGGCGGTCGGAAATTGCACGGATTCATGTCTCTGCTTGCCAGCGCTTTAAGCAAGAGCGGCTCAATCAAACGGCGGATACGCGTATTCGCGAAGCCAGCCCACGCGACATCCGCTTCGAGGTTCAAGGGTACATCAAGTGAGTTGCCGCACGCGTCCGTGATCTCGATTCCGGTTTCTCTAGCGATCAGTTCGGTGCAGAGGTCATAAGGATGACAACAGAGCCCGCGAACCAATTGCGGTAGATCGCGCCGTGATGAGTGCGGCTTAGTGAGCAAAGGCCTGAGGTCGGCGAGAAATCTGTCGTGGCCCCCAATGAGTTCGTAAAGCTGCCCGCCAGTGGACAGATATTGATCTTCAAAGCAGTAAGCCTTCCCTGGTCGAATGGAGATTCCGGCAGCCTGCGCAGCGGCGAGGGCGATCTCGTCGTCGATCGAGGCCAGGATGTCGCGGCCTCCAGGGAAGAACCGGGCGATCGAACAAAACCCATCTGTTATTCCAAAGGCGCTGGATGCGCGAAGAGCAAGGGGCGTCCGTTTGCCGCTGAAGCGGTTGTAGCGTTCCGCGAAGGCGCCTTGACCGCGCTGCGCCCAAAGGCTATCGCAAAGATGCTGCTTCACGAGAGGAATCTCGGTTTGGACGGCGAGCTCTATGTCAGCGAGGGAGGTTGATTCTCCTCGATTTGGGGCGACGCCAGTGAGGATCCAGCCGCTACGCTTCTGATACATGAGGCATCTTGTTCCATCGATGGGATCGGCCAGGATCCTCCACTGGGCGTGCTCCTCGCGCGCACCGCGGGGTAGCACAACCCTCCCATTGGATAACCCCTCAGCGATCAGAACGATTACACCGTGCGCGGCTATCTCCCGTTCGAAAAGAGATACGAGGAGCTCTTCACTAATCCGGTCGATAGCGTAGATAGTGTCGCCCTGCCCGTCCTCCACCACTCTGGCGAGTTCTCCGGCAGGGGAGCCCTCGGTGGCAAGAACGACTGCATCCCGGATCTGCTCATGGATGGAGCGAATAGCCGGGAGCATCTGGTCGAGCGTAATCATGACATCTCCTGAATGAATATGGCTCCGGTTATCGGGTCAGGTGGTAGGAACCTATGTTCCACACAAAGTGCTTGACACCCACCATACCCCGTGGTCTGTTAGAGAATCACATTTGACATGAGAAATCCTAACACCACGAGAGAGCACGTTTCACCGATTGATCGGCAAGCTGAGCTGCTGCTGAAGGTCAAGGAGAAGGGTGGGGCTTCGATCAGCGAGTTGGCCGATCACTTCGAGGTCTCGGAAATGACGGTCCGCCGGATGATCCATCGCCTAGCGGATGCGGGTCTGGTGATTCGGACACCGGGCGGAGCAATGCCGGCCCCGGCGGGCTCGATGGAGAGGACGTTTGTGGAGCGCTCGGCCAACATGGCTGGAGCAAAGGAGGCCCTGGGCCGGGCGGCTGCGGGCCTCGTTGCGGAGGGTGAGGCAATAGTTATGGATTCCGGGACAACGACGCAGTGCATTGCGCGCTACATGGCCGGGCGCCACAACCTAGTGGTAATCACTCCATCGCTTGCGGTGCTGGATGAGCTTGCCGGCAGTGCTGGAGTGCAGGTGCGACTAACCGGGGGTGTGTACCGACGAAGCAGCCATGATCTCGCAGGAAATGCGGTGATCGACGCGCTGGATGGCGTCCACGCCGACAAGGTGTTTTTCGGCGCAGCGGCCTTGTCCTTCCACAAAGGCGTGATGAATTACGACGCGCAGATGCCAAGAGCCTTTCTGCGCGCTGGCAAACAGAAGATTCTGGTGATCGATAGCAGCAAGCTGGGCAATGAGGCAGTGTACAGGCTCTGCCCGGTGGAGAACTGTGATCTAGTGATCACCGATTCCGGCATCAAATCTGGCGATCTTGGCAGGTTGAAGAAGCTGACCAAGGTGCTGGTCGCAGATTAGTTCCACCTCGTCCCCCCCGATTACATTTCGCGCATTTCCAGTCCGGAGGCGGCCCTTGAAAGTACTTCGTTCGATGTGTCTTCTCATGCTTGTAGTGTGTCCGCAGCTAACGTGGGCGCAAATGAACAGTGGCAAGATCGTCGGAACAGTCTCGGATGCGAGCGGAGCAGCCGTGATAGGCGCAGATGTGCGCGCCACCGAGGATGCCACTGGTGTCACTACTCAGGCGCACACGGCAGAAGACGGAGGCTACCTCCTGAACTTTCTCCTGCCCGGAACATACACCGTAGAAGTGGAGAAGCCCGGCTACGAAAAGGTAGTCACAATGGCGGTGGTGGTGACTGCTGGCGGCGATGCTCGCATTCCGGTGGAATTGAAGATTGGGAAGGCGAGCGAAGTGGTGCACGTCCAAGCCAATCCCATTGAGGTGGCGACGGAGACCTCCGAGTTGTCCCAGACCTTTGACGCGAAGGCCCTAGACTCTCTGCCGAACATCGACCGCAATCCGCTGTATCAACTCAACCTGCTCCCTGGCGCGAACAACGATGCAGGTAGTGGGAGCTATGGCAGCAACGGCAATGAGAATGGATCCGCTCTCGGGCAGACGCGTCCCCAACTAGCCTCCGTAGGCGGGGTGGATGCGAATGCCAACAGCGTGTACATCGAGGGAGTGTTCAATCGAGAGCCTCAGAATGCATACATCGGCTTAACACCTCCCATCGAGGACATCGAGGAGATGCAGGTGTTCACCGGCAAGTACAACGCGGAGTATGGATTCTCGGGTAGCGCCGTTATCAACATCGTCACCAAGTCTGGAACCAATAAATACCACGGTGCCGTGTTCGAGTTTCTACGCAACGACGTCATGGACGCACGGAACTACTTTGCGACTAACACAACGCCCTTTCAGCGCAACCAGTATGGAGGCGCCGTGAGTGGGCCGGTGTTCAAGGACAGGTTTTTCTTCTTCGCGGACTACCAGGGAACACAGTTCCACCAGAGTCAGCCGGAGACGACATCCGCCCCAACGGCCAAGATGATTACTGGCGACTTTTCAGAGCTGTACGATCCGACGCAGCCTACAGATTCGGCCGGCAACGTATATGGGCAGTTATATGACCCCTCAACTCGGACCTTCGATGCTAACGGCGCGGTAACCGGCGCAACGGCTTTCGTCGGCAACATCATTCCGAGGACGAGGTGGGACTCCGCGAGCGCGCAGATGAACGCCGCGACAATTTTCGGCGTCGCGAACAGGCCCGGCCTCAGCAACAATCTCTTCTATCTAGGCACGCTGCGGCAAAGCGTCAACCAAGCGGATGCGCGTCTAGACTATGATTTGTCGAAACGCAATCGGACGTTCTTCCGCTACTCCATCCTGAATTCCACCACCGATAATTCGACCAACGTGAATCGGTTTTTTCAGGACGGAAATACGGACTCACTGACTTGGAACCAAAATCTCCAGCTATCCGACCTCCTCACCATCAGCGCTACCAAGATGAACGAACTTCGCCTGGGCTTCTCGCGGTCGAATGTTCACACCAGCAACAAGAGCCTCGGTGCAAACTGGAACAATCAGTTCGGGATTCCGAATGGCAATCTTGGTGATGCAGCTACCCAGGGTCTTGCGGAGTTTTCGATAGCCGGAGTCCATGCCATCGCCGGCCCGGACTGGGTTGGCTACATCATTAGCAATACGATCTCGGGTGTGGAGAACTACACCTGGATTCACGATAAGCACGCCATCAAGGTCGGAACCAATCTGAATCATGTGCAGGACGTATCTGCGGACACGATTGGGGGCGACGATCCGCGAGGCTCACTCACCTTCGATCCTGCGATGACCTCGTATGACGGAAACGCCGCACCCTACGCCTATCCGAGCTTTCTGCTGGGCGTGATGACCGGCAGCGCGCGTGCACGGTTTGTGCAGGGTGCCCCGTTTCAGAGCTACTGGCAGAATGCATGGTATGCGCAGGATGACTACAGAGTTCTGCCCTCATTGACGCTGAACCTCGGGCTGCGCTATGAGCTAGTGACGCGTCCAGTTGAGCGGCATAACCGTCAGTCTAACTGGGATGCGAAGACGGAGGCTATTGTGGTTGCCACACCGAGCAACCGCAGCCCGGGAATGAACCTGGACATGAGGTCGTGGGGGCCGAGGGTTGGGCTGGTATGGAGCCCAGACAACGGTAAGACGAGTATCCGCGCCGGATACGGTGTATCCCAATGGATGGCCTACTGGAGCGGGCCGCTGACCGTTCTCGGATTGACGTACCCTAACTATGCCAAGTCCTCCTTCCTGACCCCGAATAATCTCATTCCGACGCTGCAGCTCTCCCGAGATGGTATTCCCGTTCCGACCGCGGTGAGGGATACATCGGGCAATCTCGTGATCCCGGCTAACGCGGTGATCCGGGGTGTCGAGCCTAATTGGAGAGCGCAGAGTGTCGACCAGAAGACGCTGAACGTGGAGCGGGAGATCCGTCCAGGCATGATTGTAGACATCGGGTATCTGGAAGTCCGCGGACGCCACAATCTGCATTCACAAAACATCAATCAGGCGCCGCCTTCCGCCGACCCGAGCAACGATTTCCAGACGCGCCGGCCGCTCTACAGCCTGTATCCCGGGCTGGGGGATGTGCCGATTTCCGTATCACGAGCGGATAGCTACTACAATGCATTGACGGTCCGTTTTGCTGCGAATGTCGGGTCTGATCTCTACGTGAACGCGAGTTATGCACATGGGCGTAGCTTCGCAGATGGGAACAACATCGATCAGAACAATATCCGCCAGTATTACGGTCCGACGCAGCAGGATATCTCGCATATCTTCAATTCGCAGGCGCGCTACACATTGCCGGTGGGAAGAGGGAAGGTCCTGCTGGCGGACAGCAGCCGGCTGGTGGATACGTTGATTGGTGGGTGGGAGTATTCTGCTCTGCTGCATATGCGGAGTGGCGTTCGGTTCGACGTGACGTCCACGGTGAGCACGCTCAACAACGGGCAGGGCAATCGGCCGGACCGGGTCGGGACTGGCAAGCTGAGTCATCCTACGATAGCGCGCTGGTTCGATACGACGGCTTTCGTGAATCACCTGCAGGAAGGGACCTACGGGAACTCTGGGATCAACCCGCTGCACGGCGATGACCAGATACAACTGGATTCGTCGCTGGCGAAGACATTCCCGCTTTATGAATCGACACGGCTGGAATTCCGGGTGGATGCATTCAACACCTTCAATCACCCTGACTTTGGTCTACCGGATGCGATTGTGGGAGATGCTGCGGAGGGACAGGTGACGTCCACTTCCGTGGATAATCGTCGCCTGCAAGTGTCACTCCGGCTCTCGTTTTGAACAGCAACGTGCCCTGGCTACGACCAAATACATCAAGTGGTCTTAAGTATTGCAAGGACCAGATGAGCCTGCGAGAGAACGGCAACCTTCCGAGACTGCTCGTAATTGGTGCCCGAGGGTTTCTAGGGTGCTTTGTCTCCCATCGCGGCAGCAGTTGCTATGAGGTGGTGAAAGCAGACAGAACGCATGCAGGTTATGAGACTGATGTCGTGATCGATGTGGCAGACGCGGCCAGTGTGCGTGCCGGGATTGATTCGGTCCGCCCAGACGCAGTCGCCCTGCTGGCGGCCGTTTCGGATATCGACCGGTGCCAGAGAGAGCCCGGGTTGGCAGTGGCGGTGAATGTCCATGGCGCCGAGGAAGTCGCCAGTGCCTGTGCGCGCATCGGCGCGCGGCTTCTGTTTACCTCGACCGGCGCTGTCTTTGACGGGCGCAAGCATGGCTACAGTGAGGAAGATGCGGTGAGCCCACTTAGCGTGTATGGAGAGACGAAGGCCCAAGCCGAGAAAGTGGTGCGGGCGCTGGTACCGTCGGCATTGGTTCTTCGCGTACCTCTGGTGTTGGGCAGAAGTGGGAGAGCGGGATCAAACTCGCTGCTCGACAGCATGATGCGCAGGTGGAGCGCTGGCGAGGTTGTGTCTGCATCGACGCTTGAGTCACGCAACCCAGTGGACGCAGGAACGTTGAGCCAATGGATGCTGGAGCTACTTACCGACGAATGCAATCGCGGCATTTTCCACGCGGGCGCTACGGATACCATGACGCGCTATGACATCGTGCGCGCTTATGCCGATTGCCTACACATTCCGGAGCAGTTGATGCGAGCCGAACGGGAGCAACCTCCAGGGCGAGCGCCCCGTGGCTTGCATCATTTGCTGCTGACGAGCAAGATCAGTGCGGTCTGTGCGACACCGGTTCCAAGCTGCAAAGAAGTGATCGAGAGGAGTTTGAATGAAGTTGCCGAAGGCAGTCTATGAGTTGGAGTTTAGTCACGGTTCTATCTACGGTGAAGAGGAGAGGCAAGCAGTACTGGAGGTTATGAATGCGTCGGCTCCTTCCTGTGGGCCAAAGGTGAAAGAGTTTGAGGAGGCGTTCGCCGCATATTGCAACAGCAGCTATGGGCTGGCTGTCACATCCGCGACATCAGGCCTGGAACTAGCGATGATTGCCGTAGGAGTCAGGCCGGGCGACGAGGTCATCACCACTCCTTTGAGCTGGATTTCGACTGCGAATGCCATCACAGCGCTCGGTGCTAATGTGGTGTTCGCGGATGTGGATCCCCATACGCTGAATCTTGATCCCGCCTCCGTGCGCGAGCACATCACACCCATGACCAAGGCCATCCTCCCGGTACATCTCTACGGCCAGTGCTGCGACATGGACGAGCTCAACGAACTCGCTCGTCCAGCAGGCATTGCTGTCGTGGAGGATGCGGCTCACGCGCCTGGAGCCGAGTACAAGGGCAGGAAGGCCGGTTCGCTGGGAGACATCGGTGTGTTCAGTTTTCACCAACAGAAAAACATGGTGACGCTGGGGGAGGGCGGCATGGTCACTACCAGCCACAAGGGTTACTACGAGCGGATGCTTTCGTACCGCTCTCTCTGTTGCCGGACCTACGATCCCAAGGGCAAGTATCTCGCGATTGACGAAGCCGAGCAGCCGATGGGAAAGCGCTACTGGTATCTCGAGTTTGATGGAATTGGGTTCAACTACCGCATGACCGATATACAGGCTGCGGTCGGTCTGGCGCAGCTGGCCCGCCTGGATGCTTTAAACGCGCGACGGATTGAGATCGCTGCGAGATATACGGAATTGGCAGATATTCCCGGTCTGGATCTATTGCGGACGCAGCCAGATCGAAAACACGTCTTCCATATCTTTGGGGTATTGGTTCGCCCGGAATTCCCTCTCGCGAAGGAAGAGTTCATGTGGGAGCTCTACACCAACAAAGGTATAAAGGTATGGTCGCATTACATGCCCATTCATCTCACAAAGGCATATCGCAACCTTGGCCACCGGGAAGGCGAGTGCCCGGTGGCAGAGCGGCTCTTCCATCAGTACGTCAGCATCCCAATTCATCCACGCATGACGGATGAATCAATTCAGTATGTGGTCGAAAGCGTAAGGGAGCTCGCGTGTAGGGAGGTGGCTTGAGCGACTTCGCCTCCACGGTACGCAGCCTGCGCGAGCCCGGCAACTTGTTTGACCGTGCCCGGCCTATCTACCTGAGCCGTGCTCCAGGCCGGCTGGACGTAATGGGCGGCAACGTCGATTACACCGGAGGGGTGGTATTTGAGGCGACCATCAGGGAAGCGACCTGGGCAGCTGCCCAGATGCGGAGCGACCGCAAGATCGTCTTGCTGAACCCGCAGATGGCTGATTCTCAATGGGCGTCAAAGGTGGAGCTGTCGTTGGATGAGTTGATGAGTGAGGCCGAGGTCAGGGCATTCGCGAATGGCGGTCCGGAGACTCGCTGGACTGCGTATGTCTTGGGCGTGTTTCACCTATTGCTTCTGCGCTGGCCCGAACGGCTGCACCAGGGCATAACGCTCTTCCTCCAATCGGACGTTCCGCTGAACAAGGGTGTGAGCTCCTCGGCAGCAGTCGAGGTGGCCACGATGAAGGCGGTGGCGGCAGTATATGGCATTGTAATCAATGGCGTCGAGCTGGCCGAGGCCTGCCAATGGGTGGAAAACGTAATTGCCGAATCGGCCTGCGGCATTATGGATCAGGCGGCCTCGGTGCTTGGCGAGGAAGGATGCATTTTGCCTCTGCTATGCCAGCCCTGTGTGGTGCGGCCGTCCGTGAGGCTTCCCAGGGAGCTGCGCCTATGGGCGATTGATTCCGGCGTAAGACATGCGGTGACTGGCATTGAGTATGAAGCTGCGCGTGCCGCAGCATTCATCGGCTATCGAATGATCTGCGAGTGCGAGCGTTTGCCACTCAGGTTGGATCGGGACGGGCGCATTCCTCGCTATACCGATCCCCGCTGGAATGGATATCTTTCCAACGTCAGCACGTCCCTGTTCCGTTCGCACTACGAAGCGCGACTGCCAGCGACGGTAATCGGAGACTTGTTGCTCGCAGAGGAAAAGCAGCACGCGGATCCCTTTACGCAGATCCGCGGGAATACCCCCTATCTGGTGCGCGCCTGTACACGTTACGCGGTTGAAGAGCAACAGCGGATCGAGCTCTTTATCGAACTGCTTCGCGGGTTAACTCATGACCCGCAAGAGGCAGGATTCCGTCTGCTGGGCGATCTGATGTTTCAGTCGCATTGGTCCTATACGGAGTGCGGATTGGGTTGTGAGGCCACGGATCGGCTGGTTGCACTGGTGCGCGAGGAGCTTGGTACGGGCAAGCTGTACGGCGCCAAGATTACCGGGGGCGGCGCGGGCGGCACAGTTGTGGTGCTCGGTTCCAGCGGCGCAGGGGCAAGCTTTGACAAGGTAGTGCATCGATACGCGGAACAGCAGGGAGTTATGCCCTATGTCTTTGAAGGGAGCTCACCTGGCGCGGATAACTTCGGTGTCCAGGTGATTGGAGCGGATGCATGAGCACCACCATCCTGATCGAGAGCAAGCCGCGCAGGACGGCATGGTATTTTCTTCTGCTGGCACTGGCCTCGTTGATGTGGTCCGGGCAGGGGACCGCTGTGAAGATTCTGGACTCACATCTGGGACCAATTGCCATTACCTTTCTGCCGTTTTACTGCACGACACTGCTGGCGATTCCGCTACTCATCAACATGCGTCGGAAACGTCCTTCCAAAGCATCGCCAAGCCTCGCGGACTGGGGCCAGTTCGTTGTGGCAGGTGTGGGTGGTCAAGTGCTGGCGCAACTCGGCATGACATGGGGCATCAGCTACTCGCTGGCAACAAATGGCGCGATTCTGAACCTGTTGATCCCCGTCATTAGCGCTGTACTGGCATCGATCATGCTGCGAGAGCAAATGTCACCCCTACGGGTCACCTCCCTCGTGATTGGACTGGCGGGAGTGGCATTGATGTCCGCCGGAGATCTTCGTCACTCGTCATTTATCGAGACAAGGTTCCTGCTGGGGAATCTGATGATCCTCGGCGGCTGTGCCGGTTCGTCCTTTTACAACGTGTACTGCAAGGGGCTGCTGCGCCGCTTCGCTGAGATTGAGATCGTCATCTACAGCTACATCACAGCATCCGTCGCTAGCATTCCTTTGCTGATCTGGGTCGAGCCCGTCCCATGGCACAAGTTCCTTTCTTTCGATCTCCGCGCCTGGCTCGCATTTGCATTCCTTGTGCTTTTCATGTACGGCGCCTCAATGTTGCTTTTCTTTAAAGCTCTAGCGCATTTGGACGTAACCACCGCGTCGATTTCCTTGTATCTCGTACCGGTCTTCGGCGTGGCTCTCGCCATAACCTTGCTGGGCGAGAGGCTTCACCTGCTTGAAATCCTGGGCGCGGCTATCGTGTTGTCCGCCACGCTCCTGATTGTGAGATATGACAATGCATAAGATGCTGAAGTCTGGATCGGCCGGCCTGCTGGCTCTGTACCTCTCTAGCGTAATGGTGATCGCGCAGCAGCCTTTTCAGGTGCTCAGCGATGCAAGCGGGCCCACTATCGCCGGCCGTAGCGTGCAACTGGATGTTAGTGGAAAGCTGCTGCCCTGGCCGACGGGCGAGGACACCGGCTACTCTTACTCCTCGCATTTTCTGACGCAGTGGACCATCCTGCAGGATCAACTGCATCGCACAAAGCTGCCGTACTTCTACTGCTGTTATGACTTCGACCGCAGGACGTTTGAGACAAACCCCGATCACCACTGGGCCAACTCCACCGGCTATCTTCGCGCCATGATGCAGGGGTTTGTGGAGCGGCTCTATCCCTACACCGGCGATAGCTCGACGGTTCAGTCACTGGAGGAGTTTGTTGATTACGAACTGGAGAACGGACTCACTCCCAAGGAATATGCCTGGTCTCAGGTTCCCTACCCATCGGCGGACCCGGGATCGCGTCGGTATACCGGTTGGAGCCATCATGGGGAAGACTATGTGGAGCCGCACGTGGTGGGCGAGGACGGTTATGGATATGTCAGACTTTATGAGATGACCGGCGATACGAAGTACCTGCAGGCGGGCATTCGCTGTGCCGATTCGCTGTTAAAAAACTACAAGGTGGGAAATGAAAGCGTTTCACCTTGGCCGTACCGCGCCTATGCCCGGGATGGCCGCTCGGGTGTGGGCAATATGGGAGCGTATTCAGCTAATGTCGTCGAGCCGATCATGCTCTTCGATGAGCTGATACGTATCAGCCAGGGTGATACGGAGCAGTATGCGAGGGTACGAGAGGGTGCATGGCAGTGGCTGAAGAGATATCCGATGAAGAACAATGTGTGGTCTGGTTATTTCGAGGACGTAGATCCGAACACGAATAATCTCAACCAGGTTATTCCTTTGGAACTGGCCCGCTATTTGCTGCTGCATCCGGAGAAGGATGCTAGCTGGAATGAAGATTCCAAGCGATTGATCGAGTGGGTGAAGACAACACCGAAGTGGCCTAAGTACATAGTGCATGGCGCTCTGGTGACTACTGAGCAGGGAGACGGTAAGGAGTTTTGTTGCAACCCCCCCGGCCAATGCTGCGATAGCCACACGGCGCGCCTAGCGGCGGCCGAGGCTTTCTATGCTTGGCGCACAGGGGACATCTCCTACAAGGAGTCTGCCTACCGCTCCTTCAATTGGG
This sequence comes from Edaphobacter sp., assembly GCA_025462755.1. Lineage (GTDB taxonomy): Bacteria > Acidobacteriota > Terriglobia > Terriglobales > Acidobacteriaceae > Edaphobacter. The sequence goes on from JAOAPF010000290.1 coordinate 47,527, forward strand.
TGACGTACTTCCAGGGCTTTCCTGCGGCGGCTCATGCGCCCTTCAGCGATCAGTGGTGGTTCACCGACGAGTACGCCGATGGTCCAAGACGATTGATGGACGCCTTCTGGGCCTTTCCGGAGTGGGCTCCTGTGGACGAGTCGCATCTGCTTGGCTCTAGCTCGGTCGTGACAAAGATTCGATACGGCAATGGCTCTGTGACGTACTCGACCTTCGATGAGTTATCGAACGATGTGCTGCGTCTCGACTTTGTGCCAGAGTCGGTCATGGCCGGCGGGAGGCTGCTGCATAAAGTGAGCCACCCGGATGAAGAAGGCTATTCCTTCGATGAGAAGACCAGCGCTCTCCGGATTCACCATGAGCACGCGCGGGACATGGACATTCAGGGGCAGAGAAGCGGCAAACCGCCGAAGTACGTTAGGTTTGACAATCCCCATCTGGCGGCTGGCTGGACGCTGCAGGGGCAGTATCCTGCGGGCTTGGTGGACTGGGGCAACGATGCCTGGATGATTCATGCTCCTGAGGGAAAGTTTGGCACATTTTGCCTGAGCCTAAAGGACTCCAAAACCACTCACGCCAGCTTTGGATTCCCGGTCGCGACTGTTTTTGCTGGAATAGATGCGTATAACGGCGGCGCGAGGTCAGCAACCATTCGTCTCCGTTCGCCACAGACGCGAGAGAAGAAGTACACACTTGCGCCCGGACAACTCCTCAGGATACGCACTGGATGGAGTGACCCAAGCTCAGCGATCGAATGGGAGTTTGAGAACGCCGAGGGATTGCTCTTAGACAACTTCGCTTACTCTGATTAACTGCCATGCTACCTAGCCGCTTCTCGAGGGGACCAGGCGCTCTCAATCCGCTGCGCTTTTTGGCATTGCCTGCCTCCTATCAAGAATCAGTATGTGCAATACGTGGACAACATATAGTGATTCCGTCGCCTCGACTACGGCTCACAACCCCGACCGCGATAAGCCGCTGCTGGCGGTGCGCGCCCGGGAGAGGGCGACCATACCACCGAACCTGCGGGCGCGCGGCCCTCTTGGGGTCGGCTCAGGTCTTTCTTTGCCCGCGGGGAGCTCGACTCCAGACCGCCTGATTCGGTGGTGCGCGCCCGGGAACCGGACCTGCTCCCGTCGGGTGGAGAGCGGCAGTCCAGAAAGCCGCATCCCGCGGCAGCGCCGGTGCTTCTCCACGGAACTTTGACTGGCAGTTCGCGCCAATATTCGGGTATTTCAGGAATTTGCGTCGAGAGAGGCCTAGGGCCAAGACTGTCTGGCGGGGGACAGGCATTCAAACTCTCAGTAGAACTCTTCCCGGCCTGGTTAGCCGCTATTCAGCCATGCCTCAGGCTGACACGTTGTTCTTTCCAGTCCGATGGAAGGGGCTTGAGACAACGCCCGAGGTCCAGCGTTGAAGGTGGTTTCCTTCCAGGATGGCCTCGGTAAGATCGGGCGCCTGGCAGGGCTGGTCACGCTCACTCTGCCGGAGGGAATTCGCGTGGGACAGAATTTCAAGCTGAGCGTTCAGCAGTACTCCGGAATTGCACTTACCCGACGGGCGCACAAGATGCTGGGTGCATTCCAATTCAACATCCCAGTGCAGCGTGATGCGGACATTGTGCCGAAAGCGGTCCGGACTCTTTCCATTCTGCGGTACATCCAGCAGACCGTCGCGGCCAGCAGCCGATGGAGCCCCATTTTCACACGGTGGCTCAATGGACTTGCGACGAAGGTGGCCGGGCTAGGTGGCGATCCGAACACGATTCTGCCTTCACCGAACGGCGGCGACATACCCGCTCCGTGTCGCGAGCCCGAGCCATGCGAAGTGCGACCGCGCGATCTGTGGTGCATGAACATTCCATGGGAGGAGTGCGACATTGAAGGCGAGGTTGACGTCAAACTCAGGTTTCGAAAGAAGTGCAAGTAGGCAAATTTTGCGGCACTACTAGAGCGGCCGATGCTAGCAGACCTTTGCATCTGCACGGCATAGGTTTCGGCCCAAACTGGCCGATTTCTTGCAATTTGGAGTGCCAGAAAGGGTGCTGAAACTTCTTGGCTGGTCAACCGAAGCATAGTCTACGATTTGCCAAGTTCAGGTGTGGCTCCTGGTCTTCTTCCAACAAACTCTACAACACCACGCTCAAGCGCGGGGCGCTCTTGGTGGTACATCACGCTTAAATCTAGAGCGAGCGACAGAATCTCCGTTCTGCGTAGGGGATCAGAGCTGGCCGGGGTCCACCTCTCAGGGGAATTCCACCGTAGGCTGGTCTTACAGATGAGCACACCACCGGGTTTCAGAGCGGACACGATCTTTTCGGAGAGAGCGCGATCGAGGTGGTAGAACAGCACGATCAGGTCGAACTGTGCCGGTTCAAATTGGTATTCCGTGGCAGCCATCGCAAAAAGCTCCAGTGGCAAATCGAGTTGAAGCGCCGTCTGACGGAGCCTGCTGATCGCCACCTCGGAGATGTCTACGACATTCACCCGCCATCCCCGGCTTGCCAGCCATAAGGCATGTCTGCCGAGCCCCCCGGCCAGGTCCAGAACAACCCCGGCGTTCGGGAATGAATCCTCTACAAACTCCTTGTAAGCCGACAGGAAGAATGGATCGGGCTTGGTCAACGAGGCCATCTCTTCCTGATACTTCTGGTCCCGATGCAACCGTTGTTCCTCGTTCGTCATGATTGACCGTAGCCCCTATCCAGATCTGAATCTGCTTCTCCAATATAGTATAGAGGATTATATTATTTGACTAGGAGGTGCCCTTGGCACACACCACAAAAGATAAGAAGAAACTGCTGTCGCGCATCCGCCGCATCAAGGGACAAACCGAAGCCATCGAGCGCGCTCTGGAGGGTGAGGAAGAGTGCGAAGAAATCTTGCAGCTCGTAGCGTCCTGCCGGGGTGCTCTGAACGGCTTGATGGCCGAACTGATTGAGGGGCATCTGCGGTTTCATGTGCTCGACCCAAACCAGAAGACCCTTCCCTCGCAACTTGAGGCCGCCGACGAATTGATGTCGGTGGTGAAGCGCTACCTCAACTAGAAGTACGGAGGCGGTATGACGGTTGTGAACCAGAACGAAACACGCGCTGACCTCAGCGAAGTAGCCGAAGTCGGAATCCATCTCCCTGAATCTGCCGACGCGCTCTCAAAGTCGTCTCACGCGGGACACGACCATGACGATGATGACCACCACGACCACGAACACGGCTTTGAACTTGTGGAGGTGCTCCGCGTTGTCTTTGTGGCGCTTGCGGCGGTGGCGGTTTGGTTTCATCTCTGGGAGCCCTTTCACCGCGTCAGTGTCATCGGCCTAGTTGCCACCCTGATCGGCGGGTATCCCATCTTTAAGGAGGCGTTGGAGAACATTCTTGAGCGCCGCATGACGATGGAACTGTCCATGACGATCGCGCTTATCTCCGCCCTTGCTATTGGAGAATTTTTTACGGCGCTTGTCATCACAGCGTTTGTCCTCGCAGCGGAGATCCTCGAAGGACTCACGGTCGGGCGCGGACGTCGTGCGATTCAAGACATGCTGGACTTTCTCCCGCAGACCGCCAGCGTGCTTAGGGATAACCAGATCGTCGAGCTAGACACCAGGACCATCCTGCCGGGAGAAGTTGTGGTCATCCGGCCCGGTAGCAGAATTCCCGTGGATGGCCAGGTTCTCAGTGGTCATTCGTATGTCGAGCAGGCCGCAATCACTGGCGAACCAATGCCCAGTGAAAAGACCACCGGAAGCGATGTCTACGCAGGCACGATCAATCAAGCAGGTACGCTTCAAGTGCGCGCAGAGCGTCTCGGGAAAGAGACAACCTTTGGCAAGATCATCGAAGCGGTCGAGAATGCAGAACGTTCTCGCGCTCCGATACAGAAGACAGCCGACCGTCTTGCTGGGTATCTGGCCTACTTCGCCCTGGGCGCAGCGGTGCTCACCTTCCTCATCACGCACAATCTTCGCTCTACGATCTCAGTCATCATCGTTGCTGGAGCTTGCGGCATCGCAGCGGGTACACCGCTGGCAATCCTGGGGGCCATCGGACGCGCGGCCCGGCAAGGCTCCATCATCAAGGGCGGCATCTACCTTGAAGCGCTTGGGCAGTTGCATACTGTCTTTCTCGACAAGACGGGCACCCTGACCTATGGCTTTCCCCTGGTCTCGGAGGTCCGCACTGAACCGGGCATCTCCGAGCGCACACTCCTCGAAGCTGCTGCCAGAGCCGAGAGAAGCTCAGAGCATCCCTTGGGCCGGGCCATCGTGCGCTTTGCAGAGCAGCAAAATTTCCAGACGATTGATCCCGAATCCTTTGAGTACCGCATTGGCCGGGGAGTCCTGGCGTCTCTGCAAGGGGAGCGAATCGTAGTTGGAAACCGAGCCCTGTTTGAGGAACTTGAAATCGCTCAACCGGAGAAACATAGAACGTCGGGTTCGTGCAGAATGCTGAGGTAGCTCCTCAACCTGAAGAAGAAGAAACCCGTTTTCGAATACCACTCCATGAACAGGATGCGATCACGGTAGCCGTTCTTGTGACGAGATTTGGATCTGCGGAGCTGAAGAAGGAACAAGACGCCTGGATCAGAACGACACTCGCGTCGAGTTTTGGCGACCAAGAGAAAGAAACGCATCGCTACCGCCCTGAGTACCAGTTCAATCCGCAGGCAATTTCATTCTTGGGGTACGTCTTAATGCTCAAGGCTGACAGCAATGCCGAAAACATTCGCTTGCTGCTCACCGCTGCCAGTTTCTCCAACCCATCCGCCTCTGTCGGATTCAAAGACGCGGCTTTCGCATTGGCCGAAATCGATGAGCGACTTATCCGTTCGATACTGCGATGTGCGTTCACCGCACGGATTGTTCCAGGACGAGAATGGCAAGGCGTCCGTTCCGCGCAGCGCGAGCAGCAGAAGACTGAATGCGCAGCACACCTCGCAGCGCGCGTTAACGAGGAGATCGACTGGCTCGCTTCCAATGGTTCCGAACCTCAATGGCCCTCATTCCCTTCGAAAAGACCCCATCTTCGGAATGGCTACCTAGGACGGAACTCGGCCCCGGGCACGGAGGAAGAGGAAGAACCGGTTGAGCTGCGCGATTTTGAGGACTATGGGGCAGCGCAATGGCTCAAGGCAGCGGAAGGGCTGCTCGACATCGGCGTTCGCCCGTGGCTGCGAGAGCTGGTTGACTATTACCGCGATTGGACCATCGTTGCGAACGGGGCGGACATCGACAAGAACGAGCGGATTGATGGCGAACCCGATTCATGGAACGAGGTGTATTTCAAACTCGCTGCGGACTGCGTGCCGGGGTTACCTCTTGAACAGGCGGGCGTTCTCATGTCAGGCTTCTTCGATCAGCTGCCGGATGAACCGCTATTCGAAAACCTCAAGGTCTTTCTCGGGGAAAGTGACGAATTATTCTTCAACCACAAATCGATCGCATCCGAGATGGCGGTGTCGATTCGCACGCTTGCCGCCAATCTCCTTCGCGGCACACGAGGCTGGAAGCATCTTCAGAATGACCGGACACTTTCCTCACCGACTAAGATTTCAGAGGTTGTCGCGAAGTTCTATTTCAACACGAGTAGTGGTGGTTTTGTCCCTTCCAAGTGCTACCTGCTACCGGTCGCAATCCCGCGAATTACGCCTTTCTTCGTGACATTTGAGGATTTGGCGCTCGATTGTCGGTGCCCACTCATAGGCTTGCTGGCTTCAACCTCATTGAAGTTGCTCCGTCTACCGCACATTTGGGCTTCCTGATAGCCGTGGGTTCCGCTTGGCTTGAGACCTATCAGAGTAGCGCTCAGTTTTGGACTGAGTATCAATTCGGAAAACGCCTGTGCAAGTTAGTCGAGAGCATCCTGGGTGACGCTCCATCGCAATCCGCCCAGGTTGATCTTCAAGCCTTGGACACTCTTCTGGGTCATCTGGTCCGACTCGGCATTTCAGAGGCGCATCGCGCCGAGGAAGTTCTCAGATCGTACGAGGATTTGCCCTGAGCGCTTCATCGTTCGCCTAGTAGTGTTCCCGATCAATCTTCAGTGGCCCTCGCCATTCGGTGTTTGGTTCGTCGCTCAAGTACATCGACCCATAGGTCTCGAATGCGTTGACATGAAGTGAGAGATAGTGCCCGAATGTTGTGCAAGCGATCCCGCTTGCCAGCTTGAATCTCTGCTTTACAAACTCACCCCGGGCTTGTAGGCTGCGTGTCCCGGAAGAAGTATACAGAATAAATTTGAGGGCTGGTCGGGTTTCGGTGGCCAACAGCTTCTTAAGCAACGCCGACAGTGTTCGGGTTGCCTATTGGCTCCGGTTTGCAAATCACCTACATGTCCCCGATTCCCGTTCTCCGGACTGGAGGGCATAGTCAACCTGTAGAGGGAATTTTTCGAGGTTTCAATCATGCGTCGCGGAAACCAGGTTCTGTCGGTTCTATTCTTCTTATGCCTAGGGAACATAATCTACGGCCAAAAACTCCAGAGTTGCACGGATGGCGCGAAGATGGACAACGGCAAATGGAGGGAGGTGCCCTGCAACGGAATCAGCGTAGGGCTTCCAAAAGTCTTTGACACCCGCACTCTCACGCTTCAACTCGAGAAGCTGAAAAAGCAATTGGATCAGCAACAGAAGCAAAGCGGTACTGTGGACCTCAAGTCGGTGGTAGCCGCACTGAACAACCTACAGGGTTTGAGTCAGCAAGAAACCTCTACCGCACTGTCGGTGACCGGAAGTCCTACTCCCGCGACATCTCTGACTAACACCTTGAATACGGGAAACGTCGATACCAAGGGCAATCCGCTTCCCAACACAACGACTACCCAGAATCAGACGAGCAACGCCAGCGTCACCCCGACGTCACCCGCATTCGATAGCTTCGCCACCCTTCCCACAGGCTTCAATCCGACCTTCGGGCCGAGAGTGCATCCGATCTTCTGAGCGATCAAATGAATCTCTCCTACCAGATCGTCAATCTGCAGATGCTGCTTGATCGCGCGCTTTCGGACCGTATTTTTCCACAGGGTTCCTCTGGCAAGACGCGCCTCCAAACCGTGCTCGGTTTCAATGTGACGCTCGATCCGCCCCGGACCGCGAACGATGCCGTCGCCGTCGTCGAAGTGACGCTCACGTCAAATCCGACCGGCGACCTATCCATGATTGCCCTCATGCCGCAGGAAAAGACCTACAACGAGGCGGCGCTGAGCAGCAAATCCAATGCCTACAGCGGCGCCGCGATGGCCGGCGCGTTCCAGATCAGCGGGGGCGTGCGCAAGCGCTCCCAGGTGTTCTATCTCTACAAAGATGTAGACACGTTGTCCTACGAGCGAATGACTCCCGACGGATCGATCGTCTTCGGCTGGATGTTCCGGCCTGTGCTCGGCAGAAGATCGGTGTCTCCTGGGTTCAAGCAGCTCTTCGCTGTGCTGGGGTTGCCCCGCACGGATTGTATCGACCCGGGCAAGGACGACCTGTGCTCGGTAAAGATAACGCCCAAGGTACGAACCTACTGGAAGAAGTACGACCGGAATACGCAGACGGGCTTCCGCGAGGGGGAGGCGAATCGCGCCCGGGATGCCTGGTATGGATTGAGTCTGGGGCTGGGCAGGCCGCAGCTGTTTTCCCACGCGGGCTATCAGAACTATCGAGAGTACGGCACGGTACGGGTCGGAGCGACAGGCGAGTATCAGCGGCAGCTGACTCCTACCGTCACTGGCATCGAATGGCGGCCCACGGGAGCCAAGACGGTGACGATCTCCGTCAAAGGAAACAACTTTTTTACAGACTCGCAAGTCCTTCTCGGTGAGACCAAGTATTCCGAAGCCGCCGGCAATATGGCGATCAAATCGGATCAGAGCATCGAACTTGCATCGACTCTCGATCAGGTTGCCAGCGGAACCGGTGTGATTGAAGGCCGTTACGGCCTTTCCACTCCGCTCATCAACGCTGGTCCGGCAAATTGTGTGGCTTCTCCCTGTGCCTTCGGCGTGGAGATCGATCCGGAACATGCGCCCACGGTCACACAAGCCATGGGCGGTTCACGTCGTTTGACCGTGACATTGCGGGCGACCCCGGATCCCAAGAGGCTGGCCCTCGTGACTACAGACGCCGAGAAGGCAGCTCTCTTGAACCTTAGCGTGTCACAACTTGCCGGGCTTTCGAGCGTAAGCCTGACAGGTGAAAGTACCCCCACCACGTTCAAGACCACCCAAACGCCCGTCCTGTCGGTTAACGGCACCGCCATTCCTTTTCCCTACGAGATCGTGGACCTTCTCGGTGGAACGCGGATCCAAATTAGCGCGAATGTCTCCGACACGCTGCTTTCGGACACATCCGCTGCTGTCATCAAGATCGCATGGCCGTTTTATGATCCATCCAAATGGTCCACTGCGGTTCCATTTACTCCACCAGACGCTCAATTCAGCGTAGCGCGGGTCAGCGATACAAGCTTTGTGCTCTCCCGCATCAACAGCCTGGCTTTTGTTCCCAGGGGGAGCAAGCCGAAGCACTGCTGGACTTTGATCGCGGGAGATAAACCATTGCCATTCGGTACCGTGGACTGCGCGCCGAAGCCTCCGGTTGCTACGCCAGCCACAAAGAAGGCAGGAAAGAAACCGGGAAAGAAACCGGACGAGCCAGCGCAAGCGACAGCCACAGCCGTCCCGTCCACAACCGGGCCGATCTATTCCTTCTTGTTCACGCTTCCCTCCAAGCTGCCGAGCAAAGCCATCCTTGTCTCGACCGAGGGAGGTATCTATCACCTCGACATACCGGATGCCGCAGATAAGAAAGACGCTGCCCCCAAAGTCACGACATTGCAGCAGTACGACTCTGCCTGGATCGACGTTGCCTATCCTGCGGCCAAAGTACCCGTCCGGGTCGAGACCAACGGGACTGAACTGAAATGGCGAATCGATCCACCCGATCCCAAGGCAAAGCCCGCTGTTCCAGCTGCTGGAAAGTCCAGCGACAAGACCATGCATGTGGAGATCACCCGATCTCAGACCGCGAAGCCGGGACTGCTCGATGTCCTGGTCTTCGATAGGACAAAGGCTCAGATCGCGAAGGTGCAGGTTCGGATCACTTGCACGTTATGCGGCGATGGAGGAGACAAGTGATGGCGACCAAGAAAGCGAGCAAGAAAGCGAAGAAAACCGCTGCCAAAAAAGCTACGGCCAAAAAGACCGTAGTAGCCGCGCCGAAAGACGTGGTGATGCCACCGCATACGGCGGAGTTCACCGCAGAACTCACCGAAGTGTTCAAACGACACGGTTGGTCAGGCCTACCCCAGCAGCTTAGCTTTTCAGCCACCAGCGGCTGCAATCGAGTGTGTGACAACGGTTCGATCGCCCAGCCGGTCTGGCTCGACTGTCCCGGAGGCATTCGCAAAATGGTCTGCGCCTGCCCAGGAGAAGACCCCTCCTGCGACGACTAGGGATGCGGTCTGTCACCGGAATGAGTGTGATGACCTCGACAAGATCGCCCTCCCCGAGTGGACAAACACGGGGTGCTGCTTTGGCCTGATCAGCGAAAGTGGAATCCCTGTTCCATAGGAATCATTCCCTGTCCACGGAAAGGAATTCCCTGTTAAAAAGCAGCCTAGTAGTCTGTCAAAGCATAGCCAACCTGCTGAATTGATTCGAGTTGGCGCAGTCCGGCCGCTCTTCGGCAGCATCGGATTCGGCTGAATTCCCTGTTAAATTCCCTGTTAGCAGGGATAACAGTTCGCAACGGACTGGGTCCACCGCCACAGAGTCCTGGCCCTAGGCCTCTCTCGACGCAACCCCTGAAATTCCCGAATATTGGCGCGAACTGCCAGTCAAAGTTCCGTGGAGAAGCACACGCCTGACGACAGGAGGCGACTTTCTGGACGCCTCCTCTCCCGAGGCGCAGGAGAAGGTCCGGTTTCCGCTTCACCATCGGCTCCTTGGGATCACTCAAATCTGACCGGGAATTCGAGCGAGCATGATCCCTGCCCGGCAAACCCCTGAAATTCCCGAATATTGGCGCGAACTGCC
>JAOAPF010000187.1 GCA_025462755.1 Edaphobacter sp.
TCCTGGAAGGCAGACAGCCCTCCTCGCTCGATCTGGGGCGGTGCCTCAAGCCGCTGCCCCCCGACTGGAAGGAACAACGAGCCGCATTGAGCACTGCTTAGGCAGGGTAGCCGACTTTGGCGCGCAAGACCCTCACGACAAGAGAGAGTGGTCGCCAATCAGCAACAGTTTGACCTTTGCTTGCAAGATAGTCTGCCATTCTGACTGGAGCCGCGAGGTCCACAACGAACATGACACGAAGCGGCAGGCTCGCACCGCAAGTCTCCACCGAAGGACTTCACGTGGGCCCCGCGACAGATACAGGCCTGATCCCGACGCCTTGGCATTCTTCTGAGACGGCCGAAAGAGCAGCTCCGGATTTTAAGTCCGATTATGACGAAACTGCAGGAGAATGCAGGTTGCTGCATATTCTCGCAAACCTATGATTACAAGTATGATCGTAAACAATTGCGGTTTGCAGTCGACTGCAGACGAGGGCAGCAAATTCCAAAACGAAGTATCACCAGAAGTATCACCAGAGATGCGGCAGCCGCCGCCCCGGATGTGCCGGATCGGGATTCGCGTGATCGCGAGTCCAACCAGAGCTTTCCCCGCCGCGGCTCCGAATTTATGCAGCAGCACTCGCGTACCGTGACCCAGAAGGCCACTGATTGGTGTCGCGAAGAAACGGATGCGGAAATCCGTGGATGCCCTCTGAGAGACCGGATTGGGGGAGAGTCCGCAATGAGCAAAGGCACACAACGTCGCCGAGATTAGGTCGATACGTGAGGCGGCATTTTCTCAGACTGAAAGGCCTGTGCTAGTTTTTTAACCCCCAAGATGAGCGGATTGGACAACTCAGCTTGTGTAAATGGTACATTTAGCTCTTTTGTTGAATACTCAGTCGAATCGTCAAAGTTAGCCAAGACGGTGGAAAGCCGGCGGGCCAAACACGATTTGCATTTTCCGCATTGTTGCAAACCGCCCGCTTTGCAAGACCACGTGGCGGCGAACAACGACCGCTTAACCCGATAGCAATCCAAGATTTGGAACTTGTGTTTGTGGGCAAATGGCGCATGGATTGTTACCTTGCAGCCCACGGACTTCGAAATCAGTGCCGATAGGTCATCAGAGAACCCCTGGTCGTAGTCAAGGTTGCCATAGGCATCGTCCTTCGTTGCACCCCAGATGACATTGTCGATCCCTCTAGAAAGAGCGAATGCCGTCGCGAATGTCAAAATCAAACCGGCTCCAAATGGGAGTAGAGATCCGGTCTTGTCTTCAGCGTGAGCCTTCGGCGTGCCCGCGTGCATAAGTGGATACATTCTGTGGGGAAAAATGGCCATTGGCGACGTCCAGTCGACGTTCGTTTGGCTGAGTTTGAGCATTTCCGATACCTTGACGGCGGCAGCGAGTTCACCATCTTGTTCAAGAGAGCGAAACTTGAAGGTGAGCAGTTCGGTCGAGAACTGGTTTTCCATTCCCCAGATGGCGGCAGCCGTTGAGTCAGGACCACCCGAAAAGACAAGCAGGGCCTTTTGCATTTCGATTCCTCTCACATGGTGATTAGTTAGTCCCTGTAATGTACATTACGTCGCCAATCGCATGGCGCCGGTCATCTGCCCTAATCGTAGCTTCCAACGTCACGAATTGATCGGTGCCTTACAGAAAAAAGGTGCGCGTAGCGGGAGAGCTGTGTTTAAATGTTGGACCAAACCGCTGCATGTCCCCGATGCAAGCATGGCGAGGAGATCTCCGTCCATGACCGACATCCAAAAGCCGCATGTCTGCTACTTTCTTTGTTTTACAAATTTGCTCGGCCGGCTGTCAGATCACGGGGGCAGACCCGGTGAGGAACTGGTTCGTATGAATACTCTTCGTGACCAGCTCCATCATGGGGCCCAATGAGCGGTTTCAGCCGCTAGGAAAACGGGCGATTCCTATTGACCCAGCTTCATAGGCCGACCCCGGTAGTTCCCAACGAAAAATGTGATTTGGGGGCGGTGATGAGAGGGAGTCTTGTCGATAGTGAGCGCCATTTCCAGCTCTTACAGAAGCTTTTGGCTTCTTTTCTCTGCCTTACCCTGCTTTGCGCAAGTGCGACGCCCCGCTCCTTTTCTCAGGGTCCCGGGTTAGCGGCATCGACCACTCTCAACGCTGCAGCCTTGGGCAATTTGGCAGTCGGTATACACGGGCTGGTTAACGATGCGATTTCACAAGCGAATCAAGCTGCGGAGGATCGCCTCAAACAGCTCGAAATGATTGTCAATAGCGCGCTGTTTTCTCTGACGACGGCGATCAATTACGGGATCGACAAGATGGATGCTGCGATGCAAGCCAATTTACGGGTCTTGAACGACAACGCTCAACAACTTATTGCAAGATATGCGGCATTAACAAAGGCCACCTTGGCGCAGGCCCAATCGTACTTGAATGACGATTTCGACCTGTTGGGTACCAAGCTCGGCAATACTGTGGCTCAGGTGGACTTTCTCAATACCACCCCAGTTCTTAACGTGCCCAAAAACGGCATCGCGATATTCAGGGCTCACGGCGATATGACAGAAGTTTTCCTTACGGGAGTGGGGTTGACAAAGCTCTCCGTTGTTCCTGAAGTCAAACTCCTGGGACCAGATGGGTCTGTCACCCCGGTGACGGTTGAATCATACAGTATGGCCTTCCTGAAACTGTCGATCCCGACGAAACTTATCAGCCGTTATGGAAACTACACTCTCTCCTTCAACTTTTGTGTCGGAAGGTCTTGGGTCTTCAAGTCATATGGTGAGCAGAAGATTTCTGTTCTTGTGTGCCCGATTCCGCGCATTACGATTTCGACAAAAGTCTGGGTCGAAGGGGACTCGTGGAATACAAGAATCACCCAGGTGAACCAAGGCAACCTAGCGAATGGGACGATTTATGGCTTGCAATGCCCAGGGGGTAATGGAAGATGCGACCCTAGGGACATAACCGTACAAGCGACACCGGGATGGGAGCTCTACGATCCAGGCTGGGGACGGCTTATCAATTGTGTCAGAAACGCATGGAACGGATATACAGATCTCTCATATATCAGTCCAACTGGTTGCCGAATTTATTCTGACGGCAGGAATGGAGACGCGCATCTGAACGTGGTAGTGCAAATTGCTGAACGCCAGCGTAACCATAAGAGCGAATGTGGAGATGTCTTTTCGGACCAGAGGGACCTGATTGGCACGGTCGCATCGTCAATCGACTTTCCACGAGCCAAACTGAACGGGGATTGCGACAGCGGACTCATCCTGAAAACACTCTTCAAGTCAAACCACGGGGATGCGCTGACAGATCAGCATGGATCTTTGGCAAATGACCAGGTAACCGTCGACGTGGGTGATGGCATCATTAGTTTGAAGTCGGCGCCCCGTTGCACCGAAAAGGAATACGGCGAAGTTGTTGTTGCTAAAAGCCCTAAGCTGTGAATTAGATAAAGAGATCCGTCTGGGGCCGCTGGACTGGCACCGCATCGGCCTCACCGGCGCCGACCAGGTTTTCTTCAAGATTAAATATTTGCCAGATGTGGGCGCTCACACAGCTTTCTGCCTCCCACATAGACGTTTGGACAATGGCTGTGCTCAGATCGCGGAGCGATGCTCAGTAGACAATCCAGCCAGTTCATCCTGTTGCACGATATGTTTGATCTGAACGCCGGGAACGTTTTGTAATCCATGGATATACCGCCTAGCCAATTCAAAGCTCTGCTAGGAGCTTTTCGTGATGGATTGGCCCTCATTCGTTCGAGGCTGGACAATCAGAATTCATTGGCCGAAAAACGGCTTGAAGAATCTGATGGACATCGGACTGCTGATGCAGCAAGAATTGCTGACCAAATTTCCCGGTTACATATCAAACAGAGTGAAAAGCGGTGGGAGCATCTCTGGAGGCGGAAAGTCCATCGTCAACAAGTCTGGCTCATAGTAGGGACATGGCTGGCCTTTGCAGCGGCAGCGATCTATGCCAACATCGCCCGCCGCCAGTTGAACGTTATGGATCAGACCCTCAGGGAAGCCGCAACACAGACGAAGATTTCTCAAGGCAATTTGGACGAAATTCAAAAGCAAACGAAGCTTCTTCGGCAGCAGCTGATAGGCACCCAAGCCGCACGACTCGAGTTTGGTTCGAGTTTCGAGCCAGGCAACGAGCTCTTGATCAGCATCTCGAATAACGGAGTGATCGCGGCGACCAGCGTCAAGATGGCGCTTGAGGTCCATCGCGAGGACATCAAGAGCGGAAGAACAATCGGAAATTCTCTAAAGTTCACTCACGATTTGCCTCCGGTTTTGGGTAGCAGAGGGTCCGGATGGAGGACGGCTTTGCCTTGGGCAGCTGAGCATGGCATCACTCAGCCATTAAAGTGGGGGCCTGGCTGGCCTTTCAGCGAAACAACCAAGATTTCCGGGGAGATTACCTATTTTAACGGCTTTGAGGATGGGCAGCCGATTCGAATATGCAAAGAGTGGCTTCCTGCTTATGTCGTGACGAAATTTTGGGAACACACCGGAATTTGCCGACTGCCAAGAATTCAAGACGAAGATCGAGGCGGTGCATGAGAGCGTACGGCAAGCTGGGTTGCCGGCTAATGAATAGATGCTGCTTTGAACTAAAGCGCTATGAACAACAACATTTTCGGTATACAAGATCCGGGGATGAATATTCCAGGTGCCCGGATCAGCGAGGAGGCGGCGCTTCCTAGTTACCACCGCCGCTGCCGCCGACGCTCGATTTGATCTTGTTTACGATTGCTGAAACCTGCACTTCGATGCCATAGATGGGCTTCTTTGCCCAATCAGTCTTGGAAGCCGCCGTGAATTGTGCCTGGGTGGCGGTCGATCCCACGGCCAGACCATCAAGCTTCGTCTGCTTCATGAAACCGTAACCGCCATATACCGAAAGAGGGATGAACTTGCTCGTGAAGGGCAGCGGTTGCGATATCCCCACATAAGGGAGGTGAAGCACCGCACCTGAAAGGGGCACTCCAGCCTGCAGATAGGGCACCCATACATGGTTGGTACCCGCTGGGATGTAATCGAAAACTCCGTAAAGCGCCATATGCCGGGTCGAGTTCACTCCGACGACACCGGAGGAGCTGAGAGAATACGACCTTTCGACAGGTCCATAGGCCACTATGTTGACGCCAATTCCCCAGTGTTCCACATCGTTCACGCTAATCGTCTGTGACATTGGGCAAGTAGTCTTCGCAGTAACGTTAGAACACGTTCCATCATCCCCAGCCGCAGTTGAAATAGGCGTCCCAGCAATTGCGAGCGTATAGGGCGGTTTCAAAGCATTCTGGTTAATACGCGTCGCTTGTGCTGCGAGTACATATTTCAGTGCAGGAAGAGGTAGAGCAACATGCGGGGCAACAGCAGCCGGGGCGGCCGCGGCGGCCGTCGTTATGTTTAGAACTGCACCGACTAGAGCTTGCAGGGCGGCAAGGTTTGCCGCTGTTCCCTGCGTGGGCGTTACCGTGTAATTCAGAGTGGGCGGGGTCGCGGGGTACGGCGGCCCAGTGATCGCCGTACGGGAAGGATCAAGCAGGAGACGACTTAGAGTAATAATGTAACCAGTTTTTGCACCATATAGAGTGGGTGCAGTTCCCATCATGACGCCAGCAGCGTCTGTTTTCGCGCCCTTCGCTTTCTTGAGGAGCTGATGGAATAAACCGTTTTTATCCTTCTGATACAGAAACCAGTGGCTGTCCGAGATGGCTATAACGGGCCCGAGTTTCCTATCCGTTGAGTTAACTATATGGATCATGACGATATCATTCACAGCAGGCGCTGGGACAAGATACTTATCTATCTGTCCAAAGCTGTTTATAGGTTCGTTGGGCAGCAGAGGCCCGACGTTAGAGGCGTCCCAGGTCGTCCAACTCGCGATATCCGTGGCATTTATTGGCTGACTTGTTGGCGGGAATGAATCGCCAAGCCCGACATTATTAGTTTGGGAAAACGTGGGAATGGCTATCAACACGGACAGAACCAAGAGCGCAGCAACCCGCATGGCTGACCTCGGCGATGAATTTTACTCGGGAGACGTGTCGCTACGATAGCGACACTAGCGGCTGTTACGGAACTTAAAAGGCTTTTCAGGGATACAGTTGATAAACTTCGTATAGATCACAGCGTGTTACTTATTTGAAAAGTCGTCCAAAGTTGTAACCCCGGCATTCTCCAAATGTCGGAATGTCCTTTGCGGAGAACAGGTAGGCAAGGTCAAGGTTTCCGGAGTCGAAAGACTTTTTGTCAGCCATTCAGGCTGCAGACTTTGCAGCCATCGATACGCTCCGACATGGAGAAAAACTATTTCTTCCGTGCGCCCTTCGTCCGCGGCCTTCGTTTCCTTCAACAGCTGCGCGCCTCTTGCCGTGCAGTTCCGCAATCAACATTGCTATCCCGCCCCATTCTGACTTCGCGTCACGCGACCGGTTTCTGGGTTCGTCGGTGCCGTTGCGGTCTTGCCGTTTACAGCAACGTTTGGCGCCCTACTCTTCTACTTCTACGAGCCAGTTGTCAATGAGTTGCTGAGATCCACTCTCGTTGCTCCGCAACGGGGTGAGAGTCGCTGTCATGATCAACGGCTTCCACGCAGAGGCATTGGTTTTGAAGTCGCTGTAGTACCTAACGGCGGCTACGCGTCGGAAGTGTCGAAACCAGACGCCCAATTCGGGAACAGGCTGTCTGATGTAGTTGTACGGTCCATCGATCCGCGCGAGAGCAAAGGGATAATGGTGCGCAAAGATGAGTACATGGTCTCCCTCTGTCATCTCGTGCGCGAAAGCCCACTGGTTCTTTTCTTCAGCGGGCAGATCGTCATACTTCGCCCGGCATAGATCCCCTACATCCCACTTGAAGTCCAGGCCTACAAAACCGGCGCAGAGGCTTTCGGCTGCATGTCGAGCTGAGCCGCCGGGGAATTTTGGATGGAGCTGCATTCGCCACGATGTCATTGACAACACCTCAGAGGTCCGACACTTACCCATTGCACGGAGAGGATGCGGTGGTAACTTCCAGGCTGGGGATGCAAGTTTACCAAGAGGATGCTTATCGTCACTTTTCAACGCCGGTCGCTGCCTGACCGTCTGTTGGGCCACAACGAAAACCACATCTGTTTCTCGATCTCATCTCCCAATTGGAAGCGATCTGGCCAAAACAAGCGTCGAGCCTGCGTCACTCGGAATTGACGCTGCACTGGGTGTCAGTTTTAGGAGGCCGCCGCTGCTGAACGCGATGCCGGTCAGCACCGCGGGGCTTTTTTGGTCGGCTCGGTCGGCGAACTTCAGCGTTCGGTGTTCCCGCCGATCAGCGAGAGTCTCCGCACCTGTCGAAAGCTTGGCGCTCATTTCTCGAATGAACCGTTTGAAGTCCTTTATGGGATCGACCGCGCCGTTACAGTTAATCGCAATCAACGTCTGGAAGGGTTTGAGAAATCCAGGGATCGCGGCACCTTGGATATCCGCGAGTTCCAGCACGGGCTCGACAGGAGCAACTTGCGATTCAGCGGGCGTATTCATATTCTTCTCCGAAGCGTCAGGACCTCAGCGACATCTGCAGCCTCAGACAGGGCGGCCTTCGTTGCCACCTTTGGAGCGGGCGGCACGACTGCTCCTTCTCCCTGATTGACGAGCGCGATGACAGTGCCTGCCGGTATGGGACCGCCAATTGCTACGGGCCGACTCAATCCTAGAGGGTATGCAGGATCAATGACGGCGTGAGCATCACAGGGCAGCGGGACAGGATTGACATTGGCCAGGACGGCAACACCGGTAAGCTTTACGGTGATGCATTCAGCAATCTGGCCTCCGTAGCGAATCGGCACGCCGCCGATGGTCACGTCGCTCAGTGAAAATCCTCGTTCCACCGGGACCTCGACTTCGAGGCGTTCGATCCCTTCAATGCCATCGCTCAAAGCTTTTGAAGTGCGTCGTGTGCCCAGCTCCGGCGAGCTTACCGAACGGGGCGATTTCGCGTTCATCCCGAACCGCGAAACCGATACGCAGGTTGAACACACACCGGTAACGCCGCCGCGCAACGCCGACCCTAAAAGCATGAACGTGGACCGCCGCACACGGCCGGTCGATGCAGAGACAACATGCTTTCTGCTTCGCTTGTAACCCGTTGGCGCGCTCCTCGTGTCAAGGGTCTCCGGGCAGCTCTAGTGCTCGCTAAAGCTGCGCGCTTCGCTGTCCTCGACGAAGCGGCTACGCCGCCCTTTGACACCGCGCCCCACCGGGCTAAATGCCTCGCAATTAAGAAAGCATGTTGTTTTTTATGGCGATTCTCGCCCTGCTCTTCGAGCGGGTAGGGCCCAGAAAAACACATCCCGGAGGAGAGAACATGAGCACTGAGCAGCCAATTCCCGCAGAGCCAGAAGGCCACCGCACAAGAACTCATCGCAGCCAACATCAAAGCCCTCATCGAGCAGCTAGAGGCTGGCAACAGCGACGCACTGACCGCGTACCTCGACGCCATGAGCCGATTCCATCGGTACAGTTTCGGCAACGTGCTGTCCATCGCACGGCAGAGGCCCGGAGCCACCCGCGTTGCCGGCTTTCATGCTTGGAGACAGCTAGGCCGCAACGTGAAGAAGGGCGAGCGCGGCATCCGCATCCTTGCTCCCATCATCACCAAGCGCAGACAGAAGGACGAACGAGACAAGAACACGCCGAGTCAGCCCATGCTGGCCGGATTCCGAAATGCCTATGTGTTCGATGCCAGCCAGACCGATGGCGAAGAGCTTCCCACCATACGCGAGATCGGCGGCGACGTAGGCGAGAACCGCGAACGCCTTTTCGCATTCGTGGAGAAACAAGGCATCGAGCTTTCCTTTAGCGAGAGCATTGCGCCTGCGCTGGGCATGAGCTACGGGGGCAGAATCGCCCTGCTCCCCGGTCAATCGAAGGCCGAGGAATTCAGCACGCTCATCCATGAGTTGGCTCATGAACTGTTACACCGCACCGAGCGTCGCACCGCGACCACGAAAGTGATGCGCGAGACCGAGGCCGAAGCCGTTGCGTTCATTGTTGGCAAGGCCGTGGGGCTTGATACCGGAACAGCCTCCGCTGACTACATCCGGCTCTACGACGGCAACGCGGCGCTCATGACCGAGAGCTTGGAAGTCATCCAGCACGCTTCCGCTGCGATCCTCGCGGCTCTGGAGCCAGAACCCGGCGAAGCGGAGGAGTCGCAACTGGCGCAAGCCAGCTAGCGACAGGGTTTGCCAGTAAATGGGGCGGTGCTTAGAACACCGCCCATCACCACAACGATCTACATACCTCTTGTAGGAGATGACATGCGTACCGTTGCCGTCAAATCACAGTATCAGACCATCGCCCTCGCCAGCATCCACGAGTCCACCACCAACCCCCGCCGCACCTTCGAAGAGAGCAAGCTGGCTGAGCTTGCCGCGAGCCTGCGAACGCAAGGCCTCATCCAGCCCATCACTGTGCGGCCCAACAGCGACGGTTACGAGATCATCGCTGGAGCAAGGCGCTTCCGCGCCGCACAGCTTGCTGCGTTCGAAGAGATACCCGTCCGGATCGTGCAACTCTCCGATGAACAGGCTCTTGAGTGGATGCTGGTCGAAAACAGCCAGCGTTTGGACGTGCATCCGTATGAGGAAGCGCAGGGCTTCCAACGGCTGCTCGACCTGCCCGGTTATGACGCCGCTACCCTTGCCGAGAAGACCGGCAAGAGCGAAAGCCTCATCTACTCCCGCCTTGCGCTGCTGCACCTCATTCCGGAGGTGGCCAAGGCCTTCCAGGCCGAGCGCATCACGGCCAGTCATGCCAACCTCATCGCGCGTCTTCCGCAGGATTTCCAGCAGCAAGCCTTCGAGGCATGCTGGCGCAAGGATTATCAGGACAAAGAAGCCCACCTCCTCCCCGCCAAGCACCTATCCGCGTGGATCGCGAACAACGTCTATCTCCCACTCGACGAGGCTCCGTTTGACCGCGAGGGCGCCACGCTGAACCCGGGCGCGGGCGCTTGCTCTGCCTGCCCACGCCGCAGCGGATACAACACTTCCCTTTTCTTCGACGTCGCCGCGGATCAATGCCTCGACGGAAATTGTTATCATGCCAAGCTCACCCAGCACATCGACCGCGAAGTGGCCGCACGACCTGAGTTGGTGCGGATCGAGACAGACCACCGCAATCCGAACGAGCGGCAGCCCGGTACGCTCTCACGCTGGGAGTACACCGAGGTTGATGCACCGGAAGTTGAGAATGAAGACGGGGAGCCGGTTACACCGTGCGGAGCGTCAAAGCCATCCTCATCTCCTTCCTGCGGAACGAAGAGGCAGTGCTGTCTCATAGGAGTTGGATCGAAGAGTTGGCCGGAGGAGTCCCGCACCACACTGTGCGCATTGAAGTACGTGAAGCCGACAAAGTCTTCAATGAGCCAACCCCGGACGACGTGGCAGCCCACATGCTGTCGTACGTAAGCTTCCGCATTTTCGTGACACTTGTTGGATCCAGCGCCGTCCGCCGGGTGTAGGGGCACAAGGGAGCCTTGTTGTCTCCGGGCATCTAGCCTCGCACCCAACTCCCCCATCGGAAAGACGGATCGCCATAGGTCAAATAAAGAAACGGAAGCTGGGCTGGACGGTGCCGTTTTCCGGAATGCACTTCAAGATGTCTCCCACGCGGCGCGCTGCTCGTAGTGTGATGGGCTCCCCTCCATCGAACTGTGTGTTGTTCCAATTCAGCTTCGATAGCGACAAGATCTCTCTCGCGATCTGTTCAACGGTCGTCTCAGCCTTCGTCACGGAAAGTTCGAGCGGCCTTGGAACATACATACCCGGATAGGTCTCAAAGAACTGAACGCTGCCCCGTAGGTAGAGAAGTCCGCTGTTCTCTTGCAGCTTCAGAAAGCTGCCTCGTAACGGTGGATACGTCCCTTCGCGATAGAGCCTGGTGAACGACCGTTTCACACTAATCATCTCGACCGATTCGATATCGTGTTCGTCTGCACCGCTGCGGAAGCCTTCCATCTCTTCAGCAGTCAGTCGCGATGTTTTGTGCACCACAAGCCGGGCCGGACTGGTGTGATGTTCCTTGCGGTACACGGCGATAGCATTCTTTAGCAAGGCCTTGGCATCTTCCTTCTTGAGGTGGGGCTGCCGGTCGTTCTTATCAAGTTCTGCCTGCGCTCCTTTGACGATCACACCTTCGCCACGCTCATTGAAAACCTGCGCGACGGAAGTCATGATACGGTCGCCGTCGAGACTCCGATAAAAGCTGATACCGACGAAGCATGTCGTCAGTTCGCTCGGGCTGCGTAGCAGCCGCCATGGCGCTCCACCCGCCTTGTAATAGAGCGCGGCATGGATGTTCCATGCCCGTGTCGCCTCATCCTGCAAAGGCAATGAGCTGGCCCTTGAATTTGGATTACGCCGGGCCTGCCCGCCATAGGTCGAAGGGCGAATCATTTGGATCGGTACGCCGACACGCATGACCTCGGCCTTCAACAAGTCATGGAAGGCCGGACTTGGAACGTCTGCTTCCGTCTCCTCGGAACTCTCATCCAGGTCTTGTTCCTGTGAGTCTCCCTTGCGGGAGACCCGAGCGTCGACCGCATCGAGAAGATCTTTGGGAGGTGCGCACACGATGACCATCGGGCCGCCGCTCTCGCGCACGGAATTCACCTGCTCGATGAAGAGCTTAACGAAGTCCTGAACGAGGGTAGAGCTGCCCGGAGTCTGCAGCAGTGGATCGATCTTCCGTTGGCGAATTGTCGAGGTCCAGCGGTCGTGAAAGACCAGTTGCGAACGGAACGCCGTGTCCTCGCGAAAACCCGGGAATGGCGGAAAAAGATTACCGAGACGGCTTTTCTTGGCATCGATCCCCGCTTCGCACTTCTCAAACCACGCCCGCACGCCATCTACGCTCTCTGGCGTTCCCACCAATCCCACGCGTATCTGCTGCGGTGCGGTCGTCTCGCCAAGATCCAACGGCCCGTGCGCCATCAAACCGTAACGGATATCCACGTGGGTGCCGCCATTTCCGAATTCAAGTTCGGGTTCATCGAAGAAATCGAACTTCATTTGGCCTCCCCAGTAGGAATCACCATCGGCAGCAGACCCTGCAGGGTGCTCTGTTGATCGAGTGCCGCCGTCTCTGGATCATTTTGCTGCCAAGACTTGTCATCAACTCCAATGTTCACATTAATCGTCTTCAACTCGCCGAACACGATCGGCGGTTGCGGGCCGGCGAAGAGACCGTCCTCCGGCTGCAGGTGGTGTGCCCAGAAGAGCACGCAGCTCAGGACAGCGCGATTGCCCTCGATTTCCTTGATCTTCTTCAACCGCGACTCATGGAACAGGTCACGCTTCAAACCGTCGCTGGTAAACCGGTAGGTAGGCGTGATTTCAAGAAACCAGGTGCCGTCCAAAAAGCGAAATTGCCCGCGAAAGGCAAGGTGGCGACGGTAGTGGAACACCCTTCCATCTTTGGCCTTGCTGCTGAATTGGGAAACCACGCTAAGACCACTCGTGCGCCTGAGCGATTTGTAGGATTGTTTTCGTTTTTCTCCGACCATGGCGAAACAGTCATCTTTAGGCCAAAATCGAAGACGGGAGTCGACTTGTGCCCGCAGCGTCTTGTTCAACAGCTGGACGAAGAGTCGCGTCCTCTCGGGATCGTTCGACTCGGACCACTCCACCGTGTCGAACCCTTCGACCGTACCAGGCTCGCAGATCGTGTCCCAATCCTGACTCGACAGATCTTCGAAACTTACGATCTTCTTCTCCCAGAGAATCCATCCGGAAGCCGGTCGAATCTTCTTTCGATTCAGAATCGTCCAAATCTCCGGGGCGTCGCGATGCTGCGTCGCTGCCACATAGACCACCGCAGGCAATCCCTCAATCGCGAGCAAGTTGCTCCAAAGACGTTCCGCCGTGGGCCGCGGCGGAACGTACAGCCCTCCCTTCGGTGCAGCGACGCGTACCAGCTCGGACAGGGACGCCGTATCGAAGAGGTGTTGTTCCTTTCGATAAAGAATCGAGGTGCTGTCGCCGGGCTTCCAGTCTTTGAAAACTTCCGGAATGGAAACCCAATAGCCCTGCTGCGTCTCCGGATCGGAAACAATCAGAATCACCGGAAGATTGGTTTTTAGCCAATACTGCAAATCACTCGGGTCGCAGCTGTAACGGAATTCCTTGACGGCATCGCGGATGGACGAGACGACCTTGCTTTGAACGGCTAGAGTCAGGCCCAGGGGAACTCGCTTTGCCGGGTCGAAAAGCTCGATGTAACCATCGATCCCCACTTCGTTGGGTCCGCTGGCCGTCCAGCGGGAGCCCATCTTCAGGAGAACTCCTTCGATGAAGTTGACTCCCTGCTGGCCAGTCTGTCCCGAGGACGACAATGTCTTAGGCCGCATTCTGCTCTGCTGTCGCCTTCTCTTCGCCATCTGTCCATTATGTCGGATTAGCGTAGGAAATTTGACCTAACTCCAATGGTTCCCGGCAATTTCCAGAACCCGAGTACCTTAGAGTGAGAGATGACGCATCCGATTGCCGATCAGCTAGGAGTTTGGAAGCTCCCGCCCAACTTGCGCAGTTGTTTGAATGCGCGGGGACTCTATGACCCGCTCCGATTCGTGGTGCGCCTGCGCCCGGACATCCATCGCAACTTAGAGACAGGGGAATCGGGAGTTCGCAGCTCGGGCGAGCTGTCGGAAGAGATCATGTTCGACCATTCCACCTACTTCCATGAAACGGTTCATTGGTCGCAGCACATTGGGTCAACGTCAGGCCTCCTGCTTTCGCTCATGTATCCGGCGCAGATGCACTTAAACCGGCGTTCACTCTCTCAATTCACTAAGGCACCGTACAACGTGAAGCCGCTCTCCAAGCTGGCGGAGATTTGGGCTCAGATGAAAGCCAATGGCGCGCCACCGGATCGACTCACCGCCGAATTGAATCGCATTCTCAACAACTGGCACGACATGGAGTCGTTTCGTTGGCTGCTGACCAATCCGACGAAAGCCTCCGAGGCTCTGGACGACGAATACTTTTTCAGCTCAGGTCATTGCTTTCGAATTGGGGTAGGCTCATTCCTCTGGCTGTTAGCTGCGACCTTCGATCCGAACCAGACGTGTGTGCCCGACCCGCGACCGTGGGAACCCGAATTCGATCGTCTCGCGAAAACCGGCACTGTCGGCTTCGCCAAAGGGACTGCATTGCCGCAGCCTCCCCTCGGCGCTTTGGAAATCTTCGAAGGTCAAGCACGTTTCTCGCAAATGCAATATCTTCGGCGGTCGACGCGGAAATTCAGGACCTGGGACGACTTCAAGAAAGCAGGGATGTTCCGCGATGTCTATGTCAGTGCTTTCCAGTTCTTTTGCAGGGAGCTCCAAGAATCCATCCCGTTCGATCCGAATGATCCGCTTGTAGCGATGTTCCTGCTGGTCTGCGATGTGGCGATGAACCCTGCCGAATTCCTACTCTTACCGGCGGAACAGATCGAGAACATCGAGCGAATCATCCATCCTGGCCACCGTTTTGTCGCTGTCTGTGAGACCCTGAAGCGGCTTGGGCCTGTCTTCTACAAGAGCATCACTGGCTGTACCAAGGCGGAATATGAGGTCTGTGTTTCTCGGCTCTGTGCCGAGAATGATTGGGCCAGTCCTTTAGACATCGCTGCGGAGATGGCGCGATGGACCGCCACGCAGCCCTCGATCGCTCAGATTCGAGAGGAAGCCCGATCGCTGACATTCCAACCAATGAACATGCCGGTGCGGCTCTTCTTTGGGAAGTTTCTGCTGTACCACGAGATGAAGCTAACCCATCCTGAGGTTCTTTGTTGGCCCGGTTTCTGGGCTGCTGGAAATGATAAGGTCGATTCTCTCGCACCGTTGTTCGAGGAGATTTATCCCATCTTCATCGACACCGCAGACGGGGAGGTGAAGGCACGTGCCATCGAGGGGAAAAATTCGGCCACACTGGCACAGCTGATGAATAACTTCTTTTCCTGGATATCCCTCTACGACCTCACTCGCCAATGGATCATGGTCGATGCCGCCTTCGACTACGACCTGACGTGGCTGACATTGCAGTATTCTTCCGAGGACCAACAGCGCTTTTCGTCCTCAATCTTCAAGAATGTGCATGGCATCGAGCCGCGTTCGATCGTGCCGCTGTAATTGACACGGGGAGGCCAAGTGAACTATCGCTGATCGGGCTCTACTTAGTGGAAACCTTCCTTCATGGACTTCATGATCGAATTTCTGGCCCACGGCTCCGTTGAAACATGGAGCACGACTACCTCCAGTCCATGTGCCTTGAATCGCTCCTGAAGGCCGCTGTAATGGATCGCGCCGCATATGACGAGGGCCTTCTGACGCGGCTCCAAGACATCGACGGTCGTCCTTGCCATCCAGTCTTCGTGTAACGCATATCCCTTGGTCTTGGTGTCGTCAGCTTCTTCGTATGCCTTGAGGATGGCAGCCTCTTCCCGTTGCGGGAGGTCATATCGATTTCGATATGGCGAGGCCCCTTCTCCGTAGCAAGCCGCTTCGGGATCGTGTCCTGTCCTGTCCTCATGGCATTCTTCTGCGACAACAGCAAAGTTTTCCTTCGCGATCAGGCGTTCCAGAAGATCGTAGAACTTGCTTTTCGAGGCGTGAAGATAGGCGAGCTCTTCCTGCGACCGCTCGCCCAGGATGTATTCACGCCGGGTCCAGAGATCCCATTCCTGGAGCCAATGATCGACGCCGACGATTTACACCGTGTGCCGTTTTCCTCAAAGTGTTTGCAGTACCCAGCCAAACCATCATTTCGCCCCCGACGCCGTAAAACCAGCGAATCAATTCACGGAATAGTGTTCCGGGCCGTAGAGCGCGAGCAGCAGTTTTCCGTCGTCTCCCATCGCAGCCTCGGTATGCCACGCCGTAGCGTCGAACGGCATCGTAATTCTGCCCATCGGACGCAGATCAGCGTGGCATACCAGCCCCGTGCCATCCGTCTTCGGAATGACTCTCGCAAAGGCACGCGGCGGAAGGGGTACACCGTCCCACCGGACGTCGAAAGAAAGCTGTAGGACCTTCCACTCTCGGGGCGAATCAATATCCTCGCGCGTCGCGAATCGCATCCATAGCAGGTGTTGATCCGCTGTATCCCAGAAATCTTTTTGCGCCAGCAACTGTTCATGCTGTGTCAGCCAGATCCTCGCTCCAACGCTGTCCTTGAATGTCGCGTTGGTTTTCTCCACAGCCCACATCGCAGCAGTGCGAGAGGCGAGCCCCAACTGGCAGAGGAGAGCCGCAGGTCGGTTGCTCACACCATAGGTGAACGCGAGTGCAGGCCCCTCGCCGAGTTCGTTGAACCGAGGATGCGCCATCGCAACCGCTTGGACACGGACAGCCTCCGCAGCCCACACCAATTTGAACGCAATGGCGTCCTGTAGGAGAATCTGCATTCGATTGAAGTCGTGCCCGGTTCGGCCTTCCAGAATCTCTGCTGATGGAACTCCGGCGATCCATTGTTGAAGCGCAGCTTCCCACTCCTCCGGCAGAGTCCTAACGCCAAAGAACGGATGGCCCAGAACGATCGTGGCAAAGCGAACCGCTGCCGCCCCGGCGACAGTCGCATCCCCGGCCAAGAATTCTGCGTGTAGTTGGGCAAGGCTGTCGATCAAGTCCTCGCGATGGCTGTCGAGAAACGCACCAGGTTCTGTACCCAGTCCGGAGGCATAGAACGCAGCACGCTGCTGTGATGAGGTGCGGTTCCAAAGCCAAGTTGCCCGCGAAATCAAAACGTCACGTTCGATGGTTTGCCAAAGTGCATTTTCTCGGTTCAGCGTTCTCTTCCATAAAGAACCTTTCAGGGTTTCATCGAGGAGAGTTGCAACCTGAGTGACATCCGCGCCGAGTTGGTCGATGGTCGAGAGGATGGCGACGTCCAAGTCTGCGAGATCGGCTGACAGCCGCCGCGTGGTCGCATCTGCTTCAACCTCGTCATTCTCGTCCTGCTCATCCTTGAGCCGGGAATCATCCCAAAGCTTCGGAGTGTTCAGCATGTACTCCGAGAAACGTTCGGGCTGAACTCCGAGCAGAAACGAAACTCGATGCACGAGGCTATACACAAGGCGCGCCAGACCACTGACCAGATGCTGTCCCATCGATGCCTCGATCAGGTCGGAATAGTCTTTGTGGTCGCGTGCTCTCTTGCTCGCATCGAACGTCGGCATAACCGCAATGCCGTCGAGGTCTACGAAGGCTCTTCCCACGCGACCAAGTACATTGGAGAACTCAGCCGCAGGGATGCACTTCCATTGCCCTTGCTCGTAACGTCGTAGAGAGCGAAAGATCAGAACGCTGCAGGACAAGTCGAGCCCCTGAGCCAGCGTCGGCGAGGCGACCACGACACTCAGCTTACGCTGATGCAATAGGTGCTCAATGGCACTCAGAAATGGTCTGGGGAGAGCCCCATGATGAACCCCGATCCCCGCTTCGAGAGCACTATACGCGCTGTGAGACACACCGAGCCATTCGCGGCCAATGGCCGCAGCGGATTCAAAATCAGCCGAAGCCAAAGGTCGAATGTGCTCCAGATAGTCCTGGCTCGAAGTCTTCAAGAAGGCTTTTGCCAGGCTCTCCGTCTGCGTGCGCACCGGGCAATACACGAGAACGGAGTGACCGTCTCCGGCAAAGGCATCCACCGTCGCAACATGAAACTCCGCTTCGTCGCTGGGAAACGATTTGCGGCGACGCCCCTTTGCGGCGCGGCCTTTAACGAAGTTGGGGACGAACGCTTCCTCCTCTTTGAAGTTCAGCCGCGCCGATTCTGTCAAGGCCGCCCAGTCAAGTGTCGCTAGACGGCGACGGGTCGGACGCCACGACACCTGTACCGGCTGTCCCGGCTCATCGCTGCGCAGCCAACTGGTGAAGTCTTCAAAGTAGGGGTCCTCTGCGTTGAACATCGCGGACAGGCATACGATACGTCTCTGATGTGCGTCGCTTCGGCGAAGCAGCTTCTGCACTAGGGCTTCATAGCGCAGCTCACGGCTACCGAGCCCAATCATGTGGCCCTCGTCGAAGACGATCAGACCGATATCATTGAGGACTTCGGGGTTCTGACGCATCGCGAAGTCTAGCTTCTCGGGGGTCGCAACGACGATGTTCGCGCTCGCAAGGCTTTGCGTATCGGCAACAGTGGTTCCCGCCGCACCGTACAAAGAGGTGACCGCAAATCCCAGAGGGATGAAGGTGCGAGCCAGCACCCGCTCGACCTGTGCGGAGAGGGCCCGCAAAGGCGTTACATACACGACACGCTTTTGACTTACCAGCGTGCATAGGATGCAGAGCTCCGCGATACGTGTTTTGCCGGCGCTTGTCGGCAGCGCAATCACCAAATCGTCGTTCAGGTCGATCGCTCGCTGGGCAGCATCAATTTGCGATGGCCACAACTCCATCTGTGGCGGCCGTCGCACGCCCATCTGAGCGATGAAGCGGAAACGAAGATCCTTCCAACGTTCCTGCCCAGCCAGAGGTCCTGCTTGTGGCAAACGCTGATACAGGCTGGAATCCCACAGATCTTCGAGCAGATGCAGCGTGAGAGTCGCCACCCACCAGGTTGCTAGTTGGCCGCTGTCCGCAGCTGCGGCAATCAGTTCTCGTAGCAGCCCAAGCGCGCTCTGAAAGAGATCGCTGTTGCCATAGAGCAATCCCGAGTCTGCTCTTCCAACCGCGTGCATGTAGGCGTTGGTCGCGGCCAGAACCATTGCGTCATCGGCATCGAATCCATCCTCCGGGTCCGACAGGCGTGCGGCAATGACCTCGTCGCTTCGGGTCGCACCATCGGAGAACCAGTCGATCACCTGTTCCCGCAGGACAGCCATATCCTTCCGAAGAATGAGGGCGAGGCAACGCTCCTGCGTGGAAAGATTTGCTTCCAGTGCCGGGATGGGCAGCATGGAGTACGAACGGGCCGCATATCCGGCCAAGTGGAATGCCGTGGCACTCACCACCAGATGGCGTCCCCGGTCCCGGTCGAGCTGTTGCTCTCTCCGCACAGCGGACTCTATGGCCTCAGCAGCAACGCGGAAGGCATCCGATGTCGCGAAATTCGTGCCGGGCTCGCGCGTCCGGTTGGCATCCCGTAACTCCAACGCAAGCGCAAGGACGCCGTAGCCGAAGTCCAGCAAATCGTGGGTGAGCGACGGCGCAAAATCAGGTGCTCCGAGTGGCAGAACTCCATCGCGCCACAGCAGCCCCCGCGCCAGTCCACGCGCGAGAAGGCGTCCCCGAGCTGCCGGTGCGATCAGCTCATTCAATCGTTCGACGATTGCTGCCGGATTATTTGCCATCGACTTTGTAGATCGCCTTCATGAAGTCCGGATACGCCGTGAGCCGGATGGCGGCGTGTTGGCGCTGAATTCCTCTTGCCTTCGCCTTCGGGCATTTCGAGAGCGCAGGGGTTGGATCGTTGCCGCCCAGCGCGAAGACCATCTGCGTCACATTCTTAGCAGGTACGGAGTCTTTGGTCTGAAGCTCGCTCCAGATTTTGGCCTCGTCATCCCTCTTGTCCTCGAACAGGCGCTTGGTGATGAAGGCCACTGTTGAAGGGTTCGGTCGTCCGTTGTGCTTATCGAGGCCGTCGCTGGCTTCGGCCACGGCATTGTCGCCGAACTGCGTTCGGCTCTTGCACTCACACTTCAGAATTCTGCGCGGGTTGGTCGCGTAGTTGATGCCGAGGACGTCGTTCCCGTGCATTGGCATCTGCCGGTCACTCTTCCAACGCAGCTTCTTGATGGGAACCGTGTACTCCGTCTGGGAGTTGAGGTATTCGGTGGCAAGCAGTTCACCCATGTCGCCAGACTGGGTTCGCTTGTTGGTGGGAAGGCTGTTCTTGAGCACTGCGGCGGACTTCTTATACCCACCGAGCTGCATGATGGTGGATTCGCCGACGAAGTGGTCGGCGACCAGCGGCTTCAGCAGGCCAAGGCCAACTTTCTGACTGCATTTCTTCTCGACAAAGTAGTCGATTGCCGTGCCAGACGATGAACCGGGTTCCAACCATTTTGAGAACAGCTCGCTTGGCACAGGCGTACGGACTCCACTAAAGCTCTTCCATGATAGTTGGGAATTCCTTCAAGAAGGGAGGAGCTTTCATCCCTGTCCATGGCCCGTACCGTGGACATTTCTGAGCTCCGCAAATACCACCGACCAATGTACCAAGCGCTCCAAAAATCGCCCTTCCACTCTCCCCAGTAATTGGGGCGAGGCGGCCATTGCTGCCCCTCTACGCATTGGCAGGATTCGGAGCTGGAGGAGTTGTACTCACACCCATCATGATGATTCACGCCTTTCCAACATCGCTACGGTTCAGCGGAGTCTCATTCTCCTACAACTTCGGCTATGCGCTGTTCGGCGGATTGACACGTCTTTTGGTTTCATGGCTGATACATCTTGACCGGATCGGGCCGGCACACTACGTCGCGGCTGTGACGGTGTTAGGACTCTGTGCAACGTTCATGGCACCTAAACATCCGCTTAGCAATGTCGATACTAGGGCACGG